>JAFGCE010000058.1 GCA_016932755.1 Candidatus Woesearchaeota archaeon
ATATATTCTTTTTTTGCTATATGGTGTATAGATTCCGGATTTGTGGAAAGCTTTCCTTTACTTCCCGGAAAAAGGAGGTGAATAAAATGGTAAACAAAAAAGATTTGCTTGTAATGGCATACCTGAGGCAGAATGCCAGGATGAAGCTGACTACAATGAGCAGGCTTACAAGAATGCCTGTCTCAACAATATTTGACAGGCTGAAATACCACGAGGGAGGATTAATCAAGGGCAACATATGCCTTCTTGATTTTTCCATGCTCGGGTTCCATACAAGAGCAAAAGTAATGCTGAAGATAGGCAAAAAAGACAAAAACACAGTAAGGGAATACCTGCAGAACAATCACAATGTAAACTCAATTTACAAGATAAACAACGGCTATGACTTCCTTGCAGAGGTTGTTTTCAGGAACATATGCGATTTGGAGGAGTTCATGGACAAGCTTGAAGAAAAGTTTGATATCAAGGGAAAGGAAATTCATTACATAATTGATGACATCAAAAGAGAGGCATTCATGTCTGACCCGAATACATTGGAGCTTCTGAAAATTGACTAATTTTTTGCTTTTATTTTATTTGCAATTATAGCAAGATTTAAATATGAGAGTTCTCAATATTTAACTAACAAAATAAAGAGGTGCAAAACATGAACAAGAAAGCACAAGGCATTTCTATGAACGTTATTATTATAGCTGCCATTGCACTGCTGGTTCTTGTAATACTTTCTGTTATCTTCATCGGAAGAATGGGAAGGTTTGGAGAACAGACAGGAGCGTGCGAGCAGCAGGGCGGAACCTGCTATGACGGTTCAACATGCCCGCAAGGCACTACAAAATACACTGCAAATTGTGCAGAAGGTAAAGTTTGCTGCCTTCCAGTCGGAGTAACCTAAAATGAACAAGAAGGCTCAGGGTATTTCCCTTAATGTAATTATCATTGCAGCACTAGCGATAATCGTTCTGGTTGTTATGGTAGTTATATTTGGCGGGAGGATGAAGCTTTTCGGCAAGGGAGTTGCTGTCTGCGAGGGAACCTGCTCCGCCACAAAAGCAGGATGCGGCGACAGCGCGGCAATCCCAAGCAAAAACTGCGACAGCGACGGAGACGGCGAGCCTAATGTAAAAGGCGAAGGTTTCTGCTGCATGGAGGCGGGATAATGAACAGGAAAGCGCAGGGAATGTCTGTAAATATGATAATCCTGATAGTCCTTGGGCTTGTTATTGTGGGAGTGCTGATTTTTATGCTTGGAGGCAAGGTAAAGCAGTTTGGGACATCAACAAATGACTGCACTGAAAAGAAAGGAACATGCGTTGAAAAGGCAACAGACTGCAAAGGAGCAATTGTCGGCACCTTAAACTGCCCAAAGGAGCTGAAAAAAGATACAGGCTACTGTTGCGTATCTTATACAGAAGAGGAGAATTAGTGTTAAGATGATATTCAAAAGGCAAGCAAGAAGCAAGAAAGCACAGACTGTTCAAATCATTATAATGCTTGTAGTCGGCCTTATTGTGGTTGGAATAATGATTTACCTTGGCTACAAATACATTCTTGGCACAGGAAAGGACGTTGGCGAGCTTGGAAGCTGTGAAGGTCAGGGAGGAAAATGCGTTGCAAAAGGTGCAAACTGCCCTGCTGATGTAAGCCCTGCTGACAAGTTTCAGGGAATGGGTTGTAAAGGAGAAACACCGACATGCTGTATGCCGCAGCAAAGAACATAATTTTTAAAATGACTTTCCAAAGATTTCTAAGGAGCAAGAAAGGGGTAGAAGAAGAAGGTATGAAGCCTGTTATGGGCATGGTTTTGGGTGTTATTGTTGTCATAGCAATCATCATGATGGTCGTAGGAGGAGGTTCTCTTCTTGCATCTGAACCTGGAGGAGAGACACTGAGAACATTTAGGGATGATTTTGTTCCTGCTTTGGAGTCTGTTGTTAACGGCTCTTCTTATGACCCCAAAACTAAAGAAAGTTATGAGGTTGTGCCACACCTTTATATAAAAGACGACCAGATTATTGCTGTCTTTAGTGCCGGAAGAGGGTCTCTTTTTGACACATGCATGCTAAACGAGGAAGTTAAGAAGCCGGCAGAATGCGGCGATTCTATATGTGCCTGTATTTGCTCTGAAAAGGACCTCTGCGCAAGGCCTTATGACTGCTTTCAGCTAACAACCACAACTCATAAGACATCCCCTGTTTTGTCAATTATGGTATCTTGGGTTTTTGCAGACAAAGATTTTGATGCCAACTTGGGTGACAAAGCAGGAGGAGGAGAGGATGTTTTGATATACGGAGATTGCGACGGTGCAGGAGGAGAGCCTTTAGGAATAAGGGATATTCTAATTGAAAAAAACCCAACTAATGGAATTGTTTATATCTCAGACAAAACATGCAGGAAAGCAGGCTATCAATGCAGACAATCATATAATGACTCAAATCCCTGCCATAATGATATAGAAATGAAGGGGTATAGATGCCCGCATACTTCTCCTGTTTGCTGTTCTTCTTAAAGAAAACTATTTAAATAGGCAAAAACATTTTCTTAGTATGGGAAAAAGAGGGCGATTTTTTAGCAATAAAAGAGGCATGGCTGAAGAAGTTCTTTTAGAGATTATGCAGGCTCTTGCAATACTTTTGGTCATCACAGGCAACATGATGTATGTCAACAGCAGGTTTTCCAAGATTGGGTTTGCCAAGCCTTTCTATGCAAGGGATATAGGGCTTATGATAACAGCTGCGCACTCTGCAGAAGGCAACTTGTACTATACTTACAACATCCCGCCTATTGATGAAAAGAACGTTGAGAAATACAAATTCCAGTTCCAGATTTCAGACAACTTTGTTCTTGTTAACGCAACCGACTCACCAAAGCAAAACCTGTACTGGTATTTTTCTGACTTAAACATACTGCCAATAAATTATGACCAATCTGGCATTCGCGGATTATTTACTTTTTCGAAAGAAGGGAACAGAATAGACATAGGCAAAAGCCTTGACACTGAACCAAACACGCTGACATGCCCTTTTGTAAACACCTATAATGAAGGATGGCTCAGCAAAAGTGTCATAATAGATTCTGCACACGGCGAATCATCAGATGACAAAGGAGGTATAAACAAGCAGGATAACAGCTACTATGAATCTGCACTGACAAAAACCATTGCAACAAGAATTGAACTGCAGAATAAGATTTTGACAAGACCAGAGGATAATTTTGTTAAGATAAGCCAAAGAAGGGAGATTGTACAGAACAACGGCGATGCAGCAGTACTTGTCATAAGCACAGGCGATTACCCTGAAACAGGCAAGAACTACATAAAAGCATATTACAACATAAATTCTGATGAAGCAACAAAAGCAAAGAGCAGGAAGCTTGGCTGCAAAATACTGAACAGAATCTTAATCCATGAGGCGCTTGAAGGAAGAAACAGGATTAACGGCGTAATTGTTGTGCCTTCTGATTCAGATTACATAACCCAGATAATCCCTGCAGGAAGGGTGGGTGTTATTTTAGAGCTTGGAAATATCCAGATCCCAAAGCTGCCTGTTGAAAACAACTTTTTGTCAGATACAACAGACCTGGCTAATGCAATAAAGCAGGGAATAGGAGACTATTACGCAAAATGAACAAAAAAGCACAATACATAACTTTCATGCTTCTTATAATTTGGGCAGTTTTCCTGGTTTACGAAATTCTTGTTGTGGTTACTTTCTCATCAGGCTATGTAAACAGAGAGATAGATGTAAGAGATGCAGAAGCAAGAATCTTTGCCAACAGGATACTTTACTCATTTGACGGCATAGCCTATGTTGATGGGGATTTAGGCAAGGTTTTCCCCGGAACAGTTGACCTGAAAAAGCTGGATTCAGATTATCTTGACAGCGTGTTCTGGATGGAAGACAACCAGGTAATGGCTGCCAAGATTACTGTAACCAATCTTGGAACCAATACAAATCATAGTGCAATATACAATGACAGATGGTATTACAGGATGCTGCCTTTGGCAGGAAAAAGCGGTTCAGGAGCTTCAACAGAAATACTGGAAAAAAGATATGTTGCAATATATGACGGAGATGAATACAAGGGACAGGGTATGCTTGAAATACAGCTGTTGGTGCCAAATGCTTAGAAAAAAATCAAAAAAAGGACAGGGAGTTGTAGAGGCGTTCTCATGGATAGCTATGATTTTTTTCACAATATTGTTTTACATACTTTTCAGCTTGGGCGGGTGCGGAAAAGGGCATGCACAGCAAAAAATGTTTTCTGAAGACCTTACTGAACTGAAGATAAATTATGACTTGGCTGCGTTCCTTAGAACGCCTGTCGAATTTCAGGGGGCTAAGCTTACGGTTTCAGATGCTATTGTACTTGCGATGGAAAATGAGGATATGGCAAAAGCGCTTGTTCCAGGGGAGGGCACGGAATATTATTATTTTGATATGGAATCGTCAAGTATTAATGAATACCTAGTTGCAGTAAGAGAGTACAGCCTGACTTACACTGCTGCAAATGTTATGAAAACATATGAAGGATTCCCCCCAAAAAAGAATCCAATTAGGGATTATTATTTTTGTGGGTATAAACTGGAAGCAACAAAAAACGGCAAAACACTTGTTTTTTATGATGCAAGATATGAAAGTACTTATCGTTCCCTTGCTTGCAGTTCTGGGTATACTCTTGCTGAATCAAAGATACCTTCTCTTGATGGGGGGGATATATTTGTTAAAATAAAGACTACATTGAATGTTGGCAGAGCTGGAGTAGATGTTGTAGCTGGGATTATCCTACCCCCCACTATAGTTGTACCTTTGTTAAATATTTATGGATAATAAACATGAAAGCAAAAAACAAAAAAGCGATACTGTTTTCATTTGGGCTATTGTTCACCCTAATACTTGCCCTGCTTAGGGTATTCTTCCTTGTTCATACAAGATTAGGTGAGTTGAATGAGGAAAGCGGTTATTCAATAGGCTCAAACCAGCTAAAGATTTATGAAGCAATACACAACTCAGAAAAATCCCAGATTTATGGCGAGGAAGGTTTCAGCCTTGCACTGCAGCAGGCATTATACGAGACTGCAGCTGCAGGAAAGGGAAGTAGAAGTACAGGTTGCGGAACTTTTTGGGATATCTCTATCTGGAGGAGAAACAGCACTCTGGAATGCTATCCGGATGTTGAGGGAGTTAAATCGGAAATTGAAAAGTCGGCTTTAGAGTCTTTAAAGCAAAAATATCTTCCAAAAAACCCGTATTCTGACATGAAAGGAATAGACAAGATAGATTATGATATGTTTTTGGAGCAGAAAGGCAGCAGGCTTATAGCAAGAGCCTATCCTGTTAACCCCACTATTGAGAGGGTGATATGCAATTATGGGAAACCTCCTTTGCTTGTATTTGATGCGGTTTTCAAGCCGAGTGCTTTTGGGTATGCTATCCCCGGTACAACCATTGGCGGCACAATAACAATTCCCGATTTGTTTGCAGAGGATATGACAGGAACCTGTGGACTGTATGCGTACAGGCCTGCTTTCAGGAAAGAGCTTGATTTTAACATAAATGATTTCAAGGAAGCTTCAGAGCAGGCAGAAGATTTTGCTAATGAATTGGTTAATTGTGAAAGCAAGGGCGAACCTCTAGACAAATGCGTAACTGAAAAATTAAAAGCTTATCCAAAAATTTCAAGAAACTGCGGCAGCATCTCTTCAAGTGTCCAAAGGGCATTTTTGTTTTGTTATGACACAGGCAAGAAGGCAATGGCAAGCGACGAGACAGGCAAGATAGGGCTGCGCGATTTGAAAATTAAGTTTATTCTTTCTTTCCAAAACTGATTACTCTATTTAAAAACCAAAAACAAATATTTTTATACCAAAACCAATAACTTCTTTCAGGGGGTTTTAAAATGATACAAATGCCTTATGAGGATGTTATAGCAAAGATAAAAGAAAAATCTGGATTGTCAGTTTCTGATATTGAGTCAAAAATCAGCAGCAAGCTTCAGCAGCTTTCAGGCTTGATTTCAAAAGAGGGTGCTGCGCACATAATTGCAAATGAGCTCGGAATAAAGCTGTTTGAGCAGGTTTCGGGGAAACTCCAGATTAAAAATATCATGTCAGGCATGAGGAATGTGGAGACAGTCGGAAAAGTAACCCAGGTTTTTGAAGTAAGGGAATTCATGAGAGACGAGAGCGTGGGGCATGTCGGCTCATTTATAATAGGAGACGAGACAGGAACAATAAGGGTTGTTTGCTGGGGAGACAAGGCGCAGGCTGTTAATGAAATAAAAGAAGGCGATATTGTCAAAATCATAAGCGCTTATGTAAGGGAAAACAGCGGCAGAAAAGAGATACACCTCAATGACAAGAGCAAGCTTTTGCTTAATCCTCCGGGCGAGGCAGTGGGGGAAGTAAAGGCTTCTGCTGAAAGGCCTCCAGCATCAAGAAAAAGCATAAAGGACCTGACAGAAGCAGACCAGAATGTTGAGCTGCTTGGAACAATTGTGCAGGTTTTTGAGCCAAGATTTTTTGAAGTCTGCCCTCACTGCAGTTCAAGGGTCATGCAGAAGGATGAGAAATTCTACTGCAAGCAGCACGATGCTGTTGCTCCTTCATACGCATATGTTTTTAATGTCTTCCTGGATGACGGCACAGGAAACATAAGGTGCACTTTCTTCAGGAACCAGGCTGACAGGCTTACAGGGAAAACCCCTACCCAGATGGATGTTTACAGGCAGAGCCCTGAAAAGTTTGAGGAAATAAAGAATGCCCTGCTTGGCGACATAATTAAAATAATCGGAAGGGTCAAGAAGAATGACATGTTTGACAGGCTTGAGTTTTTGGCGCAGTTTGTCGACCCAAATCCAGACCCTCAAAAAGAGATTGAAAGGCTAAAAAAAGAATAAAATGATGTGGCACACGCACCTGGCATTTGGCTTCCTGTTCGGGCTTCTTTCGCTCCCTTTTGTAAATGAAGGAAATGTTTACATCTTCTTTGCTTTTGTCCTGCTTGGCGCTTTGCTGCCTGATATTGACAAGCCTGAATCCAAGGTGGGAAGCAGGGTCAAGCCAGTTTCAAACGTAATCCAAGCAATATTCGGACACAGGGGGATTATACATACAATTTGGGGAATGATTGTCTTGTGCGGGCTGTTTTGGTATTTTGTAAACAGAACTTATGGCGTGGCTTTGTTTGCCGGATTTTTCTCGCATCTTTTGATAGATGGATTTACAAGAATGGGGATAAATTTCCTTCATCCGATTGCAAAACTCCACCTCTCAGGATTTATTGAAACAGGCACAATCTCAGAAACAATACTGCTTGTCGTTATAATTGCATTAAGCGTTATCCTGCTTATTTAGTTCTATCTAGTTCGAAGCTCTCACTGGACACTGGACATGGTGTTGTGGGCTATTTAAAGGAACTTTCTTTACTAATTCTTACCTCGCTGTTTAGGAGGCATATGCGCTCCACAATAGACAGCTGAAATAAAAACCGAAAAGGAAGAGGTGAAGTCAAATGACTAACGCACCGGAAAAAAGATTCAGGGCAGGAGCGATTTCTGCAACAATCTGGCAAAATGCAGGCCAACTTAAGGATGGAAAACAATCATCCTACAACACAATCTCTTTTTCAAGAGATTACAAGGACAAGGAAGGCAACTGGAAATCAACAAGTTCTCTAAGGGCTAATGATCTTCCAAAAGCAGTGGTTGTGCTGAACAAAGCGTACGAGTATCTTGTAACAAAAAGCTCCTCTGAGACAACCTCAGAGGCATAAATATTTAAACGATGAGGTGATATAAATGATTAAAGCAGAATCAAAAGGGGTGGATGAAAAAATTATGGTAGAGCCTGAGGAATCAAAGCCTAAAGAGAGGACCAAGGAAAAAACATTGAAGGATTTGCCAGGAGTAGGTCCAGCCACAATAGAAAAATTAGAGATTGTAGGATTTACTGACCTGATGTCAGTTGCAGTGGCGACACCAGGCCAGATAATTGAGGCTACAGGCATGGGCGAGGCTACAGCAAAAAAACTGATAGCTGCAGCAAGAAGCTCCCTTCAGATGGGATTTGAAAGCGGAGTAGAGCTTTTGAAAAAAAGGGAGGCTGTACTGAGAATACCCACCCCTTCAAAAGAGCTTAACGCACTTCTTGGAGGGGGGTTTGAGACAGGAGCTATAACAGAATGCTTTGGCGCTTACGGAAGCTCAAAAACACAGATAGCACACCAGCTTGCAGTCAGTGTCCAGCTTCCAAAAAACAAGGGAGGAATAGAAGGGTCTGCTGTTTACATAGATACCGAGAACACATTCAGGCCTGAAAGGATAATCCAGATCGCAGACGCTCTTGGTGTTGACTCAAAGAAGGCTTTGGCAAACATAAAAGTTGCGAGAGCCTATAATTCAGACCACCAGATGCTGCTGGCAGAAAAAGTTGAAGACTTAATCAAGAAAGAAGGAGCAAACATAAAACTGGTTATAGTTGATTCACTGACAGCACACTTCAGGGCTGAGTTTATCGGGAGAGGGACACTTGCAGAAAGGCAGCAGAAAATCAACAAGCACATGAGGACTCTTGCAAATCTTGCCTGCAACCACAATGTCTGTGTATATGTCACAAACCAGGTTATGGCAAAGCCTGACCAGTTCTTTGGTGACCCTACAGAAGCTATTGGAGGGCATATTGTAGGCCACAACAGCACTTTCAGGATTTACCTGAGAAAAGGCAAGAAAGACACAAGAGTTGCGAAGCTTGTTGACAGCCCAAATCTCCCTAACGGAGAAGCGGCATTCAACATTGACACAAGCGGAGTAATTGACGTCTGATTTTTTTGTTTTTTTCTCTTTATTTTTTTCCAAACCTTTAAATACTACTTCTCTAACTTTTTCCATATGCACTTAGGTGCAAATAATAGATAGGTGAAATAAAATATGGATGGATACGGTAAAGGCGGAAGAATGACCCCTCCAGTCAATGTTGGGGATGAATTGGATGTAAAGATAGAAGCTGTAGGAGAGAAAGGAGACGGAATTGCCAAGAAGGACGGATTTGTTCTTTTTGTTCCAGGTGTAAAGGAAGGCGATGAAGTCAGAGTAAGAGTAACAAAAGTCCTGCGAAGAGTGGGATTTGCAGAAGTTGTAGGAGAAGGAGCACCAAAATCTGAGGAAGAAGAAGCTCCTGCTGAGGAAGCTCCGGCTGAAGAGCCTGCAGAGGAAGAAACTCCTTCTGAAGACACAGAGGACTTTGGCGAAGAAGAAGCTCCTGCTGAGGAAGAGCCTGAAGCAGACATGCCTCCGCTTCCAGAAGAAGAGGAAGCTCCTGCTGAGGAAGAGCCATCAGAAGAAGAGGCTCCGGCTGAAGAACCTTCTGAAGAAGAGACAGAAGAATAAAACTCTTTCTTTTTATTATTTTTTAAAAAAATTTATATAGTATCTCGTCTAAAAATTTTTTATGAGGCTTTTCATTGCATTAGAACTGGAAGAGCTTGCGGATTATTTTAAAGAGCTCCAGCAAAAAGTGCCGAAAGCAAAGGCAACTTATCCCAAGCAATTTCATCTGACCCTGAAATTCCTGGGGGATGTGCAGGACAACAAGCTGGCTGAAATAAAGGAAAAGCTGAAACAAGTCAAATTTGAGCCTTTTCAGCTGAAGCTCGGCAAAACAGGTGTTTTTCCCAGCGAGAAATTCATAAGGGTTGTTTGGGTTGGGCTTGAAGACGGAGAAAAAATAAAAAAACTGCAGGAACAGATTGAAAAAGCACTGGAGGGAATTTTCGAGAAAGACAGCAGGTTCCATCCGCACATAACACTTGCAAGGATAAAATTTATTGAAGAAGACAAAAAAGAAGAATTTATCAAGTCAGTAAAAGCGATAGAAATTGAGCCAAAAGAAACAAAAATCAAAAACTTTAAGCTAATCAAGTCAATATTAACCGGAGAAGGACCTGTTTATGAGGATTTAGAGGTTTACGGGTAAATGGCAAAACAGCTAGGTGTAAAATATGGGGTTTTCGAACCAAAAGAACTTGCAGATATAGACCGAACCTCCTTGGGCTGGGTGAAACTAATTATTGACACGAAAAAAGGAATTGCTTTTTATATTGCCAACCCAGAAAAATTCAGCCATATCGAAGCTGCTGCAGAATATCTTAACATCAATGAAAAAGAGCTCAATTCCCTGAATGCAGGGCATATTGTCGGAGCTGCTGTTCATACTGAAACCCTTGAGCATATTGAGGGAATGAGCAGTGTTGAGCACAAGGTAAAGCACAATCCAAAACAAAAAGCAGTAGCAGAGCTTATTGTTAAGAGCATAATCAAGAAATTCAGGCTTAGCAGGGAATTAGCGAAAGTATAAAAGCAAAAGCTTTTTAAACAGACAGCCAATCCTTGGCTGTATAACCAAAATCAAAGCCCGCGCTGAGGCTTTGGGAAATCTGTGTTGAGGTTATAAAAAAACACAGGAGGAAAATAAAATGACAGAAAAACAATTTTTAGTGGCTCAGGATGTTTACCTTAAAGCAGGAATACATATTGGGACAAAATTCAGGACAAAGCACATGGACCAGTTTATCTACAAGACAAGGCCGGACGGCTTGTCAGTCCTCAACCTGCAAAAAATAGACGAGAGAATAGGAATTGCAGCAAAATTTATCTCACAGTATGAGCCGAAGGATATTCTTGTTGTCAGCAGAAGGGAAAACGGCTGGAAGTCAATCAAGGCTTTTGGGGCTGCTACAGGGGCAAAAATCTTTGCAGGAAGATACCCTCCTGGAATCCTTACAAATCCGGCTTTGGACACATATATAGAAACAAAGGTAATCATTGTTGTTGACAGCTGGCCTGACAGGAATGCAATAAAAGACGCAATGGACATAGGAGTCCCTGTAATTGCTTTATGCGACACTAACAACCAGTCAAACGAGATTGATCTGGTAGTGCCATGCAACAACAAGGGAAAGAAGGCACTGGGTTTATTCTTTTATATCCTGGCAAGGGAATACCTCAAGAACAAGGGAATAATCAAGTCAGACAGCGAATTCAAGCCGCAGCTTGAGGAATTCACAGAAGAATAAGCTCAAAAAATCTTGAAGCTTTTTGTTTTTTTAATCAATTTTAATTCTTTTTCCTTTATTTCAAACATTACTTCCTTTTCTTCAGGCATTGACCTGTGCTTCTTGAGTATGGCTCTTCTTTTGCTGTTCGGGGTTATCTGCAGCTCTATAAGGCATTTGCTGCCGTATCTTATTATATCCCCACCGACCATTTTTATCTTGTTTCTTTCGTCAAAATTGCTGTAAACTTGGTTTGTTATCAGCACAGGGATATTCTTCTTTCTTGCAATCTCTGTAAGATATGCTATCTGCTTCCCAAGTTCCCTGTTAACTTCATAGATATCTTCTGTCTTTCCAAGCTCAAGCCTGTAGAGCATGGCTATTGTGTCAACAATGACCAAGCCGATTTCCTTGTTGTTGACGACATCTTTCAGCTTCTCAAAAGCTTTTTTCTGCTCGCTGAACTTTGTCGGCTTTAAAAAAAGGATATTGCTTAATATTTTTTTGCTGCTGGATGTCAGCTGGTTAAGCCTGGCTACTGAAAAACCTCCTTCAGTATCAATATAAATCACTTTTTTGCCCTGGTTTGCTATTTCTATTGCTGCAAGAAGAACAATATTTGTCTTTCCGCTTCCTGCAGGTCCGTATATTGTGGTGACTATGTCTGTTTCATAGCCTCCCTCAAGAAGGGAATCCACAACTTCTGTCCCGGAATTTATTGTTTTAGCAGCCATGTTTTTTAGGAGGCATCAGCTGTTTATATAGTTTTCCAAGGCATTTTTAAAAGTTTTCCAAAGCTATATATATCCTCTCCATATCCCGATATTGATGAAAAAACTGCATTATGCACTGCTGATACTTGTCTTTATGTTCACATTAGGCTCAAGGCTTTATTTCAGCTTCAGCACTTCCGCATACAGCAGTGATACAGCTTATTTTGCAGTAAGACAGATAGAGAATATACAGCAGACAAGCAGCCCTTTGTATGACGACCATCTGAGCTTTTCAGGAAGAATGTTTATTTTCCCGCCTCTTTTTGAGTATTTGCTTGCGTTTCTTGCCCTGGTCTTTCCAGTAGGTTTTGCAGCAAAGTTTTTCCCTAATCTTTTTGCTTCATCCCTTATCTTTTTTACTTACTTGATTGCAAGAAGGATAACCAAGAACAGCCAAATTGCGCTTTTTACCGCTTTTATCTCAGGCTTTATCCCGATTTTCTTTCAGCAGACATTCAATAACATCTCAGTCTATTCTCTGGTTATTCCTCTGTTTTTTTTGCTTTTGTATTCATTTATGAATCTCAACAAAAAGAAATTGGTATACTGCTACATAATCACAATCATAGTTTTGACATTAATACATCCTTCAGTTATCCTTTTCATAATAGGGCTTTGGTTTTACCTTCTCTTGGTAAAGCTGGAAGGGCTCAAGCAAAGCCAGGCAGAACTTGAGATTGTAATCTTCTCAACATTTTTTGTGATATTAAGCCAGTTTATCATGTTCAAGAAAGTATTCCTTTTCCATGGACCTTTGGTTATATGGCAGAACATTCCAAAAGAAATACTCTCAAATTATTTTGCTCAGGTGTCAATTCTGCAGGCAATTTACTATATAGGAATCATCCCTGCTCTTTGCGGGGCATACATAATCTACAGGTATATATTCAAGGAAAAAAGGCAGGACATATACCTTATAGTGGGGTTTATCTTTTCAGTTGCTCTTCTTCTTTGGCTTAGGCTTATAGAGATTAAGCTTGGGCTCATGTTTTTAGGAGTCCTAATCGTGCTTTTGTTTGCCCAGTTTTACAAGCTATTTGTTTCATATATAGAAAGCACAAGAGCATCAAAGCTCGGCAGTTTTTTTGCAGTGCTTATCTTTTTGCTTTTTATTTTTACTTCAGTTATCCCGTCATTCTCCCTTGCACGCCTTACTATTGAAACCTCTGTCACAGAAGGAGAAATAGCTGCGCTTGAATGGATAAACCAGAATACACCTCAAAATTCAGTGATACTTGCAACTGTTGGTGAAGGAAACCTTATAACTGCAATTGCAAAAAGAAAAAATGTCATTGACAGCAATTTCCTTCTCATAACTGATTCAAAGCAAAGGTTTAGTGATGTTAACAGAGCTTTTTCAACATTTTCTGTTAGCGAGGCAGTAAGCATATTGAACAAATACGATGTTGACTATCTTTATTTTTCTCAAAAAGCAGAAAGTTCATACAATATAAATGTGCCAAGATATGCAGATGACAGGTGTTTTCACCTGGTTTATAACAAAGAAGTCAAAATATACAAATCTGTATGCCGGATGGAAGAGCTAAAATGAGAAAGAAGAAGGATATAACAAAATCACAGGTTTTTATTTCACTATTTTTGCTTTCTTTAATTATCTTGCTGGCCCCCCACATTATCAGGGCTTTCAAGCACGGTCCAATGCTGATAGGGGAAGAGCCATACTACCATGCAAGAATCAGCAGGCAGATATCAGAAGAAGGAATTCCAAGGGAGGATACATATATTTACGGCGGGAGACCATACTCATTCAATCCTTATCACTTCATACTTGCACCTGTCTCAATGATTGCCGGGGTGATAATCGCTTCAAAGGCAGTACCTTTTGCCTGTGGCATACTCTCGGTGCTTGTCTTTTATTTCATCCTGAAAAATATTGGATTTGACAAGCTGAACAGGATAATGATAACAATAGTTTTTTTATTTTCTCCAGTATTTATTTATACGTTCTCGTTTTCAACACCTTTCTGCGCGCTTATCCTTCTTGATTTGCTTGGTTTTTATCTTTTCATGCAGAAAGAAAAGAAACTTTTCATGCTTTCCATTGTAACATTAATTGCGGCGTCTTTTTTTAGCGTGTCCAACCTGATTATAATACTCATCTTGACCTTGGCATACACCTTGGCTTTTGATAAAAAGAAAAACAGGTTCAAAACCCTGGCTTTGCTTGTTGGCACAGTTTTCTTTTTTTATTATGTCCCTCTTTATTTCAAATTAGGGTTTCTGTCATCTTTCAGGATAACAACGGAAGGTCTGCTGCAGAGATTTGTAACTGACTTGGGGGGCTTTCTTGGGTTCAGCATATTTGCGCTTCTTCTTTCAATTCTTGGCTTTGTTATTGCCTGGGGCAACAAGAAAAGATTCTATAAAATATACCTGATTATGATTGCAGTTATCCTGTATTCTTTTTTCTACAATTATGCGGTTATTTATTCAAACTTTATAATCTCAATACTATCCGGGATTGCCCTGTCTTCCCTAGTAAAAAGGAAATGGAGCATTAACATTATAAGAAATCTTTCGATACTTCTGCTGTTTTGCAGCCTGCTTTTCTCTGCTGTTTCATATACTGTGAGGATTTCAGACCAGCAGCCTTCTGCTGAACTGATGGACGCTCTTGACTGGATTAAAGACAACTCAGATAAAGTGGATATTGTCTTCTCCCATTATGCAAACGGATTTTGGATAGAATTTGAGGCAGAAAGACCAGCAGTGCTGGACAGTCTTGCAGACACTTCTTTAGAGCATAAAACCCGGCTTGAGGATTCATCAAAAATATTCAGCTCATGGGATATCGAACAGACAAGAAGCATGTTGACAAAATATAACGTAAGCTTTGTTTTAATTACTTCAGACATGTCAGACGGTCTTGTCTGGGACCAGCCTGACCAGGGATTGGCTTACCTCGTGAGGAACAGCGAAACTTTTAAAAAAGAATACAATAATGATCATGCAGGGGTCTGGAGGTATATTTACAATAAAAATGGCTAAAACAAAACATCTTTTTCTGACTACAGTATTCCTGCTTGTTATTATATTCATACTTGGAATCATGATTGGAAGGCATTTCAGCAGCTCAAGAGTTGATGAAATCACTAATTTTATCCAGGATAATGAGCTGAACACCGAATCTTATCTCATTGAACAGGAGCTTATAGAAAATTTTGAGCAGGGTAACTGCGAGCTTGCAAATGCGAGAATATCGGACCTTGGAGCGGATTTATGGCAGCTCGGCAAAAGCCTTTCACCAGATGATGCAGAGCAAAGGCTGGGTGCTAAAAACTACTATTTTATGAAAAGAAAATACCACCTTATGCAGATAAGGACATACATACTTTTGTATAAGCTAAAACAGCACTGCAACAACACAGACAGCGTTATATTGTTTTATTTCAGCAGGGATGATGCACAATCTGAAGAGCAGGGAAAAATACTTGATGATCTTGTAAAAGAGTACAAACTTCATATTTTTGCAGTTGAATACAACTATTCAAAGGAAATTTCATTTTTAGAAGAGTATTACAACATAAACGAAACACCTTCCATCATCGTTGACTATGATTCCCAAATGCAGGGCTTGGTTTCATACGAAGATATCAAAAAAACAATCAATAAGTAATTTCTGAAAAATGAAGAAGCACGTATTTTTTACAAGCTTAATAATGACTGTGCTAATCTTCAGCCTTGCAATGATTCTGAATTATGGCATGGATTATTTCAGGGTTAACTCAATTATCAGTACAATACAGGAGCAGGAAATAATGTATGAGTCATACCTTGCTGAAGAGGAGTTTGTTGAAACCTTTGGCGGAGAGAAGTGCGATGCTATGCAGCGAAATATAGAATCTCTAAAGCAGGAAATGAAGGAAGTGGGAGTGGATCTTTCAAACTACGGCAGGCTCAGCTTTTTCAAGAAGGGAGATTACAGCTATCTTGAAAGGAAATACTTCCTTCTTGAGCTTAAATTTCTTGCTTCAATAGAAAAGCTTAACAGGGAATGCGGAAAGCCTTATGTCCCCATCCTGTTTTTTTACGAGGCTGATAATGATGAAAGCGAACGCCAGGCTTATATCCTGTCGGAAATCAGTGATATCTACAAGCACCAGGTTGTTGTGCTTTCAATAGACAAGGATTATGAGGATGAGCCTCTGATAAACCTTCTTCTTTTCCAGTATAATGTAACAAAAACTCCGACAACAATCATTGCAGGAGAGGTTAAATACGAAGACATTGTTTATGCAAATGAAATTAAGAGACTGATAGAAAAGCTTCTTGAGGACTCAGATTTCTACGGCTCAGAGCAGGATTTCGGATTTGTGCTTGACAGGACAGGCCAAAACAGGGAGGAATTTGTCAAAAACCTTAGTTTGGCTTATGAAACCACAGAATCAAATTTTGCCAAGGGCGATATTAACCTAGTAATAGGTAGGCTGACCAAAAACAGCACCAAAATATGCGAGGCTGTTGGCTTTTATGAGAAATCAATGCCTCAAACTCCGGAGGAAAAAGCAATAATATATGAAACAATAGCCTCATTGGGATGCAAGAGAAACAAGAAAGCACTTTTTTCAGAAGCTTCCAAGCAATGGAGAGAATCTGGAAATGATTTCAGGGCAAATCTAGATTTGGGGCTTGCATCAGGGGGGGATATTACCCTTGAATTTTCAACAACTCCAATCAGCGCTCCAAGAAAAGTAAAATCTGATAATGTTTCATCTATAACAATAGGCTCTTCCTCAATTGAACTGACTGAAAAAGATGTTCTTGTTTCACAGGCAGACAGGGTAAGCAGGGACTGGCTTTCATACCAGATTGGCTCGTCCCCGTTTTCAAAAAATCTCCTCACAGTTTTTTCTGAGAGGCTGACATATACAGATGAAGAGCTTTTGCCTGAAATAGGATGGCATGAGGGGGCAAGAATCAAGGAGCTCGCCTCAATAGGCTTAACACACATAATCGCCTCAGGAACAGTTGTTGCAAAAAAGGACGATATTTGGTATGCGCCTGATGAAAAAGGGGTTTTCAGGTTTGAAGTTCCCATAGACAAGGTTCTTTACCCGACTACCAGATTTTTAAGGGAGGATCTTGCTGTTATTGTAGACACGCACGGGATTAACATGATTGTGGAACAGGCTGTAAGAAATAATGCCACAGTTGTTGTAGGGTGCTGCGATAACCCGGGGAAAATAGAAGCTGCAAAATACCTCAGCGAAAAAAACATAAAGGTTATCTGTTTTACAGACAAATATCTGCCTATCCTGCTTGGAACAAACCACACAGTGCTCGGCTCTCCTCCAATCAGGAGAGAAAACAGCTCAATAATTTTAGGAAGACAGCCCATTACTTTCAGCACAAAAGAAAAAATAGTGGCTGAAGATGTTGGGGATTATGCAAAAGTGCAGAGCTATTACGATACTCCTGCAAGATATTTCAGGGCTCTTGAAAAAATGGCTGATTTGAATGTGGAATATGTTTCATTGGATGAAATGAACTCTACAGACAAGGTAACAAAAAAAGCTGAAGAAACAGGAGCGACTATGATCGGTGTGAGAATCTTCAATTCAGATGATTATAGAAAAGTTAAAGAATGGCTGGAGAAAGATATAAACAATAAGGCTGTTTTATTTCATTCAACAGCATATCCATATGGATATAAACTAATAAATGAGTTTCCGCAGCAAACTACATTTGATGATATCAATCCGCAGCTAATTTGAGAAAAAGGAAATGAAAAAAGAGGGAAAACCAGCAATAAAGAAATTTGTAAGGGAAAACAAAGTAGTAATAATCTTTTTTGCCTTGTCAACACTGTTCTTCCTTTATCAGCGCTATGTTTCTTTTTCATGGGATTTTACTGTTTATGTTTCAAATGCAAAATACTGGTTTGCAAACGGACAGTATTTTGAGCCACTAAGGCCGCCTTTGATGCCGTTTATATTATCAATATTGTCTGTATTTGGATGGACAGCTTCCCAGTACATATATATCATACTTATCTCTGCTTTGTTTGCTTATTCAAGCATCAGGCTTGCAGACAGCCTAAAACTAAACAGGACAGTGTTTTATCTGCTGAGCCTTAACCCATATGTTCTTAAATTAGGGCTTGTAAACGGCACAGAACTTTTGTCTCTGGCTTTTTTTGAGCTTTTTGCAGCAAGCCTAATCTCAAAAAAAGATTCAGGATATTGGCTTGGGCTGGCATGCCTTTCAAGATATAATCTTGTTATTTTCCTTCCTGCGCTTATATTCCACAAAAACATTAAGAAAATAATAAAGAACGGAATTTATTTTGCCCTGCCTTTTATTCCATGGTTTGCTTACAATTATCTTAAGTTTGGAAACATCTTTATGAGCATTGCTGATATCTATGCAAACAATGTCAAATTCAGGGGGTATATCCATCAGTCTTTCAATTTTGGGCATGTAGGAATGGTGATTAATTTCATGCTGCCGTTCTTTTTCTTGGGGATTATCTATGCCTCTTATCTTGTTGTGGCTGGGTTTTACAGCAACAGAAGCTTAAAGGGATTTTTTAGCGTGATTTTTGAAAAAAATATTGGAGAAATAATAATGCTGGTCTCTTTTGCAGCATTCCTGAATGGGTATAACAGCATTCCGATAAAAGATGTAAGGTATTTGTTTACCCTTTCAATGCCTGTTGTTTATTTTTCAGCCCTTGGAATAGAATACCTAAGCAAAAAAAGCAAAATGCCAAAGCTGAAATTTATAATAACTGCCGCCCTTGTTTTACTGGCAATAGCCTCAGTTCCGCCTCTGCTGGAATATTATGAAACAAAAGAGGTTTATGCAGATTCAATAGAAAAAATGGAGGAACTGGGAATAAACAACTGCGCACTTAAGTCAAACGGATGGGTATTGCTCAACTATCTTGGAAGAACCTCCCATGATTATCCGTGGGATATGCTTGTCAGCCACTATATAGATAAAGGATATTACATTCTTCTTTTCTACAGGATTGGAGAGCCAATCTACAGCAGGAATGCAACATTCATGCACCAGTTCCCCGTGGCTTATGAAAACGAGGATTATATTATTCTGGGTAATGCAACATCAGAAGACTGCGCTCCAATAACAAAAGTTGACAACACATATGTAGCTGCAGTAAACCAGACAGTAACTTTATTATATAATACCTCGATAGACACAGATGCATGCCACATAATGTTTGAAGGCAATATCCCAAGAAGATTTTGTAATTTGGTGAATCTAAGATGGCAAAACTAAGCTTGTCTGTTGTAATACCGGCGTATAACGAGGAAAAAAGAATTGGAAAAACACTGAGAAGAATCACAAGCTACCTTGACAAAAGGAAAGATGACTATGAAATAATTGTTGTTGACGACTGCTCAAAGGACAATACAGTTAAAGTTGCCAGGTTTTTGAAAAACAAAAGGCTGAAGGTGCTGAAAAACAAATGCAACTTAGGCAAGGGAGGGGCTGTGAAAAATGGAATGCTTGCTGCAAAAAAGAAATATGTCCTCTTTTCTGATGCAGACCTTTCAACCCCAATAGAGGAGATTGAGAAATTCGAGAAGCTAAAAGACAAGTACGACATACTTATTGGTTCAAGGGCGCTAAAGGAATCAGACATAAAAATAAAACAGCCTTTCTACAGGGTTTTGATGGGCAAAACATTCAATCTTATAGTAAATCTGCTTGTTATTTGGGGCGTTAAAGACACACAATGCGGATTCAAGTGGTTCAGGAAGGATGCAGTGAAGAAAATTTTCCCAAAGCAGACATTCAATGGGTTTAGTTTTGATGTCGAGCTTCTTTTTATTGCAAAAAAATATGGCTATAGCATAAAAGAAGTGCCTGTTACATGGCTGAACTCTCCTGACTCTAAGGTCAGCGCAGTCAGGGACTCAATCAGGATGTTTATGGACCTGATAAAAATCAGGATAAATGACTTAAGGGGAAAATACTGATGTTTTCAGATGCAAAAAGGTTTGTCAGGAAAAACAAGATTTTCTCCGTGATTTTTGCTTTCGCAATAATCATAAGAATAGCCCTCCTGTCCCAGCAGCAGGATTTGTGGTGGGACAGCGGAGTTTATGCAGGGATGGGAAAATTTATTTTTTCTCTTGGAAAATCAGGGCTTTGGGAGCACATAAGGCCAGTGCTTTTTCCTTTTTTCCTTGGTTTTTTCTGGAAGATAAATCTTGATTTGGTAGCAGCTGGAAAGATGCTTGAGCTAGTACTCTCGTGTTGTTCTATTGTTCTTCTTTATTTGATTGCAAAGGAGGTTTTTGACAGGAAAACAGCAATTCTGGCGTCAGCAATATTCTCTTTCAGCTCAGTTTTCCTTTTTATGAATTTTCAGCTTTACACAGAAGTTCCTGCTGTCTTTCTTGTGCTTGCGGGGCTTTATTCATATATCAAGGAAAAAAATCTTTTGGCAGGAGTTTTTCTTGGGCTTGCTTTTCTCGCTAAATTTCCTTCGGGAATATTTTTTGCAATTCTTTTTGCTGTAATCCTATTCTCAAAGGAATTCGAAAAATTGCCTGCCTTCTGTGCCGGCTTTGCAGTTATCGCTTTGCCTTTCTTTGTAATAAACCAGATTGCTTATGGAAACTTCTTTCTTCCCCTTGCTGACGCAAAAGCGGCTATTGGGCAGGTTCTCGGGTGCAATTATTTATGGCGCAAGCCATGGCAATGGTATTTCAGCTTTATTCTGCTGAAAGAAAATTTCCTGCACTTATTCTCTATTGCAGGGATTTATTATTTCCTGAAAAAGCCAAACAAAAACAAAGCCGCAATCTTCTTTTTCCTTCTCCTGCCATTTGCTTATTTTTTGCAGATGAACTGCAGGGACTGGAGATATCTTGTTGTTGTGATACCTTTTTTTTCAATTTTTACAGCAAGTGGAATAAGCAGGAAAATAAGGCAAAAAGAGAATTTCATGCCTCTGCTTGCAGTTATTCTAGTCTTGTCTGCATCAATAAGCCTCGGATTTTATTATGAAAACAAAGGTTACCCAAGCCAGGCAGAGCAGGATTACCTCCACTTCTTAGAGTTTAGGCAGGCTGAAGGAGAGATTTGGTCAAGCAACCCTCTTGCCGCTGTTTATTCTGATGAAAAAATAAATAAGATATACTATCCTGTTTTCAATTATGAAGCAGGTGATTCATTTTACAGTTATCTCAAGAAAAATTCTGGCAATGTTGAATATGTCTTCCTTGACAGCTGCGGAGGAGGAATCATATGCCTTCCGGAAGATTCAGAATGCTCAAAGAATCTTGGCTATATCTACAGCTATCTTGGCAAGAATTTTGATTTGGTTTACAATGAGACTAGTGGAGTATGCACATACAGGATATACAAAAATAAGTTATTTTAGCTTTATTAAATCCCCTATTGTTAACCCTTCAGAAGAAGTGCTTTCTTTTTTCTCTGTTTTCTCAGCAGTGTACTCTTCCACAAGCTTTATTTTAAGAAAGTGCTCAAGTTTTTGCGCAAGCATAAGGTTTGGCTTATAATGTCCGGTTTCAACCTTGTGGATTATTGACTCTTTTTCATTGAGCTTTTTCGCAAGCTCTTCCTGCTTCAGTCCAAGTGATTCCCTTGCCTGCTTGACTTTTTTTGCATAATCCGGCACTATAACCTGGATTACTTCAGGCTCCTCTTCACTCAGCTCTTCCTGTTTTTTCTTCTTTTCCTTTGCAGGAACCCTTATCTTCTGGAGAACTTTGCCGAATCCTGCGCAGTTCTTGCATACCCTGAGCTCTGTCCCCTCTATAACTGCCCTGAAAAGCTCTGTTTCATTCCCGCACATTTCGCACTGCATTTTGGTTACCTTATTTTTTCAGCACATCCACAAATATTTCCCTTTTTTTAGGCCCGTCAAAATCAGCAAGCATTATGTCCTGCCATTTCCCGAGCATAAGACTGCCTTCCCTGACAGGCACTATTTCAGAAGGCCCGATTATTGACGCTTTGATATGGGCGGCTCCGTTGTCATCAACTTTGTCATGCCTCCATTTTCCCCGGGGTATTGTGTCATTAAGAAGGTCTATTATGTCCAGCATTATGTTTGGGTCCCAGTTTTCATTAATCATTACAGCGCAGGTTGCATGGGCAGTGTAGATGTAACATATCCCTTCTTTTACATCGGATTTATGGACAATCTCCTTAACATGTTCTGTGATATCGACTATCTGCTGGCTTTTATTTGTCGTTATGGTTATTGTTTCCATTTCCCCCATCATGTACTATACTGCAGAATTTATTAACTTTTCTAAACTTCCAATTAGCCTGAAACTAACAAAAGGTATTTAAACAAAAAGGCAATAATTTTTATTATGCCAAAAGAATCTTTTGTGCTTGTAAGCCTGAAGGAGGACAAGGCAAGGAAGCTTGCAAAGGTTTTGCATAATGACAGCTGCAGGAAAATCCTTGATTACCTCACAGCAAAAGAGGCGACTGAGACAGACCTTGCTAAAAGGCTCAGCCTGCCTATTTCCACTGTCCATTATAACCTGAAACACCTTCTTGACGCAGGGCTTATCACAGCTGAGGAATTCCACTATTCCCCGAAAGGGAGGGAAGTAAACCACTACAAATTAGCCAATAAATACATCATAATCGCCCCTAAAAGCACTTTTGGCATAAAAGAAAGGCTTAAGGGCGTTCTCCCTGTTGCTCTTCTTGTAGGCGCTTCAGCTTTTGCAATCCAGTTTTTCAGAAGAAGCACTGCAACTTTTGGGGCTGCTAAAACAGCAGTTATGGAGGAATCTGCGAGGGATATTGTTTCAGCAGCAGCCCCCTCTTCACTGCAGGCTGGTTCCCAGGCAAACCCTGTCTGGTGGTTTTTGGCAGGAGCTTTGCTTACAATCATCCTTTTTCTTATTGTAGATTGGATAAAGAGCAGAAGATAGCTCTTACTTTTGGATGGTAGTAACGCAAATTTAAAAAAGTCTCGACTAATAAAAAGGGATATGGCTAGAGGTAAGTCTAATGAGCTAAAAGAATTTGTAGACTACTCTATCTCCAAGGGCATTCCAAAGGAAGAAGTCAGAAAAGTGCTTTTGGAAAGCGAATGGCCAAAGGAGATTGTTGACAAGATATTTGTCAAGATGGAGCCTCCAAGCAGAAAAGCAATACCTTCAACAGGAAAGGACATATTAAGGCTTGCAAATGTCACAAAAGCGTTTGGCTTCAATTTAGTTCTGGACAATGTAAGCATTTCAATAAAGCCGGGAGAAGTCCTGGGGATTATCGGCTTGACAGGAAGCGGAAAGACGACACTTCTCAACACAATGATAGGGTTTGTTCAGCCTGATGAAGGGAAAGTTGTCATAAAATCACCTAAAGACAGCAAAGACTACCTTATCTCAAAAAATCCTGAAATAGTCCAGGAGTTCTTTGGGTTTGCAGCACAGCATCCATCATTTTATGACAAGCTTACAGTTGAGGAAAATGTAGACCATTTCGCTTCATTATATACACTGCCGAAAAAAGAGAGAAAGGAAAGGGTAAACTCACTAATAAAGATGGTTGGTTTATGGGCTTCAAGGAAAGTCCTTGCCCAGAACCTCAGCGGAGGAATGCAGAAAAGGCTGGATATTGCATGCTCACTTGTTCACAGCCCAAGGCTTCTGATTCTTGACGAGCCCACAGCAGACCTTGACCCGGTTTCAAGAAACAAGATGTGGAACCTGATAAAGGAGATTAATACAACAGGCACAACAATAATAATGGCATCACACTTTGTCAATGATTTAGAAGCGCTTTGCTCAAGATTTGCAATACTGCACAACCACCGCCTGCTTGAGGTAGGAACACCTGAGGAGCTAAGGTCAGCATATTCAAAGAATTATGAGATTAATCTTGAGACAAAAGGGGCCAAATATGAGGAAATCCTTTCCAAGCTCAGGGAAAAGCCAGAGCTTAAGATACACAAGACAAAAGTAAAGGAAAACATGCTTACACTATTCACGCCAAAGCCGGAGCAGACGCTTTACTGGCTTGCTAAAATAATAGAATCCTCAGGAGACAAAATAATCCATGTCAATCTGAATAAGCCGACAATCAGAGAATTGTTTGAGTCGCTGGTGACCAGATGAAAAATCTTTTCAGGCTTGTAAAAAAGAACATGAAGCTTTTGATAAGGTCAAGAGCATCTGCGTTAATAGTAGTGCTTGGCCCGCTGCTGATAATTTTCCTTGCAGGAATGGCTTTTGACAACACCAACACGTACAGCATTTCTCTCGGCACATTCTCGCAGTCTTACAATGCACTCACTGAAAGCTTTATCACAGAGCTTGGCGAGAACCAGTTCAAGGTAACCAAGTTTTCCGAAGAAGATGAATGCGTCAATGCAATAAAAGACGGCACTATCCACAGCTGTATTGTTTTCTCCCCGGATTTCAAGATGGGGCAGGACATGAACAACGACATCACGTTCTATGTTGATTATTCCAAAGTCAATCTTGTGTATATGGTCCTGGACACCATAACAGATAGCATAGGGGAGAAAAGCTCAGAACTCAGCCTTAACATGACTACAGTGCTTCTGAACACAATTGACTTGACAAAAAAGGAAATAACAGAGAAAAAATCGACAATCATCACACTGACTTCCAAGAATGACGAGATGGGGAAGAAAGTAAGCGATACTTATGAAAAACTAAGCAGCCTTGACATATCAACAGACTTGGCAACAGCAGCTGTCACAAACCTCACTTCAGGAAAAAACAAGGTGTCATCCCAGATAGATGATTTGGAGGAGATTGCAGACAGCGCGCTAAGCGAGGCAGGCTCTTTGATTGAGGATATTGAAAGCGAGATAGAAAGCAGCAGCCTCACAGAATCAGAAAAAGCAAGCATATTGTCAACACTGAACCAGTCAAAAGACGAAATAGAAGACCTTGAGGATGATTTTGAGGACACAACAAACCTGACAAGCAAAAACATTGAAGAGCTGGATAATGCAATTTCAGGAATAACTACAAGCATAGCAGATGCAAAATATAAGCTGGAAGAGGCAGCAGAAGCAAAAACAGAATCCCTAAACAACCTTGGGAATGTTAAATCCCTTCTTGGCGAGGCGATTTCAAATATTGCTGCTCTTCAGAATTCAATGGACACTATTGAACAAGGCATAAACACAATCCAGGTTACAGACCCTTCAAGCATAGTAAGCCCTGTCAGGACAACAATAAAGCCGGTTGTTGCCCAGAAAACACACCTTAATTACATATTCCCTGTGCTTATAGTGCTTGTTGTTATGTTCACAGGCATACTCCTGTCAACAACACTTATAATGCTTGAGAAGAAAACAACAGCATATTTTAGGAACTTTATCTCGCCTACAAAAGATATCACTTTCATATCTGCCACTTTTTTGACCTGTTTTATCCTGCTGATGGTGCAGGTTGTCATAATAATCGGCTTGTCTACCATATTCTTCGGGCCCCAGATACTTTATTCGCTTCACAAGGCTCTGCCAGTGATGGTATTGTGCATTACAATGTTTATACTTGCAGGAATGGTTGTTGGTTATGCTTTTAACAGCGAGGAAACAGCAACTCTAGGAGCAATCTCGCTTGGAAGCCTTTTCCTTCTTCTTTCGGATGTGATACTCCCTCTTGAAAGCATGCCCCAGTACATTTTTGATATAGCCCAGTACAACCCATTTGTCCTTGGCAGCTCGCTTCTTAGAAAAGCCATAATATATAATGTTCAATTCAGCTCAATTGAGACAGGAGTTGTTTACCTTTTGGCATATTGCGCTGCGGTTTTTGTTGTTGTTTTGATAATACAGAATTTTACAAAAAAGCATTATTTCTCAAGATATCTCCATAAAATTGCTGCAAAGCCTGAGGAAGAAAAGAAAACAAACAAATAACTTTTTATATTAGGCTCTCTAACATTTTTCTATGATTGAAATCTCTGCTTTGGATTTGCATTACCTAGTTCAGGAGCTTAAGTTTTTGGAAGGCTCAAAAGTTGACAGGATAACACAGCCTTCAAAAGAAGAGGTGGCAATCCAAATTTATGTCACAAACAAAGGCAAGAAAACATTAAAGATACTTCCAGGCGCCCTTTATTTGACAGACAAGAAGCAGGAGACCCCAGAAACGCTTTTTGGTTTTTGCGCAGCTCTCAGGAAATACCTGTCAAACTCAAGGCTGGAAAGCATCAGCCAGATAGGCTCTGAAAGAATTGTCGAGATTATTTTCAAGACAAAGGAAGAGCAATACTCATTTATAGCAGAGTTTTTTTCAGGCGGGAATGCTGTTTTGTGCAGGAAAGACCTTACAATAATCGTGCCTCTCAAACAGGTCAAGTCAAAGGAACGGGAAATTAAGGCAGGGGTGAAGTATATTCATCCAAAAAAAGAGGTTGACTTCTTCAAACTGACTTTGCCAAAACTAAAAAGCATGGTAAAAAAATCAGAACAAACAATTTCAAGAGTACTTGCAGTTGATGTCGGGCTTGGCGGGAATTATGCACGGGAAGTATGCATATCTGCAGGGGTTGATGAAAAAACAAAAGCTCTTGGCGAAGAGAAGATAAAAAAGATATTTGATTCGCTAAATACAGTTCTCCACAGAAAAAAAGAAGGCAAGATGTCATTTAACTCTGAAATTGAGATGGCGGCTGAATCCCAAAGAGAAAAACCCCGGACAAAATACCAAAAGGAGATGGAAAGGCTGCAGAAGATAATCACAAAGCAGGAAAGCAAAATAAGGGAAATCAGAGAGTCCAGCGAAGAAAATCAGAGAAAAGGGGAATCGATTTATGAAAATTATCAGCTGATTAACCAAATAATAGAGGAAATAAGAAAGGCAAGAAAAAAGCACAGCTGGAAAGAAATCAAGGCTAGGCTGAAAGGGCACAAGATGATAAAAGATGTCAATGAAAAGACAGGCGAAATTATTATAGAACTGGGATAAAATTTCCGGTTTTTTTCTCTAAAGCCATATTAAAAATAAAAACTGCTTATTCTCTGAGGTGATATTATGGGATTAACAAGCAAAAAAGAAGAACAGCTGAAAAAGATGCCAAGAATAGAGACACAGATTTTCAAGAGCAAAAGCGGAAAGCTCTTGGTGCACAAGACAGTAATAACCGACATCAAGCCTGTTGACTATTACAAGGTTGTTGTTGACGGCCCTGTCTCTGAAGAGGACATACAGGAAATGGCTGTTTAATTTGTTTAATTTTTTTATTTTTTTAATTCAAGAAAAAAAGGTGGACAGCTTACCAGGTTTCCCACTCATCGCAGTACACCCTGGTACGGAAGATTGCTTGACTTCCGTGTTCGAAATGGGAACGGGTAAACCAATCTCCTATGACCGTCCACATATGTGGAATTTTGAGTCCTTTATAAAGGTTTCGATGCACTCTTTAAAAACTAAATATTTAAATAGTATATCTAAATTTATCTTCTTTAGGGTGGTTTGATGAAAGTCACGATTATAGGCACAGGTTACGTGGGATTAGTCGTAGGAGCATGCCTTGCTGATATGGGGCATGAGATAATGTGCCTTGATATTGACAAAAAGAAAATAGACAGGCTCAACAAGGGAGAAGTGCCTATATATGAACCTGGCTTAAAGTCAGTTATAGAAAGAAACGAAGCTGATAAAAGGATTTCTTTTACAACAGACAAGGAAAAAGCGATTAATTTTGCTGAAATAATCTTCCTTGCTGTAGGAACGCCTCAGGCTAAGGATGGCAAGGCGGACTTGACATATATCAAGCAGGCAGCTGCGGACATAGGGGTGCATATGCATGATTATAAGGTTGTTGTGGACAAAAGCACAGTGCCTGTAGGGACTGCAGAGATTGTAAGGGGGATAATAAAGAAAAACCTGAAAAAGCCTGTTGAGTTTGATGTTGTATCTAACCCGGAATTCTTGAGGGAAGGAAATGCTGTAAAGGATTTTATGAGCGCAGACAGGGTTGTTGTCGGATGTGACAGCGAGAAAGCCAAACTAAAGATGGAGAAGCTTTATAGGACATTTGTCAGGACGTTCAGGCCGATAATATTTGTTGACATTAAAAGTGCGGAAATGATAAAATACGCCTCTAACTGCATGCTTGCTACAAGAATATCATTTATGAATGAAATTGCAAGGCTGTGCGAGAAAGTAGGGGCAGATGTAAAAAAAGTGGCTGCGGGAATGGGCTTTGACCACAGGATTGGCCCTTTCTTTTTGCAGGCAGGAATAGGTTATGGAGGAAGCTGTTTCCCAAAAGATGTCAGGGCGCTGGTACAAATAGGAGAAGAGAATGATGTTGACTTAAAAATACTGAAAACAGTTGATGATGTTAATGAAGAGCAGAAGAAAAGCCTGCTTCCAAAGATAAAGAAGCTTGTCCCGAACCTCAAAGGAAAGAAAATTGCATTATGGGGGCTTGCATTCAAGCCAAAAACAGATGATATGAGGGAAGCGCCGGCTCTTGTGATTATTGAACAGCTCCAGAAAGAAGGGGCAAAGGTCGCTGCTTTTGACCCTGTAGCAAAAGAAAGCGCAAAAAAACTTACAAAAAATGTTGAATTTATTGACGATCCTTATGATGTTTTGAAAGGGGCACACTGCCTTGTCCTTGTTACAGAATGGGATGAGTTCAGGAACTTCAGCTATGAAAGAGCAAAATCTCTTATGGCAGAGCCTAATCTTGTTGACGGAAGAAATGTCTACGAGCCCGAGGATTTAAAAGAAGCAGGATTCAACTATCTCTCTATTGGAAGGTGATTAACAATTAAAGCTTTAATACTGGCTGCAGGATACGCGACAAGGCTTTATCCGATAACAAAGCAGATACCAAAACCATTAATGCCGATTGTTGGAAAGCCGATGATTGAATACATTCTTGATAATCTTGAATCTGTTGATGAAGTTGATGAGATTTTTATTGTTACAAATGAAAAATTTTATCCTCATTTCAGGATATGGCATGACAGGGTTGAGGCTGCAAAAGTTTATGATAAAAAAATAACAATCCTGAATGACAGAACGACAAAAGACAGCGTAAAGATTGGGGCTGTTGGAGACATAAACTTTGTGATAAAAAAAGCAAACTTTGACGAGGACCTTCTGATTATTGCAGGAGACAACTTGTTTGAGTTTAAACTGAACGAATTTGTTGCTTTCTTTAAAGAAAAAAACAAGCCAATAGTTGCTTTATATGATGTCAAGGATTTGGAAATTGCAAAGAGAATGGG
>JAFGCE010000059.1 GCA_016932755.1 Candidatus Woesearchaeota archaeon
GCGCCAAGGTATATAACTGCATCTGTATTCTTCAGCTCGTGCATCCTTATTTTTGGGAAATTTTTTAGCTGCTCTTCTGATGCAAATTTATAGTAATAATATGATGATTCAGGCAGGGACATATGAACAATTGGGTAAGCCCCCTTCTTTAAAACAAGTTTGTAGACCTCTAGCGCAAGCGGCTGTGCTGCATTATCTGCAACTATCTGCACCACTTCGCCTTTCTTTATCTTTGTGCTGTATTCAACAAGAATTTTCGCTGCTTTCTTTATCTGCTGGTCGCCCATTTTATCACCTCAGATTTCTATTTTTATTCGGGTATAAAAAACTTACCATAAATTATATAAACCGCTGTCAATTATGTAGTTCGATGGCAACCAAAAACAAGGAAAAGATTGATGATGTTGTTTTTTCTTATGATACTGACATAAACGCGCTCGAAGAAGAGAATAAGTTTCTGAGAGAAACTGTGGAAAATTTGAGGCGGGAAGTAGACCATTTCAAAAAACCGCCTCTGCTTGTTTGCGAGATAAAAGAATTAAGAGGGGAAAAGGCGATTGTAAGACTCCAGAACGGAAATGAGTTCTTTGTTGATGTCAGTGAAAGCTGCAAAGGATTAAAGCCAGGTGACTCTGTGCTTGCTGAGCAGAAAAATCTGACAGTTGTTGAAAAAATCCCTGTTTCAAAGAAGTTTAATGTTGAAAAGTTTGTCATAATCGAAAAGCCAAAAGTAAATTGGGATGATGTCGGAGGGCTCAAGCACCAGGAAAGGGAAATCAAGGAGGTTATTGAGCTTCCATTGAAAAAGCCCCATTTGTTCAAGAAAGTCGGGATACACCCCCCAAAAGGAATACTTCTTCACGGTCCTCCTGGAACAGGAAAAACTTTGCTCGCGAAGGCTGTAGCTTCATCAACCAACTCTACTTTCATTGAAATTGTGGCGTCAGAGCTTGTGCAGAAGTTTATCGGCGAGGGAGCCAAGCTTGTTAATGAAATTTTCCAGCTGGCAAGGGAGAAATCCCCTTCCATTATTTTTATAGACGAGCTTGATGCTTTGGCTGCAACAAGGGTGGACATAGGCACTTCAGGAGAAAGGGAGGTCCAGAGGACTTTTATGCAGCTTTTGGCAGAGATTGACGGATTCAAGAACCTTGATAATGTCAAAATAATCGGATGCACAAACAGGGAGGACATACTTGACCCTGCAATAACAAGGCCCGGGAGGCTGGACAGGAGGATAAAAGTAAACCTGCCTGATGAAGTGTCAAGAAAAGAAATTTTCAGGATACACACAAAAAACATGAAACTTGAAAAGAAAACAGATACTGAAAAGATAGTGAAGAATATGAAAGAGTTTTCAGGAGCCGAGGTAAAGGCAGTCTGCACAGAAGCAGGGTATTTTGCAATAAGGAAAAATAGGGATTATGTGAAAGAAGACGACTTCCTTAGCGCCATCACCAAGATAAAAGAGAGCAAAGCAGAAGGAAATAACGAGTTCCTAAGAATGTTTGGCTGATTCTAAAAAAGTGTGCGTGCTCAGCAGTTACATCCGTCGGTCATAGCCTTTTCGGCTACCGTGGTGTTCACTTAATCATCGCACGCACTATAAGAATAAGTCCTTGCTTGTTTAAAAAACTAACTTAAAATCTTGAAATCAATGCATACCCTGTACACTTTCGGGGAATACGCCCCGCACTTTACCAATCTTATAATTTTGCACTTTTTTTTGTTTTGCGCGCAGATATCCTCAACTTTTTTCTTTACCCTCTCAAATTCGTCTATATGCGCAAACCTGTAGAGATGGATTGTTGCCCCTTTTTTTGCAGTCTTGAATGCGGCCCCAAGGAAAGTTTGAGCATCCTTCGGCAGAGGCATCAGTATCCTGTCAAATTTCTTTTTTAGTTTAGGGACAATAACCTTCACATCGCCGTTAAACAAGGTTATGTTCCTTAGTTTGTTAAGTTCGACATTTTGGAGAGCAAATTTATGCGCAACAGGGTTAAGCTCAATCCCATAAATCTCCTTTGCCTTTGTGTTTTTCGAGATTACCACAGGCAATGGAGCGCAGCCTGAAAACATGACAAGAACCTCCTCCCCCGGTGTTACCAGTTCAGAAATCCTTTTTCTTTCTGTGCTTGACCTGGGGGAGAAATAAACTTTCTCGACATCAATTCTGAATCTGGCGTTGTTTTCCTTGTATTCTGCTATTTTTGTTCTTTTGCCTGCCAAGAATCTGAGCTTTTGCCTCCTGTATTTGCCTTTGTGTATCCCTGCTTTTTTCAAAACAGTTTTTATGTTTTTGTGCAGGCTCATCAAAGTTTTGGCGATTAGTTTTTCCTTTTTCCTCAGCAGAGGGGGAATTTCAATTATGGCGATTGAACCAACAATATCATAAGACGCGACAAGGGTTTCCATCTCTTTTTTTGTCAGTTCTTTTTCCAGCGCCTGTTTGAGAGTTGCCATTATACCCACTCTGCCAGTCCTTTCTGCTGCTTGTTTTTTGCTGACTTCAAAAGCTTGTCCAGCGCGCTGTTAACCCTTTCTGGGCTAAAGTCGTGCTCCTCAACAAGAATTTTAAGCACCTTCTCCTTGTCGATTGGTTTTGTTTCAAGGATGTACTCATCAGTTACAGGCATTTTTTTTATTGCATAAAAAACATCAGTCCATGGAAAATCAAAATTATTTTCCCATTCTGCTTCCTTGAACATAGCATCGAACTCCTTTTGGTGTTTTTTAACAAGTTTAAGCCCGTTTTTAGGCCCGATTCCCTTGACCCCCCCTGTGTTGTAATCTGTTCCGATAAGCATGCCCAGGGCTATAAGCTGGTCATTGTCTATGCCCAATGTGTTAAGCACCTTTTGCAGCTCTATTATTTCCGGATTGACTGTTTCAAATCCAAGCTTGCCTGCTTTTTTTCTTCTTCCGGTGATAGCAAGGTTTTTCACAAGCCTTGGAGCGCCGAACATTAATGAATCTGCATCCTGGGATGCTACAGCAAACGCATCCCCTTTTTTTACAATATGCGCTGCCTGGGCTTCGCCTTCTGAAGGAGCCTGCACAACAGGGAGCCCTAAAGCAGAAACAAGCTCTTTTGCCTCTTTAATCATCTCTGGGGTTAATCTTGTTGTTCTTGCTGCATATTTCTTCATTTCATCAAGGTCTCTCTTTTCCATAGCTATCCTGTACTTTGCCTCAGCTTCCTCCTTCAGCTCTTTTCTTCTTTCCCTTTCTTTTTGCTTCAGCTCAGGAGGCTTGCCATCAAAAACAAAAACAAGATTGATTTGCTTTTCCATTAGTTTTACTGTCCTGTTGAACAAGCCCGCAAGGTGAGAGGTGACCCTCCCTTTTGAATCCATAAGAAGTGTGCCATCCCTTTGCCTTATTGTGGAAAGAAACTGGTAAAGAAACAAGGAGCTGTCCACTGCAAGGGTTTTGCCAGCCAATTCATCAAGGCTGGTTTCTTTTGCAGGGACAAGCTCAAATATCTTAACTCCCATTATTGTTCTACCCTGATTGAAACCTCTCTTCTGCCTACATACTCTTTTGTTGGACGGTAGCCCCCTCCTTGGTGAAGGGTTTCAACATCAAATTCGTATGTGCCTGGCTGAGGTTTTGTTCCTGTGTTTGCATTCCCTACTTCTATCAAGACAGAAACTATCTTTTTCTCGCCTGGAGCAAGTGTGAACTCTTCGAGATTTGTCTTGAGCCAGCTGTTCACCATCTCCTCAGAAACGCTTATTGTGTTTGTGTATTTGTCATAGGCTTTATCAAATGTTACTTTGATAAGGAAAGTGTCCTCTGCGTTTTGTATGTTCTGCAAACCAAGCCCGAATATAAACTGGTTGCCATACTCCAATACTGCATGATTCGGAGTTATATCCGTGTATTTAACCCCTGGCTTGAGCTGGCTGTTCAGGCTGTCCACGATTTCACTGCTTAAAATTGTGGACACAGGCTTTACTTCGTCTGTTTTTACCTCTTCTGTAACTGTTGCTTTTGTTTCTGTTTTTTGCTCTGGCGCAGTCTCTGCCGCCTGCTGTGCACAGCCGGCAAGCAAAAGGACTGCAAGCAAGCAAACAATTATTCTTTTCATGATTCATCCCCCCTATATTTTTTTAAACACCATGTTTTCAAACTCTTTGCTGAGCATTTCTTTCGCCTTCTTTGTGGGCTCTCCGTCAGTCAGGAAGAGCACAGGCAGCTTCCTAATCTGCCCCTGCACATAAGCAGAGCTTAAGTCACTGTCGCTGATTTTCTGCTTTGCTTTTGTTTTGCAGTAATACCTCAACCCCCCAACAGCGCTCCTCAGCTCAACAATAAAGTCGGTTTCATTCTTTCTTATTACTTCTTTATTTAAAACTTTTACGTTATTTTGAGTGAAAAACTGGAGAATCTGCCATGAAAAATCAATTCCTGTTTTGGCTTTTGGCTTTTCAAGGCGAGGGGGTTTTGGCTTGAATTCTGCGCCCTCCTTCTCTTCTTTCTTCTCTGGCGTGCGGGTTTCTTTTAGTGCTTGTTTCTCTTCTTTGCCAAAAGCCTCTTCTCTTTTCTCGGTTGGTTTTGATTCTGTTTTTGGCTTTTCGGGCTCAGGTTTTTTTTCTCCTAACCCCATTGCTTTTTTAATAATCGCACTTGCTTCTTCGTTTGAAAGAAGGTACCATTTCCAAAAAAGCTCTTTTTGCCCGGCAATCGTAACCTGCAGAGGCCATGCAAAGTCATTTATATTCCTCAGGGCCACTTTTATCGCTGGATGTTGTTTAGAGTCGTTAAGCACTTTTTCCTGTCTTAGGAGGTCATACGCCTCTTTTTCCTTGGAAGGAAGGTGTTTTGAGAATTCCTGCAGCCTGCTTCTTTGTTCAGGGATATAATAAAGCGGAGAGCCCCCTATTTTCACCTTGCTTACTTTTGCAAGTTTTGCTGAAACAAGGTCTGAGAGCATCGCAGACGCAAACAAAATAGAAGTTTCAAAAGCCTTTGCAATGTGCACAGGAATGACTGGGCCTTTTATTTTCATAACATTCAATACTTCTTCTCTGGTGGCCATAAACAAAAAGAAACAGCTTTAGTTTATATATCTTTTTCTAGCTAAGGCTTCACCCACTTTATCTCCCAGTAAGAAACGTCCCCCTCGTCATCCACCACCCCCATCATAAGCCGTTTCTTTGTGGAGTGGGCAACCCTGTTTTTAGCAGCAAACTCGTACCATGTCAGGGATTCAGACTCGTGGGCCGGGTACACAATCCATTTGGCGTGGTCTTCCCCCGGTTTTACGCCTCTTGCGTAAACCCTGAAATCTGCCCCAAACTTAAGCGCTGTTTTGATTACGTACCCTCTTTCCCTGAAATCTTCAAAAACCGCATACCTTATTGAGATTCTTTTGTCAGTTCTCTTGGCTTTTTTCATAAGGGAACCAAAACTAATCTCTTTGTTTTTTTTGTCAAAAACCTTAATCTTGTCTTTTTTGGATAAATAAAGTGCCTCGAGCAAGGAAAGCTGGACCTTGCCAGACTGCATTAAAGAGCCGTATCTGCTTTGGTTGTATAGCTCTCTTGCTTCGTTGCTGTTTTCTGTAATGACCTTCTCATTATCAAGTACAGCAGTTATTTTTTCTTTTGCCATAACGGCCAATAATGAATAATCTACTTAAAAAGGTTTGTTTTAAGGGGATTATTTTCAATATAGAAAAAATGTTTTTAAACACAAGTAATTTAAACAAGGAGAACTGCCTTGGTATCATGGAAATAGTCTTTTTAGGAACATCATGTATGGTCCCTACCAAAGAACGGAACCACAGTGCATTTTTCCTTAGTTATAAGGCTGAAGGGATACTTTTTGATTGTGGTGAAGGAACACAGAGGCAGCTTAAGATAGCTGGGATAAAACCCCAAAAGGTCACTAAAATCCTGCTCACACACTGGCATGGGGACCATGTGCTTGGCCTGCCTGGTTTAATCCAGACCCTGGGTGCATCCGAATACTCAAAAACGCTCGAGATTTACGGCCCAAAAGGAACATCAAAGCATATCAAAGCAATGTTTGAAGCTTTTGTTTTTGACAAGCCATTTGAAATGAAAGTGAAGGAAGTTGCGGGCGGGAAGTTTTTTGAGAACGCTGATTTTATCCTTGAAGCAAAACCGCTTAAGCACGGCATTGCTAC
>JAFGCE010000060.1 GCA_016932755.1 Candidatus Woesearchaeota archaeon
GAAAAATTCCTTCTGCACTGTCTGTGCATCAAAAATTGACCCTGAAAGCACTACAAAATTCCATCTTGCGTTTGGCCCTGATGAGCTGAAAAAAGAAATTTCATTTTGCGCTGTTGACTGCCTTGAGTATTTCCTGAAGGAGTTCAAAAAAGCCAAATTAAAGTAAAAGTGTAAATAATATTCGAAAATAATCCCAAAACAAAATAAAAAAGAGGTGAAAGATGGCAGGTGATGCCTATTATAACAAGACTGCTGAACAGGTTCTCAAAGAGCTTGGTTCATCAATAAAAGGACTGGCTGATTCTGAAGCTGCAAAAAGGCTGGAAAAGTACGGCCCAAACGAGATTAAAGAGGAGAAAAAGATATCTGGATTCCAGATTTTCATTAACCAGTTCAAAAGCTTCATAGTTTACATACTTATAGCTGCAGTCATAATCTCTGTAATTATCCCTATTTATGAGGAGGGGCTGCAAAATGTCAGGATAATGGATTTTGTTGACGCTATTGCCATATTCGTTATTCTTGTGCTAAACTCTGTGATGGGCTTTTTGCAGGAATACAAGGCAGAGGAGGCGATTGAAGCGCTGAAAAAGCTCACATCTCTGAAAGCATTGGTAATAAGAAACGGGCATGAAAAGGAGATTGACGCCAAAGATATTGTCCCTGGAGACATAATTGCGCTTGAAGTCGGGCAGAAAATACCCGCTGACTCAAGGCTTGTCTCAATTCACAATCTTGAGGTTCAGGAAGCTGCACTGACAGGCGAGTCAACTCCTGTAAGGAAGATTCTTGAGCTAATCAAGGGAGAGAAAGTAATTGCAAACAGGACAAACATGGCTTTTGCAGGAACAATAGTGACCAGAGGAAGGGCAACTGCTGTTGTTGCGCACACGGGCATGACAACAGAGATTGGAAAAATAGCAACACAGATTCAGGAAGCAGGCAAAAAAATAACCCCTCTGCAGGAAAAGCTTGGAACTCTCGGCCATGTCCTTGGCATTCTTACAATATTTATCTGCATTGCAGTCGTGCTTGGAGGAGTGCTGAAAGGCGGGCATATTCTTGAATGGCTTATAATAGGAGTAAGCCTTGCTGTCGCAGCAATACCTGAGGGGCTTCCTGCTGTTGTGACAATAAGCCTTGCTCTCGGAGTCCAGAGGATGGTGAAAAGAAACGCCCTGATAAGGCACCTTCCGTCAGTTGAGACCCTTGGCTCCACAACAGTCATCTGCACAGACAAGACAGGCACGCTTACGAAAAACGAGATGACTGTAAGGAAAGTATACGTGAACAAAAACATAATAGATGCCACAGGCACAGGATACCACCCTGAAGGAAAGTTTGTAAAAGACGGGAAAACCTACAAGAGCAAAGAGCTTGAGATGCTGCTTAAGATAGGTGTTCTATGCAATGACTCCAACCTTACCGGAACAAAGGTTATAGGAGACCCTACAGAAGCATGCCTTCTGGTTTCTGCAAAAAAGATTGGCTTGATGCCACACAGCCTGAGAAGGGACCACCTGAGGCTTGATGAAAATGAGTTCACAAGCGAGAGAAAGATGATGTCCACATTAAACAAGGAAGGAAACAAACATTATGTTTTCTCAAAAGGAGCTCCTGAAATATTATTGAAAAAATGCGGCAAAATACTTGAAAATGGAAAAACAAGGAAGATAACAAAAAAAGATGCTGACCAAATATTAAAGCAAAACAAAGAGTTTGCTGAAAAAGCGCTGAGGGTTCTTGGCTTTGCATACAAGGAATCAAAAAAGCTTGACGAAAAAGACCTTATATTTGTAGGGCTTCAGGCAATGATGGACCCTCCAAGGGAGGAAGTAAAGGCTGCTGTTAAAAAATGCCATGATGCTGGAATCAGGGTCATAATGATAACCGGAGACTATGAGGTAACTGCAAAAGCAATTGCAGAAGAGCTCGGCATCCACGGAGAAAGCATAAACGGAGAAAAATTAAGGGAAATACAAAACCTTTCTTCAATAATTGACAAGATTTCAGTCTTCGCAAGAGTTAATCCTGAAGACAAGCTGAAGATTGTTGACGCACTCAAGGAAAAGGGCGAGATTGTCGCGATGACAGGGGATGGCGTCAATGACGCTCCTGCGCTGAAAAAAGCAGATATTGGAATCGCAATGGGCATAACAGGAACCGATGTTGCGAAAGAAGCTGCTGACATGATTCTTACTGATGATAATTTCGCATCAATTGTGGGGGCTATAGAGGAAGGAAGGGGAATATTTGACAACATAAAGAAATTTGTAAACTATCTTTTGTCTGCCAATATGGGTGAAGTCTTGATTTTGTTCATTGCAATGCTTATCGGATTCAGCGTTGGAGGCTCTCCCGTGCTTCCTTTGATTGCAATCCAGATATTATGGATTAACCTCATAACAGACGGGCTGCCTGCACTTGCCCTTGGAGTTGACCCGATAAGCCCGGGAATAATGAAAAGGCTTCCAAGAAGCCCCAAAGCACATATTATCTCAAAAGATATTGTCATGAACATAACTATTCTGGGAATAATGATGACTGCAACAGTAATCTGGATGTTCAGCAAGTATCTTCCTGCAGGATTGTCAAACGGGCAGACTGTTGCTTTCACGCTTGTTGTGCTGATTGAGCTCGTGTGGGTCTATGTTATCAAGGAAAACTACGGGCTCGGGCTGTTCAGCAACTGGTATCTGCTTGCAGCTATCTGCGGCTCATTGCTCCTGCAGCTGTCTGTTATTTACACTCCTTTAAGCTCAATATTCAGGACCACAGCGATAGGGCTTGCCGAATGGGGATGGATAGCCGGAATCTGCGCAGGAATCTTTGCAGTGGGGATTATAGCAAACCAGATAATCAGAAGGGCCACCAAGGAGATTGATTAAATCCTGCAAAGTTTTAAAAATAAGGGAGCAGAAACTATATTCTATGCCAAAGCAGGAGTATTTCAGGGAAATAATAAAGGAAATCAAGAGAAGGAAGCTGAGCAAGGACAGGCTTTCAAGGCTGAAGGCAGGGCTTTGCAAAAAGCATAAGATTGCCAAGCCTCCGACAGATATTGAGATACTTCTTAATGCTGATGAAAATGATATCCAGAGAATAAAGCCTTTGCTTCTTACAAAGCCCATTAGGACTGTTTCAGGAGTAAGTGTTGTTGCAGTAATGTCAAAGCCGATAAAATGCCCTCATGGAGCATGCATAATGTGCCCTTCAATGACAAAACAGGGTGTTCCGCAGTCTTACACAGGCAAGGAGCCTGCGACAAGAAGGGCGATAAGAAACAAGTTTGACCCTTATCTTCAGGTTTTCAACAGGCTGGAGCAGTATGCTGTGGCAGGGCACAGCTTTGACAAGATTGAGCTTATTGTAATGGGAGGAACATTTCCAAGCTTTCCTAAAAAATACAGGGATGAATTCATAACCTACTCTTTCAAGGCATTAAATGACTTTTCAAGGATGTTTTTCAGCAAAAACGGGTTTGATTTCAAGGCTTTCAAGAAATTCTTTGAGCTTCCGGGAGATATTGGAGATGAAAAAAGGACAAGAAGCATACATCAGAGGCTTCTCAAGCTGAAAAACAAGGCAAAAACAAATTTGGAAAAAGAACATGAATACAATGACCGGAAATCCCATATAAAATGCGTCGGTCTGACAATTGAAACAAGAAGCGATTACGGCAAGCTGAAGCAGGGGAATGAACTTCTGAAAATGGGATGCACAAGAATTGAGCTTGGAATACAGTCTGTTTATGATTCGGTTCTGAAGAAAATTGAAAGAGGGCATACAGTTTCTGATAATATAGAAGCAGTAAGAACACTGAAAGATTTGGGTTTTAAGCTAAATTTCCATTATATGCCCGGGCTTCCGGGTGTTGACAGGAAAAAGGATTTCAGGGGAATGCTTCAGCTGTTTGAAGATGAAAATTACCGGCCTGACATGCTTAAGATTTATCCATGCATGGTTGTGAGGCATTCAAAGCTTTATAAAAAATGGAAAAAAGGAAAGTTCAAGCCCATGACAACAAAACAGGCTGCAAAGATGATTGCTGAATTCAAGCAGCATGTTCCTGAATACTGCAGGATAATGCGTGTTCAAAGGGATATCCCGACCTATGCGACAGAAGCAGGAGTTGACATGACAAACTTAAGGCAGCTTGTCCATCAAATCCTGAAAAATGAAAAAATAAAGTGCAGGTGCATAAGGTGCAGGGAAATCGGAAGGGCCGGCAAATTAAAAGGAGAGAATGAGATTAAGGTTATGCATTATCTGGCTTCAGGCGGAAATGAATTCTTCATATCTGCAGAGATTGGTGATTCTATTGTCGGCTTCTGCAGGCTGAGGTTTCCTTCAGAATTCCTTAGAAATGAGATTACTGAAAGCTCGGCTTTGGTAAGGGAGCTTCATGTGTACGGTCCTGCTGTAACAATAGGCAAGAAAGGGAAAATCCAGCACACAGGCATAGGAAAAGCCCTGCTTAACAAGGCAGAGCAAATCTGCAGGACATATTACAAGAACAGGATTGTTGTTATTTCCGGAGTTGGTGTAAGGGGATATTACCGGAAACTGGGATACAAGCAGGAAGGGCCTTATATGGTCAAGAAAGTTTAGATTTTGCTTAATCAATATTCTTGAATGCCAGATATTTCTCTCTTATTTTTTTAGGCAAAAAAGGATAAATAAAAACAAGCAAGCCAAATGCAATTATTAAAGGGGTTGCAACAAAGGGCAGAAGACAATATTTGGCCCATGCAAGAGGCAGCCATAAATAAAAAATAATGAACATAAAAACCGGCCACAATAAAAGTATGTCCAAATCTGAAAATTTGAATGCGGTTCTAGCTTTTTGATAAATAATAGCTATGCATGATAACGCTCCCAAAATAAAAAAGAATAACCCTATTGGCAGTTTATAAAAAATAAAAAATGTTGAAAAGTCAATCAAAACACGGTTTGTTGCATGAAATCTTTCTCTTAAAGTAATAAGTGCGCTGCCAGGATCAATTTTTTGATGCCCTGTATTTCTCATATCCCAAAAATCAAAAGTGTTTTTTAGCATTTTCACAGGATTTTTTTGAAACTGCGGATTAATAAAATAAAAAATCGAGGGAGTTATTAATAAGATAATGATTACAGAAAAAAGCAATATCTTTTTTTTCTTGGATGGAATAAAGAAATAGTTTAAGATTAAATAAAAAAAGATAAAAAGTAGCATAGCCCCTGCAATATACTTGCTGCTTATCGCAAAAGCAAGAGAAATTGCAACCAAAATAGAGATATTCCTTATCTTAGTCTTATTTGGATTTTTCTGATTGAAGATATGGTTAAGTTTTAATAA
>JAFGCE010000061.1 GCA_016932755.1 Candidatus Woesearchaeota archaeon
ACTGCCTGCCGTATTTCAGGAGCTCAGCGTCATTTTCTGTAATGTTTTTTTTGTGCTTAATCAAATCCCTTAGTTTCCTTGAAAAATTAACTTCGCAGAGCAGGCATCCTCCTGCAGGAGACGGATATTCCTTTATTTTCATTTTTCTTGCAAGCTCAATCTGCCTTTTTCTTCCCCTTCCCTCCAAATCAAGGAGCTTTTCCCTGTCAACCCATCCTTTTTTTTCTGCTTCTGTTTCAGGAAGAAGCTTTGCAGACAAGGGCATCAGCAGTTTTCCCTTAAGCCCTGACTCTTTCTCGATTATCCTTAATGCGCCCATATGCTGGCTCATCGGCCTCTGCCCCTTAACAAACCCTATGATTATGAATTTTGCCCCTATTTTTTTGGCGTATTTTTTCGCCTTTTTCAGCATGTGAATCTTGCAGTCAATGCACGGGTTGATTGCCCTGCCGTGCCCGTATTTCGGGCTTTTGACAGTCTTAAGATATCCGGAACCGAGATTTATTATCCTGAGTTTTATCCTGTTTGCTTTTGCAGACTTGACAGCCTTTTCGCTTGAAAAAAACGGAGAAGTAAAATTCAGCGCAGTAACGTCAATGCCCTGCTTTTCAATAAGCTTGACAGCCAGTACTGAATCAAGCCCTCCTGAAAACAAAGCAATGCATTTCATGGTTTTCTGAAGTTCTTTCCTGCATATCTGCAGTTCTTGCCAAGCTCTTCCTCAATCCTCATGAGCTCGTTGTACTTTGCTGTCCTTTCCCCCCTGCATGGAGCTCCTGACTTAATCTGCCCTGATTTCAGCCCGACAGCAAGGTCTGCTATGAAAGTGTCCTCAGTCTCCCCTGACCTGTGCGAAACCATGACTCCCCATCCTGCGCTCTTGGCAAGCAGGCATGCATCTATTGCCTCTGTTACAGAGCCTATCTGGTTTAATTTCAGCAGCAATGCATTGCAGGCTTTCCTGCTGATGCCAATAGCAATCCGTTTAGGGTTTGTGACAAGCAAATCATCGCCGACAACCTGGCACCCTTTTTTTCCGATTTCAGCTGTCAGCTTTGCGTGTGTCTGCCAGTCATCTTCATCAAAAGGGTCTTCAATTGAAACAATATCATAATCCGAGATAAATCCTTTGTATAATTCAATCATTTCATCGCCTGTTTTCAGGTTAGGAGAGTCTCCCTTGAAATTCAAGTCATATTTCCCATTTTCAAAGAACTCTGAGGCAGCTGCATCCATTCCAATCTTTACTTTTCCTGTGTATCCTGCTTTTTTAATTGCCTCTCCCAAAAGCTCCAACGCTTCCATGTTGTCATGGATATGCGGAGCAAATCCTCCCTCATCCCCTACATTTACAGCTTCCTGCCCGTATTTGTCTTTGATAACTTTTTTAAGAGTGTGGTAAACTTCTGAGCCCATCCTCATTGCTTCCCTGAAAGAAGATGCTCCCACTGGAAGTATCATAAATTCCTGCATTGCCAGCCTGTTGCCTGCGTGCTTTCCTCCGTTTATGACATTGAATGCCGGAACAGGCATCACAAACTCCCTGACTCCAGCCAAATCAGAAATGTGCTTGTACAATGGAACATTCTTTGCTGCAGCCCCTGCCCTGCATACAGCCATTGAAACAGCAAGGATTGCATTGGCGCCAAGCTTTGATTTGTTTGGAGTGCTGTCAAGCTCAATCATCAGATTGTCAATTTCTTCCTGTTTTCCTGCATCCATCCCGATTAATTTTTTTGCAATGACTTTATTGACATTTGCAACAGCTTTTAGGACTCCTTTCCCATTATACCTCGACTTGTCTCCGTCCCTCAGCTCCAAAACTTCATGCAATCCTGTTGAAGCGCCTGAAGGAACAGCTGCCCTGAAAACACCTTCGTCTGTGATAACATCTGCCTCAACAGTGGGATTCCCTCTGGAATCTAGAACTTCACGTGCTAACACCTCTTTTATTTTACCCATTGGTATATTCTTACCCATCTTTGTTTAAAAATATTTTGTTTTTAAATGAAGCAGAAAAGTTAATAAAGTAAATGCACTAATTTAATGGTATACTAATTTGAGGTGAAAAAATATGATGAGCAATCCTGAATTTGTAAATGTCCTGACAAGAGTGCTGGTAGACACCAAGGCAGGCGCTATAAGCAAGAAAAGTTATGATGCTGAAATCAAAGAGGTGAGGGTTAAGATTCATGGAGTCAAAAGCAACATGGATATGGACCTTTTCATATCTCCTGCAGATATAAGATTAAATACAAGAAAAGGAGTTTGTGAGATGATAATAAGCAACAAAAGAGGCATAAACAACCTCAGGATAGAAATTGACCCTCAGATGGCAAAGAAGCTTGCCAACACCTCCTTTTTTGTGGTAACAGCTGCAACAGATGAGATAACGCTAACCTTTTGATTTATCCGATATAGCTTGTCTCGCCCTTGATTTTGGACTTCAGCTTTTTGATTGCTGTTCTTTTTGTTATGTTTGAGAACTCTTCTGTCCTTTTCAGCATCTCCTCTTCAAGAGTTGCTATTTCCTTGTCCAAGTCTTTCAGGTTGATATTCAGCCCGAGCTTCTTGTTCAGGACTTTTAGCACTTCCCTTGCTCCCTTGACTCCAAGGTACATTGGGTGGCCGAATGTTTCAGCCAGCAAGGCGATTGCAGGTATTTCCCTCGGCTTTGAAAGCCCGAGAAGTATTCCTGTAACCCCTACAATAGGCCCTACAACTCCGTAAAGCTTTTCATTAATCCCTGTCCCTTTCTTGTATTTTTCAACTATTTTCTTTCCGTTTCCTGTGCAGTATACTATTGGCTTCTTTGGTATGTTCTGGAGCCCTATCCCGCCCAGGGTTATAATCTCCTTGACTTTATACTCCTCGCACAGGTCAAGAACTTTATCAGCAAACTTGTAGCAGCTTTCCTCATCTATGGGCTGTATATCGCCTGCAAGAAACAATAAGTCATGCTTTCCTTTCAGTGTCTTGTAATAAATCTCAATTTTGGGCAGCTCAACCAGGTTGTCCTCGTTAACAAAAACAGAATGAGGGAATGCCGCAGAATGAAACTCATAAAGCTTTTTTGCCTTCATCTTTTCAATCATAAAATCAGCAACAACCTTGCCAACATTGCCGATTCCCGGAAGCCCTTCTACAAATATAGGTGAATTAAGCTTTGGCTTTTTCCCAATCTGCTTTACAACCCACTCGCTCATAAAAGACCCTCCTTTTCAAACTGCTCTTTTTTTGCTTTTCTCCTGTATTCTGCGTATTTGTCCTCAGGAGAGTATTTTGGGGGCTTCGGCGCTGCTGCTTTCCCGCCGCATCCGCATTCTTCTTTCAGAGTATATGCCCCGCATTCGCTGCACTTGAGGATGTGCTTCATTTCTCCTCCCTTTTGAAAACTGCTTTTGAATGGTGGGACTCCATGTAATCAGTTATTGTGTCTACAAAATGTTTCAGGTCCTTTTCAGCATCTTTGTATTCCATTGAGGTTATGCTAATGCCGTATGCTCCTGCCCCCTTGTATTTTATCTCTGCCTTTTTTCCAGCCTTCTTGACAGCTCCCTTTATAATCTCAACACCGTTCGGCTCGTAGCTTTGAAGCTTCAGTGTTCCGCCTACCTCTATTTCAGCAGGCTTTATTCTCTGTGAAACGACACTCATTATCTGCCCTGCAAGGTCGGCAGCGACTCCCAAATCCTCAAGCTTTACTTTGCCTAATGCAGCATCCTCAAAAGCTGAGAACAGGCTGTCATATTCTTCAAATATCTTTTTTGTAAGCTCGTCATAAAGTGTTTTCAAATCCGTGTTCCTCTGCTTTGCGACAAACTCAACAATTTTTTCAGCCATCTGCTCCTGCTTCAGCGAGTTTACCTTTTCCTTTCTCTGTCCTTCGTTGACTCTTCTGAGGGAAAGGTCAATATGCCCTTTGTCCTCATGAATCCTTAGAACCTTGCAGACTACTTTCTTGCCTTCCTTTACAAAATCCCTTAGGTTCCTTATTCTTCCTGGGCTTATCTCGCTTATGTGAATCATTCCTGACTTGTCATATTCGTCAAGAGTGACAAAAACAGAATGGTGGTGGATGGCTGTGACTGTGCAAAGCACGATTTCATCCTCTTCCGGAAAACCTTCCTTTCTTAAAAGCATTTTATTCAAGCACTTCCAGTATCCTTGATTTTATCCTGCTTTTTCCGCCTGTGCTTTCAGCCAGGTCTTTTCCGCAGACAAGGCAGTTTACATTTGTGCTGGCTTTTCCGAACATAATCTGCTCGTTTTTGCACTTTGTGCACCTTACCTTAACAAATTTGCTTGATGTTTCTCTTGTATTTACCATTATCATTACCCCTCTAAGTTCTTTTTAAAAAGGATGATATATCCCTTTATAAAGGTTTTGCATGGTTGTTTCACCGAAAGATTTATATACTTGTTTAATCCTTGATTAATCCATAATTAATCCTTGATTAATCCTTTATAACGATAAAATGGCGGAAATAAGATTCCCGGTAACTGACAAGTTCCACGAAAAAATTCTGAAGATTTGCGAAGAGCTTGGAATATCTAAATCTGAATATGTCAAAAACCTCATAATTGACGACCTCAAGAAAAAAGAGGACAGGCAAAGGAAATGAAAAAAGGCTCAGCTGAGATAACTGCACTGACTGTACTTTCAATTTTGCTAGTTTCAACGATGTTCGCTGCGCTGAAAGACACAAAAGTGACTGGGCTTGCAGCTTATGAGAATGATTCTGATTACGATGCACAATCTCTATGTGGGGGGGCAGTTCCTTGCGGGTGTGGTGATACAGTAACGTCCAACTGGACAATGAATTCAGACTTGGTTTGCTCAGGAACTGCCCTTATCATAGGCGACGATGATGTTGCTGTTGACTGCAACGGCTACAAATACACAGGAGACAAAACAGGATACGGAATTTATGTAAACAATTATGACCAAGTAACAATAAGAAACTGTACTGCAACAAATTTCTCGCACGGAATAAGGCTTGAAAGCTCCAATAACAGCCTGATTGAGCACAACAATGTTTCAAACAATGCTGATTATGGCTATGGAATTTACCTTTCAGGCAGCGGAAATAACAATATCAAGAATAACTATGCAGAATATTGTTACAGCGGCATATATCTCACAGGAAGCTCAAACAACAATATCAGATTTAACACTATCATCAATGACAGGAGCGGTGAAGAATATGGCATTGAGTTGGTCTCATCATCAGGCAGCAACAATATCACAGATAACATAGTTAAGAATATAAACGCATACGCAATAGAAATCACCACCGGCTGCACGCAAAACAATGCCATAGACAATTTTGTAAACAACAGCTTCACAGGAATTTATGCCATACTTGCAAATAGCAACAACATACTCTCCAACAATTTAACATACAACACATATGGTTTATGGTCCAACAGGGGCCACTACATGAATGCTTCTTACAATCTTGCCACAGACAACAGTATCGGCATTTATCTTGACCGGGCTCAGAACTGCACAGTTTATTCAAACACTGCAAATGATAATGCCAATGAAGGAATCCTGATTGAAGGAAGAGCAGACAAAAACAGAATTGAAAACAATACAGCCAAGGGAAATTTTGATGGAATAAAAGTTTTGAACAGCTATTATACTGAAGTAATAGGCAATAACTGCAGTAATAATGCCCCTGATGTAGGCATACTCCTTGAAAACGGTTCCCATGCGGTAGTAATGGATAATATTTTGTTTTCAAACAATGAAGGAGCCAGAATTTCTAATAGCACAAACTGCACACTATACAATAATGAAATAAAATCACACAGCCAGAGAGGTATCACGATATACAACTCAACAGCCCTTAACATAACAAGCAACCTTGTTGAAAACAACTGGGAAGGCATAAGGCTATCTCTTAGTGAGGGAAGCAACATTGCAAATAACCTTTTCAACAACAGCACTCGCGAAGGTGTTTTAATCCAGAGCGGCAGCAAGCTAAATACATTTGAAAATAACAACATAACCTTTAATGGGTATAATGGAATTGGACTTGTTTCAGGCTCAAACAACAACACGATATTTGGCAACAACCTAATAAACAACACAAAATCAGGAATAAGTCTCAACAACTGCAATTATACAGAGGTAATCGGCAACACAGTAGAAAACAACACAATCTGGGGAATTGAGTTACAGCAGTCAAGTGGCAATCTGATTTCTGAAAATAATTTGCTGAATAACAATTTCAATAGCGTGTATGGATCTGTTTACCTGAACAGCAGCTCAACAGATAATAGAGCAACCTTAAACAATATCTCGCACCAAACAAGAGCTGACTGGAACGCTGTCAGGATTGAGCTTTCAAATAATAACAATTTAACGCACAATATCATCAACGTGGACAAGCATGGATTTTATTTATTAAATTCAAACAACACATTTTTGCTTAATAATACTGTTTACAACTGCTCTGACGAGTCTATCTTTGATTCTTCGACAAACCATGAAACAAGAATAATAAATAACACTATCAAAGACGGACTCGAGGATGGTATAGAATTAGGAAGCAATAACAGCATTGCAGAAGGGAACATTATCCAGAACAATTCAGTAGGCATTTATTTGGGAGGAGGCAACAACAACATTACAGCCAACAACATCAGCAATTCTGTCAATGAGGGAATTGATTGCAACGGAAACAACAACAGCATAACAGGAAATTACATTATTGACAGCGGGTTTTATGCTCTTGACATATCAGGAGACGACAACCTCATTTATGATAATTATGTTGACAACTCTGATAATGTTTACGCTGGCGGAACAGGCAATAATTTCAACACAACAAAGACCTTAGGGGTTAATATAATCGGGAAAAGCTGGATTGGGGGCAATTATTGGGGCAACTACAGGGGGCAGGATGTTGACGGAGACTGGCTTGGGGATACAAGAATTCCTCATGAAGGTGTTGATTTACTTCCGTTGACATACAACTCAGCTGCAATGCTTGATATATTTGAGCTGAACAGCTCGCACGGAGCAAACACCACAAACGAAAACCTGACATGCTGGGTTAACTCAACAGATGCAGATGGAGACAATGTAACCTATCATGGATTCTGGTATCTTAACGGAACTGAGCAGGTTGCTGAGCTTTGGAACATTACGCAGACAAACAGCGGTGCAGATGTTGAGGGATTCAGCGTTGCTGCTGATAAAAATAATAATCTGTTTGTGTCCGGGTATAAAATGTCTGGCGGAGACAAATGCAGAAGCATATACAAATACAATTCACTGGGGCAGTACATAGATTCTTCCGTAATCTGCGGCTCTGATTCAGAATGGTATGACATTTCAGCAGACTATGATGACAATATCATTGCAGCAGGATACCTTGAGGTTTCATCCGTACCCTGGTTTTACGTTGCAAAATTCAACAATTCCTTGTCATTTCCCTCATTAACATTCTCGACAGGCAGCTCAAGCTATGTCTCAATAGCCCAGTCAGTTGCTGTTGACTCAAACGACAATGTTATTGTTGCAGGATACAGCAACAAGACAGGAAACTATGATTTTGTTGTTATCAAGTTTGATGAAAATCTTAATGAGAAATGGAACAAGACATTTGATTTCAGCGGAAACCAGGACTATGCAATGGCTGTCGCAGTTGACTCAGCTGACAGCATAATTGTAACAGGAAGGACTGAAAACAGCACAAGCAACGAATTTGATTTCATTACTGTCAAATATTATGCAAACGGAACCCCTGCATGGAACAGGACATTCAACAAATCCACAGGCGACAGGGCATATGGAGTTGATGTTGACAGCAATGACAACATCATAGTTGCAGGAAGAAAAGACGGAACAGGCCAGGACATTCTTATTGTGATGTACAACTCAACAGGAAGCGAGCAGTGGAACAAGACAATTAACGGAGCTGGAAACGAGTATGCAAGAAATGTTGCAGTTGACAGCAGGAATTATATAATCTTGGGAGGATTCACAACCTCATTGGGAGCAGGACAGCAGGACTTTTACATAATAAAGCTGAATTCGTCAGGAGACAATGTCTGGAACTACACATTTGGAGGCACTGACAATGATGTCCTGTACGGAATAACAACTGATAATTATGATGATGTTATTGCAGTAGGAAGCACAAAATCATTTCCATCGGCAAGCTCAACATGGAATGTGCTTGCTGTGAAATACGGAGGGTTTGAGTCAGCAGAATACGAGCCTTCAGATTTGGCTGCTGCAGGAGTTCTGGATTATTCAGAAACAAGTGTTTATGACACCTGGAATTGCGAGATAGCAATATACGACGGAAATGATTATGGATTCTACAACATGAGCAACAGCCTAACAATTATTCCTGACACAGCACCTCAATGGTCTAATAATTTAACAGCACCTCCAAGCCCTTATACCTACTCTCCCGGGCAGGTATACCAGTTCAATGTAAGCTGGCAGAACAACATTTATGTTGATACTGTTTACATTGAGCACAACTTCACAGGACCACTAGACAACTACACTGTGACAGACAATGCAGGAGATGAATACAACTACAATGTTTCAGACTTGGCAGTTGGAGTCTATGTCTGGAAAGAGTATGCAAATGACACTGCAGGAATATGGAATGAGACAGACCAGTGGACTTATGAAGTGCAGAAGGCAGCACCTGTATGCAGCATAACAGTCAATGAATCTGAGATAACCTACGGACAGCTTGTAAATGTAACCTGCTCATGCACAGGAGAGGGAACAGCAGGCTTGTTCAAGGACAACGGAAGCTTAATTGAGGACATAACATCACAGGTAGAGCAGGCAATAGAGCTTCCTGCAGGAAACTACACATTCACCTGCAACACAACAGAAACGCAAAACTACACTTCAGCAACAAACTCATCAGACCTGATTAATGTAAGCAAGGCTGTTTCAATATTGAGCATGACAGCGCTTCCTGACTGGAACATAACATATGGAACAGAATCAAACGTTAGCTGTTCAGCAAACCACAACCAGGCTCAGATTAACCTTACAAGAAATGATTCAGAAATGCCGATACCTGATGTTCAGGTACTGGCTTCAGGGCTTTACAGCTACAACTGCAGCATGCCTGAAAGCGAAAACTATACTTCAAACGAGACAATAAATATCCTTAATGTAAGCAAGGCATCTTCTGATATTAACCTGGCAATCAATGGATTTGAGGGGGATGTTGAATCAGACATCAGCTTAATAGTGAATTTAACAGCTTTTCTTGTTGCAGGAGAAGGGAACATTACATTATACGAGAACACAACCCTCCTTAACGAGAGCTATCCTTTGATTGAGCATCTGAAGAATTATACAACAGCAGGAGAATACAACATAACTGCAAACTATTCAGAAACAGAAAACTACAGTTCAAGCTCTGTAAGCTACAACCTGACAATAAAAGACATGTCTTCTCCATTATGGTCAAACAATATAACGTCACCTGCAAGCGGGGCAGTATACTCATACAATGCAAGCTATCAGTTTAATGTAACATGGATTGATGCAAGCAGCTTGGTTGCAAACGTGACAATAGAGCATGGCTTCAACGGCTCTCTGGAAAATTATTCAGTAACAGAAAACTCATCTTCAGAATACTACTACAACTATTCAGATTTGGCAGCAGGAACATACATCTGGAGCGAATGCGCAAATGACACAGAAGGAAACCTTGGCTGCACTGATGAGTTTAGCTATACAGTTGAAAGAGCATCGCAAACCTGCTCACTCTCCTTAAACCCATCATCAATGTATGACGGCGAGACAGTCAATGCAAGCTGTTCATGCACAGGAGAGGGAAATGCAGCGCTTTACAGGAACGGAACTGATGTAACAAGCGAGATAGACCATCTGGTTTCTCTTTCAACCGGAACATATCTTTATGTTTGCAATGCATCGCAAACCCAAAACTACACCTCAGCTTCAGACGAAAGCACGCTTACTGTTTCGAAGAAATCTTCAGGAGGCGGAGGAGGCGCTGTAAGCAGGTGCACAAGCGAATGCACATATGGAGAGAGGGAATGCGGAGCAGGAAACATGGTGTTTGTTTGCGGGAATTATGACTCGGATATCTGCACAGAGTGGGATTCTTTTGCATGCGCTGAAGACGAGAAATGCGAAGATGGATACTGCGTTTCCGCAGTATGCGCTGAAGACTGGATATGCGGTGAATGGAGCACATGCATTGGAGGATACCAGACAAGGGACTGCTTTGATTCCAACAGCTGCGGAACATACAAAAGCGCACCAAAAACCAAGATAGAATGCGGGGCTGAAGAGAAAATAACAGAGGAAGAGGAAGTTTACATACCTCCTGAAGCAGGGATAGGGCCTGAAGAAAAAGAAATGGCTGTAGAACAGCAGCCGATTTTTACATCAACAGTTATTGCGCAAGCAGTCGGCTTGGGAGCTGTCGGTATTGGCGTAATTCTAATTATTATAGGAGTAATCAGCCTTGCAAAAGGAGGCTTAACAGGCATGGTCAGCAGGGAGCTTGACAAGGGATTCCCTGAATCAAGGATAAAAAATGATGTTATGAGCAGAGGGTATTCACAGGAAGAGGCAGGCAATATTGTCAGGAAAGAGGAAATCAGGAAACTGACAAGCATAATAACAGCAAATATCAGCCACGGCTTCAGCATCAGGGACATAAAGTCTGAGCTTATCGCAAAAGGCTGGAAAAAAGAGATTGTGGAAGAAGCAGTAAATAATTTAGTCAAGAAAAAGCCTTAAACAAATTCAACTCTTTTTGCCCTTTTTCCGTATTTCTGAAGATGGATTTTCTTGCACTCCTTGCACTCATACCTTAGGTCAGTCTTCTTGCTCTGCTTTGCTCCTGTCATCTTGAACTTTGTGACAGCAGGCTTGCTGTACCTTCCAAGGTTGCCTGTTCCTCTGGCTCTTCCTCTCCTTCTTGCCCTTATCTTGCTTCCGTAAGTAAGAGAAGATGCCTGTTTTTTCTTTGTCTGGCTTACCTTGTGCTCAGTGTGCTTCTTGCACTTAGGACAGTATGTCCTTCTTATCTTTGGTATTTTCATACAGTGCAGAAAACGCAGTTCCTTTAAAAAGGTTTCGATGCAATTCAGCCTTCGCTCACTTCTTCAGCCCTTCCCTTGCCTATGAGGACATCTGCTATCTCAACAGGCAGGTTTGCCATATCCTCTTCCTCAAAAGGACCGTAAACCTCAAGCTCCTTTCCGATAAACTTTGGGATAGGGTGCAGGAACCTGACAAGCTTTGTGTCCTTTTTTTCCTTTTCCTTGTTTTCCCCCGCAGAACTGCTTCCGTTGGGCTGCAGCTTTGACTCCTCTATAAAAGGCTGCCTTAGGTCAAACATGTTAAGAAGTATGCCTTTCCTGAACCTGTCAAGCGTGTCCACAATCTGGTCAAAAAATGCTGTCTCCTCTTTCAGGAGCCGTGACGTGTCTATGATGTTTGATTTTGTCCTTGACTTGTTCAAAGCCATGTTTATTATCTTTTTCTCCCTTCTCTCATAAGTCTCCTTCAGCATCCTCCTGAGGTTGCCAAGCTCATTGGAGATTTTTTCCCTTTCTGTTGCAGAAAAAAGGTCCTCCTTAACAAGGCTTTCATCAAATATCTGCTGTTTTTCCCGCAGGTACTGGAGAACATCGTCAAAAAAAGAGGGCGGAAGCTCCTGAAGGTCGTCCCTGTTTTTCTCAATCCTGAGAACCTCAAACAGGGTTTCATAGGTTATGTTCATTCCTTTTTGCTTTGAGTTAGAAGTTTGCTCCTGCTCCATAATCCCCCCTCAACTGAGTTTGTTGGGATAATATTTAAATCTTTATATTCTCCTGCATAAGGTTTATAAAAACCCGGCCATAATCATGTTAGCATGGCAAAAATCGGGTTTGAAACACTTTCTTTTGAGGAAAAAGAGGATGAAGTAGAGGTTGCTTTCCTTAAGCTATTCTTATTCAGCATTCCAAAACACGCGCTTGAAGTTGTATCAAGGTTCAAGATAAACAGGAACTCAATAGAATTCAGGGATATTGGCGAGGATGAAGCAAGAGCGAGACTGAACATCCTGCTTGCAAAAGGGTTTGAAAGCCTGAAAAACAGGATTAATGGGAAAAAAACAGTTTATGTGCATAAAAACTCAGGAATCCCCCTTGTCGGAAACATTGCATTCGGCATTGTTGACAGGAACACAAGCATAATTGAAATCAAGCCAATAACTGTATGCAACCTTAAGTGCATCTACTGCTCTGTAAATGATGATATGAGGCCTACAGACTTTGTTGTTGAAAAGGAATATTTGGTGCAGGAGCTTAAGAAAATACTTGATTACAAGCAGGAAGACGGCATGGAAATCCATATTGGCGGGCAGGCAGAGCCTCTTTATTATGCTGATTTGGTTAATCTTGTGAAGGATATCTCAAGATTTCCTTCTGTTGCCGAGGTTTCAATAGACACAAACGCGACAATGCTTTCAAAGAAAAAGGTTGACGAGCTTGTTGATGCAGGAATGACAAGATTCAATGTTTCAATTAACGCCCTTGATTTCAGGCTTGCTGAAAAGATTGCTGGAACAAGCTACAGTTTGAAAAATGCCCTTGAAATTGCAGAATACATCTCAAAAAAAGCAGACCTGATTATAGCTCCTGTCTGGATGCCTGGGATAAACGACGAGGAAATGCCTAAAATAATAGAGTTTGCCCAAAAATTAAGGAAAAAGCCAGGGCACAAAGTGATGATAGGAATACAGAACTTTCTCAGCTACAGGTTTGGGAGGAATCCTGTAAAGCAGATGCCGTGGGAGACATTCAGGAAAAGGCTCAGTGATTTGGAAAAGAAGTACAAAGAGCACTTAATCCTTGATTTCAAGAAGGATTTCAACATAAAGCCTACAAAGCCCCTGCCAAAGCCTTTCAAAAAAGGGCAGAGGATAGAGGCAGAAATAGTCTGCAATGGAAGAATGGCTGGGGAAAAGATAGCTGTTTCTGAAAACAGGACAATAACACTTCCAAGCTGCACAAAAACAGGCAAAGTAAAAGTAAAAATCACAAGGACAAAGCACAATATTTTCTACGGCTCGTGCTTATAGCTTGCGCTGGTTCTTTATTAAAAGAAGAAAAAGTCTAATCTATTAATTCTATATCATGTCCTGCTTTTTTTTGTTCTTCAACAATCTGTAATAATTCAGATTTTTCTATGGGACTTCTTCCTGAAAACCATGCCATCTCCCTAAGTTCTGAAGGAAGTTCTTGGCTTGTTATCTTAACGGTTATATCAGTTCCTTCGTGTTTTCTTAATTCTTCAAACAAATCTTTTGGATCACTATAAATAAGTTCAGGTCCACCCTTAAGAGCCCCATCTACTTTAGTATTATACATCCCTATATATCTTAGAAGGCCATCTTCCCAACCTTCGTTCTTTAATAAGTTAAGATATATTTCCATAGGTCTTGGGTATCATACAAATTTTATAAAGCTTATGCTTATAGTGCTAAAGCTCACGCTGATTCTTTATTAAAAGAAGAAAAAGAAAAAAAAAGAAAAAAATTTAGTTTAGGTTTTACTGTGGTGAGCTAACTGAGATGTCAGTCAAGCTTGTACCTGTAACTTCAACTTCCATGCCTTCAAGGTCATAGTCGTCTGCGTTTGCAAGTACTCTTGCTGCTCTTCTTGTGTCTAGCGCACTTCTTCCAGCCACTAACAATGCTACATTAGCTCCACTTTCGTAAAGCTTGATTATAGCCTTGTTCTCTGGAATTGCTGTCCAGCACTCTGCAGGATTGCCCATTAGAGTTGCTGCTGCTGCGTTTGCACAAGGTCCACCTACAACAATTGCGTTTACAGCTGTTATGTCAGCTACTTCTGAAGCCAACTTAGCTGCTCCAACCTGGATTTTCTGAACTGTTGTTGTGGTTACTGCTCCGCCCATTGCTGCTGAGACTAACTCAGACCCGATTGGTGAGATGAATACGTTTCCGTATACTTCCTCATCAGGGTAGACAACTAGTGCATAGTCATCATTCTCTGAATCAATCTCAACCATTGTTCCGTATGCAGTCATAGCCTGCTCAACATCACTGTCTTCCTCAATTGTCTGGAAGTCAAGAACTCCTGTTGAGTTCTCTGGTGTAAATA
>JAFGCE010000062.1 GCA_016932755.1 Candidatus Woesearchaeota archaeon
GCTTATGGTTTTAGATGGATTAAAAAAATTTAAACAAAAATAAAGTCAGTTTTTGGCAAAAAGCCAGAATTTCTGGGAAAAACCAAGAAAAGTGTGCAAAGCAATATTTTATACTAAAAACAGGGCTGGACAGACAAAAACCAGCAAAAATTGAGTTAGGCACTAGAAAATTTAGTATTTCTGAAAATAAAAAACAAAAGGAGAAAGCCTGAAACCCCCAAAAAGTGAGTTTTCAGCCTAACCAACATAGCTCATTGACTTTCTTTCCTTAATTTCCTGGGCTTTTGTCCCTTTTTCAATCAATCCCCTGAGCTTTTCCTCAAATTTCTCTGCCTGTTTCAGAAGGGGCTTATAGTCGACCTGAAGCCCGAGATACTTGTCCAGGACCTCAATCATCTTTGCAGCAGCCTTGCTGTCAGGAAGATTTGAATGTGTCTCTGCAAAAAGGCATGTCAGCGGTATTTCGGTTTTTAAGACAAGCGCAGAAGTAACTCCCATTATGATTCCCTCGCCGAGCTGTTCTACTCCCAATGACTTCAGCTTCTTTGAGCATTCCTTGCAGGTTGAGTAGAAGAAAGCGTTTGAATTTGCATCATTTTCCTCATCATCTCCCATTCCTGCAGCTCCGACGCCTTCGAGGGAGATTATTTCTTTTGCGCCGAGCTGCTGGCATATGTCCAGTACAGCGTCTGCAGCTTTCCATTCTATTCCCTGGGCTCCTGATATTGAATGGATTATGACAATGTTGTATTTCTTGTTGTAATAAATGCTGACAGGGTCTATCACAGCACCTTCATGTATCGCTATTGTCGCGGGAAGGTCTTCAAAATAAAGGCTCCCTATCTTTTCGCACTGAAGATGGCTTATGAGAAATTCGGAGGCAATTGTCCCGACCAAACCGAATCCGGGAAATCCCTCGACGACAATAGGATCTTTAGGTTTCTTTTTTAGCACCAAATGCATATAAACACCTCTTTTTCTGTTTTTGTTTTTAGTTTTGTTCTGATTATTTATATCTTTTGTTTTTGCCCCTCCTGAATCCGCCAAGCGAAACATTTAAATATCCTGTATCCAACTTTCCGTGTATAATCAAAAAAAGGTGATGCTCAATGTTTAAGTCAAAAAAAGCGCAGCTAGGCGTCATAGAGATGAAGTATTTCTTTATGGGGCTTGTTATTGGCCTGATTATCGGCATTGTATTGGCAGTGCTTAACAACAAAGGAGTTGTCAATATTCCTTTATTGTAAATTTAATTTTTTTATTCTCTTTCTTTCATTGTGCGATTACCCTTAGTTTTATAAATGCGCCCTATTTCCCCAGCATATCAATTAGTTGGGGGTAATTTATAATGACAAATACTGAAGACAATAAACAGGGAAATACACAGCCAGGAGGAAATGATGGAGCTCCTTCTTCTCCTCAGCCATCTGCTGAATCACAGCAGCCTGCAGAAACACTGCCAGTTTCACAGCCAAGCGAGCCGAAAAAGAAGAGGGCAAGAAAGAAGAAAGCTCCTTCAGATGGCAGCATCGGCGGAGGCAAGCCTGGCAACATTTTCCAGTCAGGGCTTGAAGACATTACAAGAGCGCTTGCTGCAGAGCACAGGGAAGTTGACAGGGCTGTTTCAAACTATGAGAACCACCTGAAAGCTTTGGCTGTTGTGCGGGAATATCTTGACAGCGGCATAAGGAAATACAGGAAAGGAGACACTCCTGTTGCAGGGGCAGATAATTTTACTGACGGAACAAGTTATGTTCCGGTTCTGAAAAAAATAGCAGGAATTAACAGGGACCTTGACGAAGCAAACAAGAAGTATGAATCTTCGCAGAAAGCAAGGGAGAAGGAAAGGCAGGCTGCAAAAAAGAAGCTTGATGAAGCAAAGGCAGAGCTTGACGCTCTCAAGAAGGAATATGGGTTGCAGAGAGAAAGATACGAGAGCGAGCTTGAGCAGGCAAGAAAGAAGTCAGAGATGTATGACTTTGTCAAGAAAAGAAGGGACGAGCTTATCAGGAAACATCCTTTCACAGAAGTCAAGAACGCAAGCCAGAGCGACGAGGCGATGGCTGCAGCAAGACCGACAACTTACTATGGCGGACAGCCTACAGTTGCAACAGACTGCCTTGAGGATGCTGTAAAATACCAGAGGGGTGTTGACAGGATTGTCGACCAGCTAAGCCAGACAACGCAGAAGATTAAAGCGATTATGGACAGTTTCGGAAAGCCTCCGGCTAAATAAGGAAAATCCTTAATAATCTTGTAATCTATTAAGGTATCGGGGAGAAAAATGCCAGAAGAAAACGCAAATCCAACTAATGTTTTTGAGGAAGGTATTGATAAGATTGCAAGAACCTTAGCAGAAAAAGACCAGGCTATCATAGGAGCTCTTACAAGCATCAAAGGAGGCTATGACTCTCTCAAAGCTGATTATGGTTCTTTACAGGAAAGAGTTCAGAGGCTTGAGCAAGGCAGAAGCGGGGATTCTGATGTTCCTTCGCCGGCACCAAATCCTGGCGCTCCTGGCGGAACACAGCTTCCTTCAATGGACACTGAGATGGCAGAGGTTTATAATGCCATATTTTACTCAATACGCGAGAAGGATTATGATATTGCTTTGGGGTTTCTTGAGCATCATGTTGACTTGACAAGGTCTGATGCAAGCCTGTTTTATGCCACAAAAGGAACAATAGAGCTTTTGCTTGAAGACCTGCCTGAAGCTGTTTTAAGTTTTGAGAAAGTTGTCCAGTGCAGGACTGCAATGCCTGAAGCCAGGAAGGCAGCATTGAACAACATGGCGTATATCTTCCTTGTTGAGGGAAATGTAGATAAGGCATACGATATTCTTCCTGGCATGGATCCTGAAGAGATTGAGATTGTGGTCTATGACCCTGAAATGGAGTTAGCAGCCTGAGAAAAATTATTTTTTTGCTTTGTTTATAACGTTCTTTACCTTTTCAATAATCACGTTAACTGCTGTGTATGCATTCTTCATTGATTTTGGGAACTGCTTGTCTATGTGGTATTTGGAAAGCCTTAGGCAGGTGTACTGCAGTTTTGAAGGAGGCATTGCGCGCCTTCCTTCATATACTCCTGAAAGATAGTTGTGGAGTATTTTGTGGTAATAGTTAGTAGTTTCAATAACTCTTGCAAGAGGTCCTTCGGAAACCATTTGTGCTTCGCCTTCAACCCTGATTTTTTCAAGCTCATCTCTTATATCTGAATACTTCTGCATGTGGGATGCTGATATTACTTCTTTTATTCCCTTTTCAAAATCACTGACCGCAACCATATAAGGAGCAACAATTGTGTCCCTTAGTACTTTAACAGCTCCTGTTGCATTTGCCTTTGCATGAGGTATGCTTTTGGTTGATTTCCAGTTCTCCCCCCAATATTCAACAGCAGCCTTGAAATCTCTCGGCACTGTTCCAATAAGATGGTTTATAGCTTCTCTTGCCCTTATCAGGAACCCCAAAGCAGCTTCCAGCTCTCTGATATCCCTCTCTTTTTTCTTCCTTTCTTCCTCTTCTTCTTCCTTTTTCTTCTTTTTTTCTCCTGCCTGCTCTTCAGCTTCCTGCCTCTTTTTTTCTGCTTCTGTTACAGGCGCCGGCGTTGTTCTTTCTTTTGCTTCCTTTTCAGCAGCTTCCTTGATTTCTTTGGCAGCTTTTCCAGTGTCAGCTTTCCCGAACAGGCTTATTACCCATAATATTATCATAACTATAATGTAGATTGAAAATACAGCCCCAAGCAGCGCAAGTATTCCTGCCACAATCGGAACATTCCTGTTAATCCACCACATTGCGCTTGGAACAACAGCCATCAGTGAATAATAAACAACAACATAGGCTCCTGCAGCCCTTTTCATTGGGTCTCCCACATCAAGCTCTTTCAAGCCTGCCCAAAGAGCATAGCCAAGCAAAGCAAGAAGTATTATTGCAGCCAAAGGGCCAAATGACATGATATTGAATCCCTGGCTTGCCTCAAACAAGGCAAGGCTTAATGCAAGGACAATTGCAATGCCTACTGAAATTGTTTTTGCAGCCTTCTTGTCCCCTCTCCCTTCCCATAGCTTTCCAAGCGAAATCTGCGTTAATCCAAGGAAGATTATAAGATAAATTGCTGCGTCAATGAAAACATAAAATCTTGTGTAAACCTCAGAAAACCTGTCGCCAAAAGGCTGGAGTATTGACTCAACAGCGTTTGGGCTGCCTTCTTCTGCTGCAAAAACAGCCAATGTTAATGACGAGAATACGAATAAAGCAACTAAAAATACAAAAATCGTTTTTTTGTCCATTTATTTCCCCTTTAGCTGTGCATAAATCCTCTGCTCCATTGCAAGCAGCTCTCCAAGCTGGGCTGGTAGTTTTCGCTTGAGAATGTTGGAAGCAACTCCAAGTGTGGGCATAATCTGGACTTCCTGCCCTTTCTTTATACCTTTAACAAACTCTTCAATTTTTTTGACAGCTTCATCCAGCTCACCAATTATGTTGTCGCAGTAAGACATTACCTTGCTTTCTTCTTCTTTCAGCTGCTCAGCAGGAATCTGCCTTCTCAGAATTTTTGTTTGGCGTCTTATTGCTTTTTGGTTTCCTTTTAGCTGGTGTATCATTTTTATAATCCTATCGCCTTCAGCTTCAAGCGCTTCCTTAAGCCTTTTTCTTTCTTCCAGGTTTGTTTCACTTTCAAGTTTGGTTATAAGCACTTTTAGTGATGTGTCTGCGCCTGAGTCAATTTCTTCCCCAACTTTCTTTATTTTCTCTATATTTTCCGCTGTGAATGACTCAGTAACCTCTTCTTCAGCCTCTTCTTTTCTTTCTCTTCCTCCTTTCTGCCCTGATAGCTCTCTGGCTGTTTCAGTAGACACTTTTGATTTATCTCCTTTGAACTTTTCAAGTATCCACATTATCCCAACAACTCCATAATAAATTATTGCAACCATGAAGATTACTGCGGCTATTCTTGCCACGATTGATGCTGGCCCTTTTTGCAGCCAGCTTAGCGCGCCTCCTGATGCAAGGGTAATATATGCTGCACCATAAGATATAATGAGGGCAGTTCTTTTTTTGACTCCAAATTCAACAAGACCTTCGTAAAGAGCGAAAGCAAGCATTGCAATCAGGATCATAAATGCTACTGGCCCGAAAGATGTTATATTAAATCCCTGGCTTTTCTCAAACAATGCAAGCCCTACAGCAAATATTATTCCAATTCCAATCTGCATGGCTTTTCCGCCTTTCTCGAAGCGTACTCTTTTGCCTAAAGTCCATTGCGTAAGCCCTATGAATATTATTAAGTAGATAATCATGTCAATGAAGACATCATATTTGGCATATACTTCAGGGAAATTTTCTCCTGCTATTGAGCCAAAAATAGATTCCAAAGCGCCCATAGTCCCGCCGGTTTGCTGGGGCGCAGCAACAGATATCACTGCCAACAATGAAAAAATAAATAGTGAAGCTAATAGAACGAAAATTGTTTTATTTTTCATGCAAACACCTCTATTTTGATATATCAGTATAATTTAATCTAAACTTAGAAATTTAATATATAAAGTTTTCTATTACAAAGAAGTGATTTCACTTGATTTGGACTTTTGTGCCGACGCTCTGTCCAGGCATGCCTTTTTCAAAGATAACCCTTATAGCTCCCTTGTTGCCGTGCGCAGCAGCAACTTTTCCCTTTATTTCCCTGTCTGCAGGGCTTTTCCAGACAACTTCCTTTCCAACCAATGATTCTGCCTTGTCCTTCCGGTCAATGCCTTCTATCTCAATAATCATGTGGTTGCCTTTCTGGCTGTGCCTGTTTCTCCTGAAATTTGCGATTATTGCTTCCATGACAGCGTGGAAATCTGATTGATTTATAAAGGTTTTGATTGGCTAAAGGAGGAAGTACAATATCACAGGCAGCAGCAGGCACCCCATTGCATTGCTCTTTCCAACTCCGACAAAACTAGGGATTAACCCGACAGATGTCGAAACAATCAGCACAAACAGCCCTAAAAATCCTGAGAAAACAAAAACAAGCGCAGTTACAAGCGCAACAACCAGCAAGCAAAGGAACTTGTAATTCACTTTGCTTACAAAAAATGAAAAAATCCTGCTGATTTTCAAAGCCAAAAAAGAGGCAATCCCCCCAACAACAAGGCTTGCTGAGATGAATATCAGCAATTGCTGGAAATTAATGTTCTGAATTATCTCCAAAACCGCAATAACAGCTCCGTTTCTTGCCTTGTTTAATGTGTAAAGCGTAACCAGGCTTAGCAAAAAATTGACAGTATTTATCCCCCCAACCAAAATAAGGTAAGAAACTGTTGTGATGCTCCTGAAAAATGTTTTTGCTATGATTGCAGCATGCGCAGCTCCAAGCCCTGGAAACAGGGAGGTTAATCCTCCTGAAAAAACTCCTGCAATTAAGGCTTTTGCAGCATCCTTCTTTTCAACATTAACCATCTCTGTGATTCTCTGCTTAGGCAGGACAACCTCCTGGGACAGGGAATAAAGCAGAATGCTTGTTCCAAAAAGACCGCTCAGAAGGGGGAAAAGCGGCTGCCTTAAGTTTTCCATGCTAAGGACAACTATCCCCAAACTGCCTGAAAACAAAAAAACAACAGTGCTCCAGAAAATCTTGTCTTTTTCCTTTTCTTTTAGAATCATGAAAACAACAACAAAAAGAAGAATCCAGCCAACATAATTTTTTATTGCTGAATAAATAATTGGAAACACAACCATAAACAGCGGAAACAAAACAACGCTCATTATCAGGCATAGAAGCGAGCCGATTACAGTTAATTTGACAGCCTCGTGCCCCATCCCTTCCAGCAGCAGCCTGTGCCCTGGCAAAACAGCAAGGGCTGTGTCTTCATCAGGAGCGCCAAGATAAATTGAGGGGATTGCATCAAGAAAAGTATGTGTCACAGCCATCGAGATTATGAAAACTGATATCACAGCAGGCTCTGCAAACCCAAGCAGAAATGAAGAAGCGCTTACAACCATCACGCTTACGAGGTTAATGTGGATTCCGGGGGTCAAGCCTGTGATAATGCCTGCAAAAACCCCAAGCACCAATGAAATGATGAGTTTAAGCAACATTTAAATACAACTCCGCATTTGCTGTCTTGTCGATGATGAGGTTATTCCCGGCTGAACCAAGATGATGAGCGGAAGTAACTACTGAGGCAATTACATTATTTCTGAAGCAAAAAACAAAATAACAAGCCCTGCAAGCGAGCTTATCAATGCTATTTTCAGGAGTGTTTTTTCTGCCATGTTAACTTGTCAGCCAATCAGGTTTTTATGGGTTTGCGCGAAAAATCCGTAATTTTTCCATTATTTTTTTAAGCAATGTGCTGTTTACTGTTCTAATGGAACCGTACGCAGCAGATACATTGGAAGCAAAAGTAGAATTGACATTGGATATCCTAAGATTGGAATCAACAAACTCTTTTTATGGCCAAGATTTTGAATCAAGGCAGTTTTTGATTCATTTTGGAAATTACTTGAATGGAAAGGCAGGCACAAGCAAAACTGTTACAAAAGACCTTATCCCCAAGATATCCCAGTATAACCAGCATCATGGAGTTGATTCTTCGCTTAATTTTTTCAAAGGAATCAACTCTTTGTCTACACTGGTAACTTTGTTTTTTTCTTTTTTTGCTTTAGGGAACATAAACGGGTTGCCTAGTCTGCCTGACCCATCAGACAGGATGGAACTTGCTTCTTATATTGTTCTTGATTTAACTGTAGCTGCGCTTGGTTTGTGGGGCTATTTCATGTCAAGAAAGGAGATCAAAAAATGCAGGCAGATAAAAGAAAAATTAGGAAACCCTGCCTGGAACAAGGAAGACAGAAAATTATGGGAAGAGGCAGTTGTAGAAATTTATAGTAATCCCGAATACAGGCAAAAAGCATTAGAATACGTAGAAATAAAAAAATAAGTTTACTCTTCTTTGCAGGCTGAGTAAATATTCTCAAACAATTGCAGGATATTAGATTTAGCAACTCCTGAAAAAGCTATTCTGAGAAGATTCCCTATTGCAATGACACCAGTGTCGTACTTGTCAAGCAATGTCTTCCTTGCTTTTTCTGCGTCAATTCCCTTTTTCAGCTCAACGCACATGAAATACCCTGAATTGTAAGGCAAAGGCTTGAAAAATTCCTTATATTTTGGCTCCTGGAGAACCTGTTCAACCTCGTCAAACCTTGACTTCATCAAATTAAACTTTTCCTTTTTCTCTGCATCATAAGTTTCAGATTCAAATGCCTTAAGCACAAGGCTTTGCGAAAGATGGGATACATTAGAGATGTTCCCCCTTATTGCTCCTGAGGTTTTTGCTTCCAGCGCGCTATAGGTGGCTTTTGTTGCTTTTTTGTTGTTGAAGGTTATGAATCCCACCCTGAACCCCCAAACATAATCTTCTTTTGTTGCGCCGTCAATCTTTACAGCAAGCACATTCTCGTGAATGTCTGCAAGCTTTGCAAATACTGATTCCGTGTATATCCCTTCCTTGTATACAAGCCCAAAATA
>JAFGCE010000063.1 GCA_016932755.1 Candidatus Woesearchaeota archaeon
ATTTTGAAACACCGACAGGCCCTTTCAGGTAAATTCTCCTCAGAACTGAAGCTACCCTCACATACCACCAGTCATTTCTTACAGGAGGCCTTTCCTTTGAAACACCTGTCTTGACAAATAAGGCCCATTCAGGTGCCTTGATTTCAGGCATTTTTTTTAATTCTTCTGCAGCTTGTTCTATAAGCTCTGTCTGGTCAACATCAAATATGCTTGCCATTTATTTTTCACCTAAATTGTCCCCGCTTGCGCGAGTAGATAAGTTACATTCAGTAACTTATTATGAGGATTTTGTGTTTGTTTATAAAGGTTTTGCTTTTTGCAAAAGCAACTAGAACTTGTTCGAGTGTGGTTTTGGCTGGTAATGCAAAGGTTTTATATAACAAGACCTGTTTTAGATTAATATTAGAGCAAAATTGTCTTTTTTCAGATTCCAAACGCTTTGAAAGCTTATGCGGTTTCTTTGCATTTAGTTTGGTTTAAGGGATTGGGCAAATATGTGAGGTGTTAAAATGATTTGCAAGGACTGTCAAAGCAAGAGTATAAAATCGCGTACAAACTATCCGCATGGAACTAAATCGCGCTCTGTAACATCCTTTACCTGCAGGAACTGCGGTTCCAGGAATATAAGCAAAGAAGAAAAAAAATTCTCAGGAAGGAGGAGAAGGTAATGGCTGACTACAAGATTGTTCAGTACTGCCGGCTTTGCAAGAAAAGGTTTGTCAAGGAAAAAGGGGAAAAAAGAAGCATTTACTGCGATAAATGCCTGGAAAAGGTATTAGGGAAATAAGTCTTCAATATAACCTGCTGCAGTTTCAGCTCCTTCTGTCATGTTTCCGACAACTCCTTCAATAATCCCGGGCAGGTCTGAAGCAATTCCTTCAGGAATAAACTCCGGAGAGCCGACAACAAACTGTTCTATATATCCCTCGAGGTTGACTTTTGCCGAGAAAGGAAGCTCAACACGGACAACCTTTATGCTTGCGACATTCACAACTCCCTCAACTTTTGCAAAAGTGTGCTTTGAAAGAAGCAGGTCAAGGGCTGTCTGGATTGAAGGAACCCACTCAATCCTTATTGAGTAAGGGAATCTTCCTGTCTCTTTCGGCTTTACAATACCTCCCTCAAGAACCCCCCTGCCAATGACATTCTCCATTTCTTCAAGCTCAACAGTATATGTTATATTTTTGACCCCTGCAGGAAGAAACCCTCCGTTATGGACATCAACATAGCCTTTCAATGTTACGCCGTCAATGCTCAGTTCGCTGACAGACGTGACTCCTGCTGAAACAACACTCACATCTTTTGCAGAATAAAACAAAAGAACAGATGCTATAGCAACCAGAACAACAAAATAAAAAACAAGCCTGATAACTTTCTTCATGCAGTATCCCCCATAAAATGAGTATAAAAACTTTCCGATAGCTAGTCTGAATATCTGTTGCAGCATCCTGTTTTAGGGTTGTAATACCTGCACAGTTTGGCAAAAATTTCCTTGTGGTGATATTTTATGGCCGGCTTGCAGTCAGGCTTTGAATACCTGTCTGTGTACCCCCTGCAGCTAAGCTGGGGAAATTTCATCTTAAGAAAGAGAGGGATTCCCTTGTTTCTGGCAGGTACTGTAACAAAATCAAAAGGGATGTACAGCACTGTCTCAGGAACAAGCATAAGCATACCTTTTACGCCTTCAAGCATATCCTCGAGTTTATTAGGCATAACCCCTCAAATCAGGGGGCATTTAAAAAGATAATGAGAATTACTCTTCTTCTTTTTCCTCGTCGTCTTCGTCCGAACCCTGCCCCTCTTCTGAAGGCTCTTCCTCAAACATGCTGTTGTATTCGTCCTCAAATTCCTTCTCTGTTATTAATCCCTTTTTTATCAGCAGATCAACAAGCGCGTCAGCCTTTGCATCTGCACAGTTGGCAATGTCCTCTGTTGTCATTTCCTCTTCTTCCATGATAATCACCTCGCTGGAAAAAGATTGCGCATGCATTTATATAATTATCTTTTCAGGAAGAAAAAAGAATCATTTTAGAAAAGATTATATACCACTTAATATGTTTTAGTGCCAAGGGGTGAAATAATGAATTTGCGGGAAAACGGAAATTCACAAAAAAACGGAGATTCACAAAAAAACGGCAATTCAAAAAACGAACCCATAGTCGAGTCAAAGCAAACTGAAGCGCCAAAAAAATTCTTGTTTGTAACTATCGACAGCCTTATTGCTGACATTGCATGGAGAATCCGGAAAGAAGGGCACCATGTAAAATATTATGTTGAATGCAAGGATGACAAGGAAGTCGGAGCAGGGTTCGTTGAGATGGTTGATGACTGGAAACAGTGGGTTGAATGGGCTGACATAATAGTTTTTGATGATGTTTTAGGCCAGGGAAAAAAGGCAGAGGAGCTGCGAAAGCAGGGCAAGCTTGTTGTTGGAGGAACAGAATACACAGACAGGCTTGAAGATGAAAGGGAATTCGGGCAGGAAGAGCTCAAAAAAGCAGGCGTCAACATACTTCCTTACAAAGTATTCACTAATTTTGAGGATGCAATAAAATTCGTAAAAGAAAATCCTGACAGGTATGTAATAAAGCCTTCAGGAGAGGCTGCAAACATAAAAGGGCTTCTTTTCATAGGAGAGGAGGATGACGGAAGGGATGTAATACAGGTTCTTGATGATTATAACAAGGCATGGTCAAAAAAGATACCTTCATTCCAGCTTCAGAAGAGAATCAACGGAGTTGAGGTTGCGGTTGGGGGATTCTTCAACGGAAAAGAGTTCATATACCCTATCAATGTCAATTTTGAGCACAAAAAACTTTTCCCTGGAAACCTGGGGCCTTCAACAGGAGAGATGGGAACTGCAATGTTCTGGTCAGGAACAAACAGGCTGTTCAATCAGACACTGAAAAAGATGGAGCCGAAGCTTGCAGAGGAAGGCTACATTGGTTATATTGACCTTAACTGCATAGTCAACAGCCAGGGGATCTACCCGCTTGAGTTCACAAGCAGGTTTGGTTACCCATGCGTTGTGATACAGGAAGAAGGAATGCTTGTGCCTATTGGGGATTTCCTCTATGAGCTTGCACAGGGAAAATCGCCAAAACTGAGAGTAAAAAGCGGATTCCAGCTGGGAATAAGGATTGTAGTCCCTCCATTCCCATTTGATGACCCTGAAACATTCAATGTCAAATCAAAGGACTCAGTTATCTTTTTCAAGAAGCCTGTGAAGGGAGTGCATTTTGAGGATGTAAAGCTTGTGAATGACCAGTGGGTTGTCACAGGAACAGCAGGAGTTATCCTTGTAGTCTGTGGATGCGGCTCGACAATGAAGCAGGCTCAAAATCAGGTATACCAAAGAATCAAGAACATATCCATCCCCCACATGTATTACAGGGATGATATCGGAGACAGATGGTTTGAGGACAGCGACAAGCTGCACAGCTGGGGATACCTTAGGGAAACTTAAGCTAAAATTTATAAATGATTAATTCTTATAGGGCTTATGGAAAAAAAAGAGCTTCTTGAACTTCTGAACGAGGCTGAAATAATCGGGAAAAGCCCTTCTTTCATGTCTGACTTCAATATCTGGAAAGTCAAAGCCCAGTCTTTTATAGAACGGTTTGGAAATGAAAGCTCAAAAGCAAGAGTTTCAAAAATAATTGAAAAAGACGCGCTTTATCTTTATTCGTTTGAGACAGACAGGGATGATTTGGAAGTCCAGGCAATAAAACATAATAAATGGCAGCTAAATGAAATAGTAGGAATTCTCAGGGCAATTCAGTGAAATTTCTTTTCGAAGACTTCTTTGGCCATGCAATAATGAAGATCCCACGGAACGACCAGGGATATTCTCTCCAAGGTTGTTTCAGAATTCAAATGCTCGGAAAATGATTCAGCCATTGCTTCAGCTCCCTCTTCAAGCCCGAGGCGGTATGCGCTTCCCCCAAAAAGAGGGAATGCAATTGACCTGAATCCATTTTCATTTGCAAGCTGCAGCGAGGCCATTGTACTTTTTGAAACCAGCTCAGCGCTGGAGTATGTCCTCATCACATGGTCATCATAAGCATCCATTTCATGAGCAATGACAACTGCGTGAAAGACATTCCTTGCATTAAGGCTGCCTGCTGATGTGATATGAACAGAGCCTGGCTGAACAATCATAGGGACAAGTGAATCAATTGATGCTGCGCTGAATTCAGATTTTGCTTTCTGCCTTGCCTCATCAAAAATAGAACTGTGGTTTCCATGCTCAACTGCACTCTGGAAGCTTCCGGGAGCTGACCTATAATCCAGCATTGTGTCTACTGGCACTACAATAGCATCCGCATTCTGCATAAGGACATTGCCAAGATATATGCCCACTATCGCTCTTCCTATATTGTGTTCACTCGCCATTCACTCACCAGAAAACATGGAAAATAAGCTATTATTTAAAGCTTAGCAGCATTTGCCGTCGCAGTCAATCAAACCGTAATCAGCACAGTTTTTGCACCTTGCTCCTTCAGAATCCTCAATGCAGTCAGACTGCCTTGCTCCGTCAGGGAACTCAATGAGAGGGCAGTATCCTTTTACCTGCTTGACCTCGTCTCCCCTGCAGACAGTCTCGGCAATACCATACTCCTCAAAAAGGCACCTGTCCTTCATTTCAATCTTTTCACTGCCGTCAATAACAAGTATTCCATTTCCGGACTCAAAAAGGTTAAAGCCTCCGTCAGAATCAAAGCATTCAGCTGAATCTATGTCTATAACTGCCTCAGCAGGCTCCTGCTCAGGCTCAGCTACTACAGCTCCTGTCAGGCTAACCTTGAAAAAAATTGTGACTGCAGCCAAAGCTACAATAGCCAATAAAGAAAGTATTATTGGTGTGGCGCTTGCCTTTTTCATATATAGAATCAAATAACCAGACTATATAAATTTTTTCCTAAAAAAGGCTGGAAAACAAAGATGCGATGCCTGCAAGAGAGAGCCCGATAGTAAACTTGTTTACAATAAAAACAAGCACAAGGAGGATAGCAATCCTGCCTATGCCAAGCCCGACTTCCCTCATTACAATGAACTCTACAAGATCGCCGTCGTTTGCGCTGTCATAAAATATGGCTATTAAAGGAATGTCTATCATGACCGCAAACAAGCCTGCCATGAATGAAACTAAAAAGATAGATGTCATGCTCCCTGCAAAAACCATAACCAAGAATGTTGCTGCTGCAAGAATGCTTCCTGTTTTTATGATAAATCGCCTGTCAAACTTGTCTGATGCACTGCCTACAAAAAAAGTGAAAGTGATTGTGCCTAGGGCTGCAATAGTTGCCATATAGCCCACAGAAGTTATTTCCCTTACAGCAAAATAAACAGCCAAAGGCCAGATTATTGTCAATGCCACTGCCCTGACTCCCTGTGCTGCAAAAGCAAGAAGAAACTTAAGATATTTTCTGGCAAAGACATCCCTGAAAGAAAACATCTTGACATGGGGCTTCATGTCTCCGGTGAAAAACAAAGGAATTACTGAAACAGCCAGAAGAAATATTGAAATCGAAATAAGAGCCTTAAAACCAAATGCAAGAGCTATAAGCCCGCCTATGCTTGGTCCGAACAATGAAGCAATTCCGGGAAGAGATGTAAGCTTGCCTGCCTGGGAAGCCCTGTGAATCTTGTCAGAATGCTTTGCAAACAGTGAATGCAGGGAAACCCAGTACATTGAGGCTGCTATGCCTCCTGAGAGGGCTATGAGATAAATAGGCACACGCCATGAATTTAGCATATAAAGCCCTGCAAAATATGCTATAAGCAGGGGCATCCTGTAGAGGACGATATGCTTCAAGCCGTATTTTTTTGCAAGAAGCGCGGAAACAGGAGAGAAAAAGCTAAGCGTGCCAAGCTCAACCATCACGAAAAGCAAAGCCTGGTTCAGGCTGTACCCGACCTCAATCAGGTAGATAGGCACAAAGATTGTAATAAGAGATAGTGCAAAGCTCTGAATAATAAGATTGAGGTAAACTTCCTGAATCTCGTTTCTTATCAGGTGGATTTTATGCAAATCCCAGTGCAGTTTATGCATATACTGATTTTTAGAAGAAGTCCTATTTATATTTTTTTGAATATCAGCCTGACTAGGAAAAAATCCAAGAAATCAGCAAAAAGCCTTAAGACGCATCCCCCAGACTGTCATCAAAAACAATGCCGCAGTGCGGGCACTGATACCTGTTGTTTCCTATTGGAATCATTATATGCCTGCAGTCGCCGCAGACAAAGTCCTCATGCCTTAAAATGCCCATTGCATCCTTTTCAATATCGATTCCGTCTAACATAGGTGCCCCTCAC
>JAFGCE010000064.1 GCA_016932755.1 Candidatus Woesearchaeota archaeon
AAAAGCGCAAATAAAGATGTTTGAGACAATCGCAGTACTTGTAGTTTTCTTCTTCCTTCTTGTTTTTGGAGTAAGCTTTTATTTTGTCCTGCAGAGGTCTTCATACAACAGGCAGGTTGACAGGAATGCCCAGCTTGTAAGCGTCCAGCTTTCACAAAAAATATCAGACATACCTGAGCTTGACTGTGCTTTGGTAGGAATCCAGATAGAGAACTGCATTGACATGATAAAGCTTGACAAATTCAACGAGGTGCTGCAGACTGACGACGGGCAGCTTGCATATTTTGATGTCCTGGGATACAGCAAGATTTACGCAAGGACAATATATCCTGAGTTCAAGAAATATGACTTATATGACAAAGAGCCTGAGAAGTTCATGGCTGCATACAGGAACCAGATTCCGCTGCTCCTTTTTGATTCAATCAACAACAAGTTTTCATTTGCAGTTTTGGAGGTAACTACTTATGTCACCTAGTAAAAGAAAAGCGCAGATGGAGATAATGGGTCTTGCGATAATATTTATCCTTGTAATCTTCGGAGTGCTTTTCGGAGTAAGATTCGTGATTACAAAGCCTGATTCTGATATAAGGAAAGGATTCCAGGAATCAACGCTTGCGGCGAACATGCTGACTGCAATAAGAGGGACAACAACAGACTGCAATGACGCCTCGGTTGAGCAGCTTCTGCAGGACTGCGCTTCAGAAAAGGCAATTATCTGCGAAGGAACAACTTCCTGCAAGAAAGCAGAAAAAGTTATTGGGCAGATATTCAAGGAAACAATGGAAGTCTGGGAAAGAAGCTACAATTTCTCAATACAGGGGACTTATGATGTTTCGCAGATAAGCTTTGGCCAGGGAGACTGCAGCGGAGAGAAAGAGGTAAAAACCCATCCTGTTCCAACGAGGGCGGGCACAATAGTGCTGAGGCTTGAGATTTGCAGCTAGAAAAATTTAAATGCTTCAAGATGAAACAAAAGAATATGGCACAGAAAAAGAAAGCCCAGGGAGGCAGGCTTGTTGTTTTAATCATTGTCTTGCTGTTCATACTTTTGGGGTTGATGGTACTTGCGAACATAATAATGAAGCTTATGAGGGAATAAATGAGATTCGGAAAAAAAGCCCAGGATACAATGACTCCTTTAAGGAAGCTTATACTTTTCCTGATAATATTTGTCCTGCTGGCTATATTTTTTGTAGGGGTTATAACAACCTTCAAAAGAACAGAAGACAAAGAGCTTTGCATGCTTAGTGTTATGGGCAAATTTGCCCAAAGCACGGCAAAGTTAAGTGAATCAAAGATTGCTTTGCAGTGCTATACCCAGACAGTCATAATAAAAGATGACGGAATTTACAGGATAGGAAGCGACAGGAAGGAAAGAAGAATTGACTCGCTTTCAAAAGAGGGTTTCCATGAAGTAAGCAACACGGAAGGTTATATGGACACAATAAGCGGCGCGATCGTTGGTGAAATGCATGACTGCTGGGAGCAGTTTTTCCAGGGAAAGCTGAATCTTTTTGGAGCAGGATTCCTCAAATGGTCTTCGAAAAACAGGTGCATGATATGCTCAGAGATAATATTTGAAAGAAGCTGGCTTGAAAAAAACCAGGATGTAAAGATAGACATAACAGAATACCTCAACAAGCCGCAAAATGAAAAAGTTAAGGATTTTTTTGGAGGAGACTTTAACAGCAACGGAAATCCTCTTTTGCTTGACCCAACAAGAAAAAATGTGGTCATGTTCAAGGCAGTGGAAGCAGCAAAGTTAGGTCCGATACTTGGCGGAACACTTTCAGCATGCATAGGGATTCCTTTCAGCACAAGATATGTCACTACAAAAGTAACCCAAAAGTTAGGTGAAGAGGCTGTTAAAAAAGCTACTACGACAGTATTGGGGAAACTGGCAAGCAAAACAGTAGGTGTAGTAGGAAGCCCCCTATTTGGGTGCGCTGTTGGAATAACAATAGGATATGCTAGCGGAGAAATTGCAGGTACAGGCTACAAAGGAGCCCTTGTCGTCGGTCCTGTTGAGCAGGAGCTGGGAGACTGCGACAAGTTTTACTGAAAATGAAAAAGAAGGCACAGATGTTCAGGTGGGTCATTATTTCTGTACTGATTGTGGTTATTCTTTTGATTCTTATATTCCTGCCTAAAAAAATATCAGATACATCAGAGAAAACCGCAGTTAGGATGGCATGCGAGAAAAGCCTAAGCATAAACAACAACCTCAAGGTTATTTCAAGCAAGCTTGCAGACAGCCTCGGCAACCTGATGACAATCAACTGCCAGACAGAATACAAGACAATCAAAGAAAAAAACAGTGACCAGGACCCCTCTTTGCAAAGGGAGGTAGCTGATGACGTCCTGGACTGCTGGAACCTCTATGGTGACAAAAGAAATCTTTTTAACCAGGATACAGGGACTTACTGCATAATCTGCAAAAGCCTGGAAATTACTGAAGAAGACCATATTGACAACCTGCTGTCATACATAAGGGCAAAAAAAGCAACAGCAACACAAACATATGTGCAGGCTTTTGGAGGGGAAGTAAACATACCCCAAAATGCAGGAAACACTTATGATACCTATAGGTTCACCAAGGGCTCATCAACAGCAGTTGTTGTGACTTTTGGAAAGCTCGCAGGAGCAAATTATCTTGTCCTACATCAGGCGTCAGGCATAGGCGTGCTTCTTTACCCTTATGACAGTGTCGCAAACCTGAACTGCTACAGTTTTGAAGGAAGGCAAACTGCGTTGGAATTCAAAAGATAAATATTTAAACCATAAAACAAGGAAGAGTCATAATGAACCTAAAAAAGAAAGCAGCACTTATGGAATCAACTCTTGGAAAGGTGGTAATAGGAGTGGCATTGCTTTTGGTCCTGATAGGGATTATCCTTCTTTTTTCCGGCAAATTAGGGGATGTTTGGGACAGCTTCACAAGAGTCTTGAGGTTCGGCTAAATGAAATCAAAAAAAGCTTTTGAAGGAAATATTTTGAGTATAGTCCTTGTTGCAGTGACTGTCTTGATAGTGATAGGAGCTTTTGTCTTTGCTATAGCCAAGCTTGGGAAACAGGCTGCTGATATAGGCATGCCTGGCGAGGAAGGGGAGACATGCTCCCAAAAGGGAGGCGCGTGCTATGACGGTTCAACATGCCCTCAGGGAAAGACAAAAGAGTCAGGGCAATGCGCGCAAGGCAAAGTTTGCTGCAGTTAGATTCAAACATTTTTTTGGCAATTCTTATATAACCCTTTGAATTACCTTTTCTTATGGGGGATGGGGGAGACAGCGATTTAGAGAAAAAAACAAGAAGCCTATTCAAGCCCATAAAGAGATTTTTCAGCAGATTCAGGGCGCCGATAGGGGTTGGGCTTGGTTTTGGGGCTGTTTACTATAGCTATCTTGTTTTTGCTGAAGGAAGAACAGAAATAGATACTGAAAAACTCAAAGAAATATTTTCTGACTGGATGTTCTGGCTGAAAATCCCTGCGTATGCAGCACTTTGCGTTGCAGCAGGAGTCGGTGTAAGCGCAGGAATATTTGCTTTAAGAAATCATATAAGGAAAAAGAAAGGCAAAAAACCCCTGAAGATTGGGGAATTTCTCAGGATAGTGCGCCATGAAAAAGAAATACCAAAAGAAGAAAGGCTTTTGCAGATTCTTGATGCTATTCCTGATTCAAGCATTGTACACAAGAGTTTTGGAAGCTTCTATTTTAAGGAAGGAAGAATTGTTGAGGCGCTTGAGGCTTACTACAAGTCTGTCTCTCTCAGGGATGAAGAATTTTATCCAAAAGTGCCTGTTGTCGGCACAACAGGATACTTTAATGCAGTCAGAGACAGCATAGAGACATTAGAGCAGAGGCTTGCCAAAGAGCCAGCCAGCGACGGGGTTTTGCTTGAGCTTGCAATGAGTTATTTTCTTCTGAATGATTTTGACAGGGCTGTTGAATATTTTGAAAAGGTTGACAGGAAAAAAGACCAGCTGTCATTTTCAATACTTGCTTCAAAATTTTATGAAGAGGTTGCTGTGAGATTAGGCAGTCCAAAAGTAAGAAGGTTCTCTTTTGGCGAGTCAAGAGCAGGAAAACTGGCTGACAAGGCTTTTTATTTTTGGGACAAGCAAAAGCAGGAAAAAAGAGAGCTTAGGATTAGGTCAAGATGTGAGGCTATGCGTGCTGTTAAAGAGCTGCTTAATCTTCCTGGCTTGGAAGAGTCATTTGACTCTTTTGGGGGATACAGTGTTTACACTGCCAAATTAGGAGGATTAGTTGACGGTTTTGTTGTCCTCAAAAGAGGAGACAGAGAGGCATTATCAAAAGAGGCAGAGATATCAGAGCAGTTTGGGGCTGAGGTTTCAGGAGGGAAATTCAAGTCTGTGAGGCCGATAACCATAGCAGAATACAGGGACCATTATTATCTTGTCATGTTTTACGAAGCTGGAAAGCCTCTTGCAGAATCAACAGACAAGAAGATTTTTGAGAAGGCTGTTGAGTTTGTTGCAAGAAGCGACGCCCTGATGCCTTTGGACAAGCTTGGAAGCACGACATTTTTCGGCAAAGACGTCTTTCTTACGCGGGTTTATGGAACAGGCAGATTTCCAACAAATGTTGCTGATATAATATACAAGAACTGCGATTTTCTTTTTGCTCATGAGGGAAAATTTGCAAAGGTTTTTGATGGAGACTGGAGAGCAGACATGAATGTTCTTTATGATGAAGCCGGGAACATAATAGCTCTTGACAAGCAGGACAAGGGAGCGACAATAGGCCCTGTGAATGCAGCAAGAGTCCTGTACCAGGGAACAAGGGAAGAGATTGCGAAAGATGATGATTTTGTTGAGCATGCTGTAAAGGAACACTATGCTGCTGTTTATAATGAGCTTGTTGGGAGGGATGCCGGCAGAAAGATTGACGCTGAATATTTCTTTCCTGTGACAATGACCTCCGCAATACAAAAAGCAATAACAGCTTCGTGCGTTTTTGTCAGCGAGCCCTACAGGCAGAGGTCAGTAAGAACTTTCCTCGGCAATGCCCTGCACGCAGGACAGAGAATATTGTCAGACAGGAAATTAAGGCAATTTTATGAAGGGAGGCATCTTGAGCAGTGTGCTGTGCTTGAGAGGGTAATCCTTGACGACTTGTGGAGGCTTACAGCACAATAGCATAATAAGGGCCCGTCAGGTCATAAGTCGCTGATGCAACATTTGTTATGCAGTGGAGAGCAACAGAATCAGCACCTTTCTTTTTTGGGATGAGAGAAATGCATTTTTTTAGTATCAACCCCTTCTTATGGCTGAGTTTGACCCCTTCCTCCTCGTCAAATTTATGGAAAAGAGTGTAGAAATCCCTGAACAAGCTGTTTGTTTCCCTGTAAATCTGCAGAATATCTGGGCTTATTTTTGTTTTGGAGTTTGAAAGATGCCTGCACATGTTCCTGTATTCGTCCCCAATCCTTTCAAGCTCCCAGACAATGCAGTAGACATAATTTGTCAGCTTGCCTTCTTTGTATCCTTTTTTGTTCAGTATTCTCTTGCAGAAATCAGTCAGCTTGTTTACTGTCCTGTCAGACTCAGCTATGCTTTTCAGCCTTGAGAACTGTGACTTTGACACAGCATCATAGCTTTCATCAGCCATTGCAAGTATTGTGAGAAAAGCCCGCCTTAATATGTTGCTGAACTCCTCCTCAACAGCAGCCGCAACGCTTTTTATTGTGCAGCTTTTCTCTCCCTGGCTTATTATCTCAAATCCCATTGTTGTGCTGAGCGCTTCTTCTATAATTTCCTTTGTTTCAGGCTTTTCAAATCTTAAGCTCAGCTCATCAACCCCTTTTTGGTATGCTATGTTTATGTTTCTTCTTACAAATTCATCAGGACCTTTCAGGATAATCTCTGCTTTATTTATATCAATGCCTTTTTTTGTAGAAACAAGCATCTGCCTTTCTTTCTCGTCTAAGAATAATGTGTCCCCTTTTTTTATGCCGTATTTTTTCGCCCATTTGCTTGGCAGGGAAACAACAAGGGTTTTGCCTGCGAGCTGTATAACTTTTCTTTCCATAGCGGTTCAGT
>JAFGCE010000065.1 GCA_016932755.1 Candidatus Woesearchaeota archaeon
AATAGGGTATTTTTTAATTAAATCTGCAATTTTCTTTACAGTTTCTTTCTTATTTGCAGCAACTTGCTCTGCTTTATGGATATTTGCCATTTTCAGGATTCTGATTTTTCTTCAGATGGTTTTTCAGTCTTCTTTTTTGGCTTTTCTTCAGGTGCTGGCGCCTCTTTCTCTTCTTTTGCCCCTACCCTGAAGCTTTGCCCCATTGTGAGCTTTAGGTATATGTTCCTGATGTTGTTCTTTTCAGCAGGCAGAACGTGAATAACCTGATTGAAAACAGTCATTATGTTGTCAAGCACTTCTTCATCTTTCATTTCCTCATTCCCAACAATTACCTGGACAGAAGGCGAGGTTTTAGCAAAAATCCTTACCATATTCTGCAGCCTCTCGTAAAGTGGCTTCAGGTTTGCTGTTGGCGGGACAACACATCCTGCTTTTGGGTTTGGCATTTTTCCTTTTGGGCCAAAAACCCTACCAAATGTCTTTGCAACATCAGGCATTATGTTTGCCTGTGCAATAAAAAATTCATAATCATTAGCAAGCTTTTTTGTAAGCTTCTTGTCTCTTGCGTATTTTTCAAAATCATCATGATGGACAAAGAAATCACACACTTCCTTGGCTTGCTTTGCAAGCTCAGGCCCGCCCAGGGCGCAGACCTTTGTCTTTTTTCCCTTAGAAAAGTGCAGAGGCAGGAAGACGTCTATCTGCTGTGTAGTGTCCTTTAGGTTTATATCCTTCAGGTTAATAACAAGGTCAAAACTTTGGGTGAACTTTCTTTTCGGAGAATTCTTCCTTACTTTCTCTATTGCTTCTTTGAATTGTTCTTTGTTCATGTCAACCTCACCCTCCTATTCTTGAGCTGCGGAAGATAGCCATTAAACCACAACCCATAGTCTACGGGATTGTTGAATATCACCCAAAAGTCTGAGTTTATTTATAAATCTTACTGTTTTTTTGACTACATTTGTATACTGGGCTTAATTACTAATTTGAAGTATATTATTATAAGGTATTTCCCCAAACTCGCAGCTTCTGCACGTCCAGTCCATGTAAATCCATCCGTTTATCTTGTATTTTGGAGGCGCTTCAGGCATCTCTGCTTTGACAAATGCATGTCCGGGGATGATAACTATTTTTGCCTTGATTCCGACTGACTCAAGCAGGGCTGCAAGCAGCAATGCTCCGTCATCACAGTCCCCTCCCCCTGTCTTCAGTGTCTCAACAGGGGATGCAATATATTCTTCTGCATAAGGGTCTGAAACATACTCAACATTGTCCCTCACAAAATAATATAATGCCTTTGCATGGCATATCTTTGATTCAGTGCAGCTTTCAGCAGCAATCTTTGTAGCAACCTGCTTCATCAAAGGGTCATTCACAACTATTCTTGAAGCAGCTTCCCTCAGGTCAGCAGTCCCAGTCTCATTCCCAATCTCAACCCCTTCTAAAAACTGGGAATTAATCTCGAGAATAGTTGGAATGTTTTTTGGCTCGGGATTAAGCTTGACAGAATAATAAGGAACTATCCAGAGCACGACAATAAGCAAAAGAAACAGGGCAATAATCCATCTGACAGGCCCCTTGAACCAGGGCTCTTTCTCTTCCTCCTGCTCCTTTTCTTCTTTATGCTTATGGCGTTCTTTTTCCATCAGCCTTAATTTTGCATCTCCCTTTAATTAATTTTCCCAAAATAATATAAATAGAACCAAATCCCCTACATTTATGGGGGAAGAAAGAAGGATTAATCATCTTCTTGTCAGTGTAGACGGCAACAGAAGATATGCCAAAAAGTACGGGCTGGATTTTGATACAGCATACAGGAAGGCTGTTGACAAGGTTTATGAATTAATAAGATGGACTTCTGTGGATGCAGGCATACCTGTTGTTTCGCTTCATTTGCTTTCCCAGTACAATCTACAGAGACCAAAAAGCGAAGTTGAGTCAATTCTTGGCGCTGCCTGCTATGCAATGGACAGGATGGCAGAATTAAACGGACATGTCCAGTATACTGTTTGTGGGAATCTCAGCCTTTTGAGGGAAGAAGTTGCTGATAAAATAAGGGCTGTTGAAGATTTCAGGAATCCAGACAACCCGCTTGTCAACCTTCTGGTTTGCTATTCTGGTTCTGATGACAGGCTGCGCGCAATAAAATCATGCATTGGCAGCGGACAGGAACCAACTGAAGAAAACTTGATTGTGCACACATCCCTTGGCAAATACCCAATAGATGTTTTTATCAGGACAGGAGGTGTTGTAAGGCTGTCAGACGGCCCTATGGTTGGAATAGCCCAAACAAGGATGTATCCTGTTGACAAGCTTTTTGCAGAGCTTGAAAAAGAAGATATCCTAAGAGTTCTTGATGACTTTAAGCTAGGAAGAAAACTTTAGAATGTTAGTTATTTCCCGAATCTCCTGCTTCTTTTTTCCTGGAACTCTTTTATTGTTTTAACAAGATCTTCTTTTGAGAAGTCAGGCCAGTGTTTTTCCAAAAAGAACCATTCAGAATATGTAGAGTGCCATGTCAGGAAGTTTGACAGCCTGTGCTCTCCTGAAGTCCTTATTATGATGTCAGGGTCATTCTGCAGGTAAAGGTATTTCCTGAAGCTTTCCTCATCAATCTCTTCAGGGCTTATCTTTCCGGATTTTACATCCCTGCATGCCTGCCTCACGCCGTCAGCAATCTCCTCTCTTCCGCCGTAGGCAACGCAGAAATTAACAATATAATTATTGTAGTTTTTTGTTGATTCCATTGCTGCTTTTGCAGCTTTCTGGACTTTTTCTGGAAGCAGGTGAAGCCTTCCGATAAACCTTACCTTGACTTTGTCGTTGTGGACGCTTTTGTCTGTCAGGACATCTTTCGCAGCCTTTTCAAAAATATTCATCAGAAAATCAACCTCAAGCTTGTCCCTCTTGAAGTTCTGGGTTGAGAAACAGTAAAGGCTAAGCTCTTTGATATCAATCTCTTTAACCCATTTGAACAAATCCTTCAGCTTGTTGAATCCAGCCCTGTGCCCATCCCATGGCATCTTTCCCCTCTGCCTTGCCCATCTCCTGTTGCCATCGAGTATAATCCCAATGTGCTTTGGGTAGTTTTCCGCATCCATTTTTAACCAATCAACTATACTTTATTTATAAATGTTTTTGTGCCTGCTATTGCAGGCATGTCTGCCTTGTGTATTTTTTCAAATAATTTCACAAATACATTGTGGGGGATGCTTATTCCAGCTTCAAGTATTGTCTCTGCAAGCAGAAGCCCTGTCTCTTCCTCTGTTTCAGCTTTCCTGAAATTCATTGCCTTTTCAAATGTGCTTTTGCAGATAAACCCCTCGTTTGACTCAAAAACAACCGGCTTTTTTCCATTCAGAAATCTATTTTCATCAAAATTAACAGTAAATTTTTCTTTTTTCAAAACATTTCCTTCTTCCCTGAACCCGTTTTTCATAAGCTCGAACTTTATCAGTTCTTTAACAGAATCCTTGAAATCCAGTTTGCTTATGTCTTTCTCAAACTTGATTCCGACGATATTTTCAAGGAAATGGACCCTTCCAAGGTATTCCTTTACTTTCTGTTTTGTCTTTTTTGACTTCCACTTGTTTTCCACAAGATAAGCATAGCGCCAGTCCTTTACTTTTTTTACTCTTATGAATGCCATAATCCCGGTTAGGCACCAGAAAGTATATAAATTTTGTGGCAGTATACATATTCCTATACTGTCTGAAAAGCAAGAATTCAGTCATTAGAGGGCTTAATCCTCTATAAATATCTGCGCAGAAAACCTGTAGACCCTGCAGTCTTTTTCTTGCCATGCACCAGAAGGAAGCCCTGCTTTCTGGCAGGTCATTTCAAGAGCTTTTTTTGCATCTGCATTGTACTCTGTGAATACCTGCGGAAGAAGAAGTCCTGCACTAAACCCTGTCTCGACAACAAGGCCGTGCTTTCCTATCTCTATTTTTTTTGCATAATCTTTTTTGTCTCCTTCAATAAGCTCAGGCTTTGTAAGGACAGAAATCTCAATCTTCACATCCCTGAACTCTTCCTCTGTAAGAGGGTTAAACCTAGGGTCCTGAAAAGCTGCTGACTGGGCGGCTTTTGTGACTGTCTCCCATAATGGGAACAGTGCTTCTGTATAGCCTATGCATCCTCTTAATTCCCCCTCTATTGTCAGAGTTACAAACGCCCCTCTTTTTTCAGAATACTTTTCCTTGAGAGAGCTGTTAACTTCTAAATCCCTGTCTTTGAAAGCTGAAGAAATAGCGTCTCTGGCAAGCTTTATGAGGCTTTTTCCGTCCTCTTTTGTGAGCTTCATTCTTTGATTGACTTGGCTGATTTCTTGAAATCTTCTGCAGATTTGGCAAGCCTTTTGACAGCTGCGCTTATTGTTTTTCGAGGGTCTGCTCCGTCTGTCTCGACCATAAGGTTAGGTATTCCGACAAGCGGATGGTCAATCCTGTATCCTGCATTCTTTACATGCTTGTCATTCCAAA
>JAFGCE010000004.1 GCA_016932755.1 Candidatus Woesearchaeota archaeon
AAGCAGGTATTGAATCTGCAGACCCAAGAATGAGAAGAGCTTATGGCAAAGCCGAAACAAATATTGCAGATATGCTGACTAAAGTTGAGCTGATGCTTTACCATGGAATACAGCTTCATGCCAGTTTTATCTTAGGAGGGAGAGGGGAGACAGAAGAATCAATGCGGGAAACAACAGAATTAGCAAGAAAATTGGTTGATTATGATAATGTCACCTGGGTGTTGATCAGCCCTCAGCTTATACTTCCTGGCAGTCCTGATTACAGAGAGTTATTGAAACAAGATGGAATGCATGAAAAATATGCTGATGAAGATTTGATAGATATTGTTGAAATAAACCAGGATTTCTTAAGGCAATTTGCCTCTAGTTTAACAAGGGCGCAGATTATAGAAGAGATCAGGAAAACATTTGAATGTATCAGAAGAAAGACTGAAAAACCTGTTCTGGATGTAAAAGGAGTTGTAAAGGAAGAAGAAGGGTATGTTAAACCAAGCAGGCGTTATAGTGAATAATTTTGTGCAAAACCCTGTTTTTCCAAAACTATATAAACCACTTCTGACATCATCTGTGCCATGGCTGAATGGCTTAGCAATTTGTGGGGATATTCTGAAAGGCTTGTTTCAGGGCTGCTTAACAACCTGATAGTTGCGGTTGTCATAATCCTTATAGGATTTATTCTCGGAAGGGTTCTTGGGAAGCTTGTCCAGAAAGTGCTTCATGAGCTTGAGATTGACAGGATACTCAAGAAAACAGCGAAGATAAAGTTCAGCTTTGAAAAAGCCCTTGCAAAATTCATTGCTTATTTTGTCTATTTTGTGGCAATAATAATTGCGCTGAACCAGCTTGGCCTGACAACAACAATCCTGCATATGATCTCAGCAGCAGTGCTTATCATTATTGTGCTTTCAATAATCCTGGGAGTAAAGGATTTCATTCCCAACTTCCTTGCGGGAGTTCACATCTCAAGGAACAGGATTATCAAGGAGGGTGACAGGATAAAGATTAAGGGCACAGAAGGGGAAGTCACCGAGGTAGACCTCACAGAAGTCAAGGTGCGGACAAAATCAGGCGACATAATCTTCATACCAGCTTCGCTTTTTGTCAAGGAAGAATTTGTCAAGCTCGGCAGAAAAAGGAATTCTTAAATCATTTCAAGAAGGCTTACCACATTAAATATCTGGGTCCTTGTGTAAGGCTGGAGGTTTGAGTCTTCTGTTATCTCTTCAATTTCGTGCATTACCCTGCTTACCTTGATTGACTCTTCTGTGTCATCCTGCAGAAGGCTTATCATGGTTTCAATCTTGGCTTTTATGTTCCTGGGCACTGTGCTGTCATCCTTCAGCTCGTTAAGTGCTACTATTATATTTATCATTGTCTCTTTGTCCATTTTATTCCTTCATTTCGCTCAAGACTTCGCTCTGGAGCTTTTTTGTTTTCTCTTTGAGGTCATCTTCCTGCTTTTCAATGGATTTTATCCTCAGCTCCACCATCTCTTTTTTGGACTCAAGATCTTTTTTCAAATCCTCTTTTTTTGAGGCAACCATAATATTTCCGATTATCTTGTATGATTTGTCAGTTGATTCAAGCTCTTCAAGCGCTGAGGAAATCTCTATAAGCTGGGACTGGAACTGGTGCTTCTGCATCAGAAGGTTTTGAATGTTCTGCTCAAGAATTTGCATCCTCCCGATTTTTTCCTCAGTCTCGTTTGACATTTTTGCCACCTAACTCCTTCATTTTGCTGTAAACAGCAAGCGCCTGCAGAACAGCATTCATTGTCGCCCTGAAAGCAACAGCGTCTTTAGCCCCGATTTTCAGGGTTATGCTGCATTTGCTTTTTTTTATTTCAAAAGTTGACCGTTCCCTGCTTATTTTCTCAGGCAGCAGGCATTTGTATATTTTGTCAGGGTCTTCCTTGACTGTTATGTCCGCTTTATAGTTCATCTTGCTTTTACTTTTGTTACAGTTGACCTTGCCTTGAACAGCATCTTGCTGCCGCAGTAAGGGCACCTGACTCTTTTGCCCATCATTTCGTCTGAAATTTTCTTGTTGCAGTAAAAGCACTTGTATCTTGTCATTTTTATTCTTCCTTAAGCTCCTCTTTTTCTTCTTTAACAGCTTCTTTTTTATTTTCCTTGTATTTCTTCGGCTTTTCTTCCTTTTTCTTTTTGGTCTTTTCTTCCTCAACTTCCTCTATAACTTCTTTCTTGACCTCTTCCTTAAGCACGATTTTTTTAGGAACAGTATAAGCCCTTCCTGTAAATACTGAACCGCACTTTTTGCAGTTCCAGATTCCTGCAGAAACCCTTTTTACTTTGTCATCGGAGCAGTACGGGCATTTATGGCTTTTCCTCTGTTCTGCCTCTACCTTGGAGAACTTATGCCTCATCCTTCTGCCGTATCTTGAGCCGAATCTTCTTCCTGATGTTAATTCTTTTTCTAATGCCATTTTGTCTTGTTTAAGATGGGGCTACCCGGAATTTCACCAGCGCCCACTTTTTGCTTTTTTTTGCAAACGGGCTACTGTTTTGAACCGGGGTCATCTGGTCCCAAACCAGAAAGGATAATCCAAGCTACCCCATAGCCCCATTTACAGGCAATGAAACTGAGTTCATTTTTAAAGCTTTCGTTCTCTAAAGAAAAAGGTTACCTTTATAAATCTCTCATGAATTATAAATGATATGGCATTAACAGCAAAGCAGAGGTTTGAACTCAAGAAATTTGTGAAAGAGCTGGATAAATATAGGGGCAGGCATACAGAGCTTGTGACAGTTTACATTCCTCAGGGCTATGACCTCAATAAGGTAATCAACCACATAAAGCAGGAGCAGGGAACTGCTGCAAACATCAAGTCGTCTGCAACAAGAAAGAATGTCACAGACGCTCTTGAAAGGATGGTCCAGCATCTTAGGCTTTTCAAGGAGACTCCGCCGCACGGCCTGGCTGCTTTCTCAGGGAATGTTGCAGAAAGGGAGGGGCAGTCTGATGTAAAGGTATGGTCAATCGAGCCTCCGGTTCCGCTTAAGACAAGAATTTACAGATGCGACAAGACATTCCAGCTTGACCTTCTGAGGGATATGCTGGATGTAAAGGAGATGTACGGCATGGTTGTGATGGACAGGAGGGATGCAACTATCGCGTTTCTCAAGGGAAAAACACTCATCCCGCTTGTGAGCACGCACTCGGAAGTTCCAGGCAAAACCAGGGCTGGGGGGCAGTCATCCCAGAGGTTTGAAAGACTGAGGGAAGGGGCAAAGAAAGACCATTTCAAAAAAGTGGCTGATTATATGAAAGACCAGTTTTTGGGGCAGAAAGAGCTTAAGGGAATCATGATAGGCGGGCCGAGCGTAACAACAAATGAATTTGTAAACGGTGATTACATCACAACAGAGCTGAAGAAAAAGGTGATTGCTGTAAAAGACCTGAGCTATACCGGTGATTTCGGGCTTCAGGAGCTTCTGGAAAAGTGTTCAGACGTGCTTTCAGCAGAGGAAGTTACTGCTGAAAAAGAGATAGTGCAGAAATTCCTTAACCTGCTTGCAAAAAATCCGGGCATGGTTACATACGGAGAGGCTGAAGTGGCAAAGGCGATTGAAATGGGGGCTGCAGATATCATTCTTTTGTCCGAAACTCTTGACGAGGAAAAAATCAGCGAGTTTGAGAAAAAAGCCCAGACAACAAATGTTGATGTAAGGATAATCTCAACCGAGACAAGGGAAGGGGTTCAGCTGAAAGACCTCGGAAAGATAGCAGCTATACTAAGGTACGAGATTAATTTCTAAAATGGGGATGGTTGAAGAAGCTTTCAGGGGCATCTGGCCTGACAGGGAAATAAAATATGATTTTTCTATAAAATACTCCGGCAAGTTCAAGGGCTATAACGCAAATGTAAAGATGGCTGGCGGAAAAATAATGTTCAGCCTGAGCAGGAACTGGAAGCAGATAAGCAAGGATATCAAGATAGGGCTTCTGCAGGAGCTTTTGGCAAGGCTGTTTAACGAGAAAATCACAACCCCGAACATTGACCTTTACCACATATTCCTCAAAAAAGTGCATATTGCTGTCCCAAAAACAAAGACAGAGCCGATGCTTGAGGAATCATTCGGCAGGGTGAATGAGAAATTCTTTGCAGGAATAATAGAGCAGCCGAACCTTAAATGGAACAACAGCTCAACAAAGCTTGGAAGCTATGACTACGGCTCTGACACAATAACAATAAGCAGCATGCTGAAGAATGCTGACAGCGAAATGATTGACTATGTCATGTATCATGAGATACTGCACAAGAAGCATAAGTTCAGCTCAAAGAACGGAAGGCTCCACTACCACACAAGGGAGTTCAGGTCAAGCGAGAAATCCTTCCCTAATTCAGCTGTGATTGAGGAAAAGCTGAAGCATTTGAAGCCTGCGAGAAGCCAGGCAAAGAAAAAGTTCAGGTTTTTCAAATTCTTTTGATGCCTCTTATTATCTTTCTCTCTTCCTTGATTAGCTCCTGCTCTTCTTCCATTATAAACTCGTAAACGAAGTCTTTTATTGAGAGATGGTCATAAACAAGATAAACAACCGCCCTCACTCCGACAAAAAGAACAACAGCCATGAAAAGCACATAGAAAAATTTTGATATGCCTTCAATAAAAAATACAAAGGCAATTGAAAACGAGATTGCAGGGGGATGGAAAACATTAAGCCAGTAAAGTATTATCACAAGGAGGAAAAGAACAGCAAAAAGCTGAAACCTCAAAGAAACATTCCACCTTCTTAAGACTGTAATAAGAACAACAGTGAATATTGTTGATGTAACATATGCTGATATTATGGTGCCAAGCATGGTAAGGCGATGCCTGTACCTGTGCGTCAGAATAACAACAGATGCAACTATGCTTGCAAGCATGTCTATCCCTGCTGCTGAAAAATAATCAAGGAAAAAAGTGATTATGACTATCACAACACCCACAATCAGGGCAGGCAAAAAGTGGCCGTGCCATACATGCCTCTTTTTTTCTTTTTTCGCTTTTCTGCGCATTCCTATATCATTTTTTCCTGGATTTTTAAATATTTTCATTTAAAAAGCCGAAACTTTTATAAACATACCAAATTCCCATCTAGCTACAATGGCTGAAGGTCACACAAAATTAGCATCAGTAAGCTCATTGCAAAAGGGCAGCTATGTTGTTGTAGACGGAGCTGCATGCAAGGTGGCTGATACCCAGACATCAAGGCCTGGGAAGCACGGACACGCAAAAGTCAGAATCCAGGCTATCGGGCTTATTGACGGTAAAAAAAGGGATATAGTCATGCCTGGGCACGACAATGTAGAGGTGCCTATAGTTGAGAAGAAGACAGCACAGGTTCTGTCAATAAACGGGGATGTTGCAAATGTTATGGACTCTGAAACTTTTGAAACTTTTGACCTCCAGATACCTGAAGAATTAAAAGGCCAGGTTGTTGAGGGATGCTCTGTGCTTTATTGGCTTATACTTTCAGACAAGGTCATGAAGCAGGTTAAATAAATAATATGAGGATAAAATGGTAAAATTTCCAGAAGCAGACGCGAGGTTGTTCTATAGGAAGTTTGTCTGCAGGAAATGCAAAAGTGTAATAAAGGCGTCTAACTTAGATGTACTTGCAGGCAAGATTAGCTGCAGAAACTGCGGAAGTCATGCCCTAAGGCCGAAAAGGAAGAAATAAGGCCTAAAAACTGTGTGATAGAATGGATTATCAAACTATTGCTGCAATTCTATTTATCGCTTTAATGACATATTTCTTGATTAAGAACAAGGACAAGGTAAAGACACAGGGATATTTCCCTATACTTTATTTTGTCATGTACAGGACAAGGTTCGGTCTCCAGCTTATGGAGAAATTTGCAAAGAAACTGCCAAGGCTCCTGAAATGGGTTGCTTATGCAGGCGTTTTTATCGGATTCCTGGGCATGATTTTCATCTCAGTAAACCTTGTTTGGAACATTATCTCAATGATTACAGCTCCTGCAGCCACTGCAGGTGTTGCTCTTGTGCTTCCTTTCAAGATGAAAGGCAGTTTTTATGTTCCGTTCTTTTACTGGATAATCTCAATCTTTGTGCTTGCAGCGATACATGAGTTTTCCCACGGAGTTATCTCAAGGGTTTATGATGTAAAAGTCAAGTCAAGCGGCTTTGCATTTCTCGGTGTGCTGGCTCCTGTCATTCCTGCTGCATTTGTAGAGCCCGATGAAAGCCAGCTTGAGAAAAAAAGCGCAGGAGCAAGGCTTTCAGTTTTTGCCGCAGGCCCTTTTTCAAACATTGCTTTTGCTGCGTTGGTTGCCCTCTTATTTGTGCTTTTGCTTTCTCCTGTAATAAACACGGTTTTTGTGCCTGATGGAATTATTGTAGGAGGGTATGTAAGGGACCATGACAATGAAACATTTCCTGCAGAGAAAGCGAACATAAGCAAGGGAGAGGTAATCATTAAGCTGAACAACATAGACGTCCCGTCTATTGACAATTTTACTGCGGTTTTGGAAACAACAAAGCCCGGGCAGCAGATAACTGTCCAGACAAATGAAACCGCCTACCAGATTACTCTTGCCCATGACCCTGCTGATGAAAACCGGTCTTATCTCGGGATTTATGTGAAGCAGAGCACAAGGATAAGCGAGGATTTCAGGGAAAAGTACGGGAACATTTTGACATCATCAATTATCTGGGTAATAGGGCTGTTCTACTGGTTTTATGTCCTGAATTTGGGGATTGGGCTGTTTAATCTTGTCCCAATCGGGCCTCTTGACGGCGGCAAGATGCTTTACACTGTCCTTACAAAATACCTGAGGGAGGATATTGCGATTAAGGCATGGAAGCTTATCAGTTCATTTTTCCTTCTGCTTATACTTGTGATTATCCTGTTTGCGTTCCTAAAATGATTAGCATTGTGCTGGTTGAGCCGAGGAATTCAGGAAATGTCGGTGCAGTGGCAAGAGTCATGGCTAATTTCGGCTTTGAAAAGCTAGTTCTTGTGAATCCAAAATGCAACCATCTTTCCCAGACAGCAAGAAACAGGGCAAAATGGGCGCAGGATGTTCTGCAGAAAGCCAAGGTTGTGAAAAAGCTTCCTGAATTTGACACTTTGGCTGCTACAACAGCAAAAATCGGGACTGATTACAACATTCCAAGAAGCCCGATTACACCGAAGCAGCTTTCTTCAATCTGCAGGGGAAATGCTGGACTTGTTTTTGGAAGGGAAAACACAGGCTTGACAAATGAGGAGATACTTTCCTGCGATTTTGTAGTTTCAATACCTGCTTCAAAAAAATATCCTGTCCTTAACTTAAGCCATTCTGTTGCAGTCATACTTTACGAGCTTTCAGGGGAAAGCCATGTTGGGCATATAATCCCTGCTTCAAAAGCTGAGAAAGAGCAGATAATGAAAATGTTGAGCAAAGCTCTTGATAAAATGGAATTCGCTACAAAAGAAAAAAAGGAAACCCAGATTAAAGTCTGGAAAAGGATGGTCGGAAAATCTTTCCTTACAAAAAGGGAGGCTTATGCGCTGATGGGATTTTTTAAGAAACTGAAATAATTATTTCTTTTTTTCAAAATATTTCTTGACTCTCTGGTTCATTGACGGCTTTGCATTGGGCCCGAGGCTGTAATAAATCTTTTCTGCGTTTGCGCCCCAGCTGTATTCCCCTTTTTCCTGCTTGATTTCCTTTATCTTGAACTCTCCCAAAGCAGCGCCTTTCTTGAGGTGGTAATAAACAACTCTCAGGGTTGGCTTGGGGAATATTTCAATATAGGACTTGTAGATGTCATAGCCGTATCCTTTTTTCATGAAGAACAAAATATCGACGATGTTTTGCCTGATTGCAGATGTTGTCGGACGCCCCCTTTTCATGAATTAATTAACTGTAAATTCCCCTTTAAATACTTTTTGTTAATATTGAAAATAAATCATTCCTAAGTTTTATAAATATCCTCAAATTAACCTTTCTTATGGACACATTAACATGGGATGAAGTTGTTGAGTCTTCAAAAGCCCCGCCCCGCTTAGAGGAGCTATCTGATTATATTTTTATGAAAGGTATGTTGGATGTAGAAGTGAATCCCCACCAAGAAACACCTGCAGAAATTTTTGATATTGCTTCAGATATTGAGGAAAAACTAAGAGATGCTTACCCTAAACTTACTTTTGTTGCAGAAGAAAGTGAAAGAACTCCTTTGAAAGGGTATAGTAATGTTTATTGGGGGCAAATTTATGGCAGTGATGAATCAGGAGTTGTTGTAAAAATTCGAATAGATGCTTCAAAAATAGATGGCAGATTTAGCTTAACTACAAAACCAACTTTCTTTGCAGTATTTCCTCTCGGAGATTATTTTGACCAAACTAACAGAGCACTAAAAGAAATTTGGAAGCATATAGCAGGATGTGAAAGGATTTTATTCCCTAATGAGGATTCCGGAGTTCCTAAAGAAAAAAGAGGAAACCAAACAATATTGCTTTATCAGGGAGGAAAGCCTGTTGCTATAGGAGAATATGCGTTGCAGGATTCTGGCTTGGAAGTTGAACCTAAAGAGCCAATTTTGGGAGAAGATGGAATCCTAATATAATCCCAATATTTATATACTGATTTCTCGGATGTATCGTTATGAAAAAAGCATTCCTGCTGTCAAAGGCAAACCCGGCAATCGGAAAAGAGGAGATTCTTGCTCTTGCAGGCACAAAAAAATTTGAGATGCAGGAGGATTTATTGGTTCTTGATGCGGATTTTGATTTTGAAAGGCTGGCTTACACAAAATCTGTTTATGATTTGCTGTTTGAATGCACAAAAAAACAGCTGATAGGAAAAATGAAGTCCTTTAACTGGCAGAAAATCTATAAAAAATCATTCTGCCTGAGGATATTCGGGGAAGACAAGTCAAGGGAAAAGGATTTTGCAGGATATATCTGGGGCAATCTGAAAAAGCCAAAGGTTGATTTGGAAAAAGCAGGGACAAACATCCATATTTTCTTCACAAAAAAGAAAGTAATGGTCTGCCTGCTTGATAAAAAAATAAACCAAAGCGGATTTGAAAGCAGGAGAGCCCACCTAAGGCCTGAAATGCACCCTTCATCTCTCCATCCAAGGCTTGCAAGAGCCATGGTTAACCTGACAGGAATAAAAACAGGAACTGTCACAGACCCTTTCTGCGGCACAGGAGGCATATTAATCGAAGCAGGATTAATGGGATTCAATGTTGAAGGATATGATATTGAGCAGAGCATGCTTTTAATGGCTGAAAAAAACCTCCAGCATTTTAAGATAAGGCACAAATTAGAAAAAAAAGACGCAACAGCAATTAAAAAAAAGATAGGCTATGTTGTTTCAGACCTTCCGTATGCAAAATCAACAAGAAAACAGAATCTTGAAGTGCTTTATTCAAAATTTTTCAGTATCCTGAAGAAAAACCTGCACAAAAAAGCTGTTCTTGGGCTGCCTGATTTTGTTGACAACAGGAAACTGATAAAAAAGGCAGGATTGAAAGTCGAGAATGAGTTCAATTATTATCTTCACAAGTCGCTTTCAAAGAAAATATTTGTCGTAGTAAAATGATTTTGTCAGTTTTCTGCTTCCTTTAACAAGCGGCTTCGGCGTTTTCACAGCCTCGCACCTTATCAGCCAGCTGTTGTACCATGCTTTTTGCTTTTGCTTTATCTCAAATTTTGCTTTTTTCACAAGCCTGCATCCATATCTTCCTGATTCTTTGCTGACAGGATAAGTGCTGTGGTGCCTTTTGATGTCAGTTATTGCAAAACCCATTCTGTTGAGCATAGCCTGTATCCTGTGCCATTTGCTGAAAGGGCTTTCAACAAGAGTCAGCCCAAAGTAAAGCACTCCGTCTTTTTTCAAAAGTTCAGCGCATCTTGACAGCCATATCCCAAGCCCTTCAATTGTTTCAACAGGTTCTGTAACCAAAACATCAAACCTGTGCCTGTATTCAGAAGGCAAAGCTTTGCTTATGTCATACCTTGCTGCCTTAACCTTGAGTTTGTATTTTTTTGCCATAGTATTAATCAAATCAATAACCCTTTCATCAATATCAAGCGCAGTAATGCCTTTTGCAAGATTTGTGAGCCCCAAAGCCAGGCTGAACAAGTCGTCATCTCCCAAAACAAGGACTTTTTTTTCCTGCACATCGCAGATATCGTGCATAAACTTTATTCTCCTGAAAATGTCTTTTGTGTCAAGAAAATCCTGGTAAAATTCTTCTGTCAGGCTGGGCCTTAGCATTGTTATTTTTTTGAAAGTGCAAATTTCTTTTTTGAAACCATTTCTGAACAAGTTCATGTATCTTTTCTTGGCTTCACTGCTTAGCTTTAGCTTGTCTTTTTCAGGAATAATCTCTTTTCCGAACATTGAGTTCATAAGCTCAATAAATTCAAGCCCGTTGATATCTACACTGCTCAAAATATCCCAATATCCTTTAGGCCCTTCTGCCAGCTCCTTGATTATCTTAAGCCTGTTCATCTTAGAACCTTCTTCCTCCTGCTTTTCGCTGGCTTGAACTTCTCCAGAAGGGATTTATATGCAGCCTCTGCTTTTTCAATTCCGCTGCAGCAGAAAATGTCAACGTTCGCATGCCCGTCTTTCTCAGGCCATGTATGCATGCTTATATGCGATTCAGCAAGGACAATAACTCCTGTAACCCCGATAGGCTTGAACTGGTGGAATGTCTCAGAAACTTTTGTTAATCTTGACTCAGAAACAACTTCGTTTAATAGCCTTTTGACAGGCAAAACCTTTTCAAGAACATCTGCAGGACAGCCCCACATATCTACAAGTATGTGAGCTCCCGTCATCCTCGTCACCTGTTTCTTCCATTGTGCTTGCGTAAATATTCCTGCTCATTTAAAAAGCTTTTGGTTTGCTGTTTTTACAGTCGGAGAAAATTTACTTTTTTTTCTTCAGCTTCTGCTCCATCTCAGCTATTGCAAGAGTTGTCTTAACAACAGCGTCTGGAGAAAGGGAAATGCTCTGTATCCCGCATTCAACAAGGAACTGCGCGAATTCAGGGTATGTTGAAGGCGCATCCCCGCATATTCCGATATATTTCTTCTTTTTGTTTGCCACTTCAATGACCCTTGAGACAAGCTTCTTGACAGCTTCGTTTCTCTCGTCATAAATTGGCGCAACAAGCTCAGAATCCCTGTCAAGCCCAAGTGTGAGCTGGGTCAGGTCATTTGTCCCGATTGAGAACCCGTCAAATATTTCCAAAAACTCTTCCGCAAGTATGACATTTGAGGGAATCTCGCACATTGCATAAACTTCCAGCTTGTTCTCCCCTCTTTTCAGGCCGTTTTTTGCCATCTCTGCCAGAACTTTCTTCCCTTCATTAACAGTCCTGCAGAACGGAATCATAACCCTTACATTATCCAGCCCCATATCATCCCTTACATGTTTCATGGCTTTGCATTCAAGCGCAAAAGCATCTTTGTACTCGGAATAATATCTTGAAGCCCCTCTCCACCCTATCATCGGGTTGTCCTCTTCAGGCTCGTAAGCTTTTCCGCCTATAAGGTTGGCATACTCGTTTGTCTTGAAGTCGCTCATCCTTACGATAACCTTTTTTGGGTAGAATGCAGCTGCAATCATCCCTATTCCTTCAGCTAACTTGTCGATAAAGAACTGCTTCTTGTCCTTGTAGTTGAAAGTTATGTCATTTATCTGTTCCTTAATCTTTGGGTCTTTCAATTTTTCAAAATTAAGGAGCGCTTTAGGGTGAATCTTGATGTATGAGTTGATTATGAACTCCTCTCTTGCAAGCCCGACTCCTGAATTCGGCTTGAAGCTGAACTCAAAAGCCTCGTACGGGTTGCCGACATTCATCATGATTTGTGTTTTTGTCTCAGGCATCTTTTTCAGGTCAATCTCTTTTATTTCAAACTTGAGCATGCCGTTGTAAATATTCCCGACTTCTCCTTCTGCGCAGCTTACTGTTATCTTCTGCCCGTTTTTTACATTTTCTGTTGCGTCATTTGTTCCTACAACGCACGGAATTCCAAGCTCCCTGCTGATAATTGCTGCGTGGCATGTCCTGCCTCCCTTGTTTGTGACAATCGCAGAAGCAATCTTCATTATTGGCTCCCAGTCAGGGTCTGTCATTTCTGTAACAAGCACCTCCCCTTTCTTGAAATTTGCAATGTCCTTGACATCCTTTATTATGTGGGCTGTGCCCTGGCCAATCCTGTCACCGACGCTTCTTCCCTTTGCAATTACTTTTCCTTTTTCCTTCAGCTCGTAAATCCTGAGAACATTGACGTTTTTCTGGCTCTGCACTGTCTCAGGCCTTGCCTGCA
>JAFGCE010000005.1 GCA_016932755.1 Candidatus Woesearchaeota archaeon
AAAACATAAGCCGGGCATAAAGCCCAGCGATGAGCTACAAAATGTTCATACACAATATTAATCCTGTGATTTTCAGCATAGGCTCGATGCATATTAGATGGTATGGGTTGATGTATGTTATTTCTTTTATTTTTTTGTATTACATGCTCTCCTACCTTGCCAAAAGAAAGAAGATTAAGCTGACCCAAAGCGATATTGAATGGTTTGTGATTATCGAGACAGCTGCGCTTGTTGTTGGAGCAAGGCTTTTTGAGGTTCTTGTCTACAGCCCGTCCTATTATTTTGCAAACCCTGCAAAGATTATTGCTGTCTGGGAAGGAGGGCTGAGCTTCCACGGCGGGCTTATAGGAATGGTTATTGCGACATACTATTTCTGCAAAGCAAAGAAAGTTAAGTTCCTGGAGATTGCTGATTTGCTTGTTATTCCGATGGGCATTGCATTGATGCTCGGAAGGATTGGGAATTTTATCAACGGCGAGCTTTATGGGACAGTGACTAATGTTCCGTGGTGCGTCAAGTTCCCTTCTGCCTCAGGGTGCAGGCACCCTTCACAGCTTTACGAGGCTGGAAAGAATCTTTTGATATTTATTGCGCTTTGGGCAATAAAGGACAGGAAGGAAAAGCCAGGATTCTTTTTTGCTGTTTTCCTGATTATGTACGGCATCCTTAGGTTTTTGATTGAGTTTGTGAGAGAGCCTGAATCAATGGTTGGGTTTTTGACTCTCGGGCAGTTTTTATGCGTCCTGATGATTGCAGCAGGAGGTATACTTCTCTGGCATCTGAATAAAGACTGATTCTGCGAAATATTTATAAGCATTAATTCAAAAAGAGGATATATCCTTAAAAGAGGGATTATTTTGAAAAGCAAAAGAGTGATTAAGGCAGTGACATTTCTAGCGTTATTCGTACTTCTCTCGTTTGCTGCTTCTGCAGATGAATATGAGGATGATGACAACTATACAGACGCTTCCTGGATTGATGTTAACGGAACAGAGCAGTTTCATCTGTTTGATGATTCAGGTGATGCGGACTGGGTAAAGTTCAATGCAACTCCCGGCTATTATTATGTCATGCAGACACGAAATTATTCCAATATAAACATAACAGACACTGTGATAGCTTTTTATGATGATGACGGAACAACAGTGAGGCAGGTTAATGATGACGAGGAAAGCCCCCACTCTGCTGACGGGGGGGTAAGGACATCAAAGATTGTCGGGCTTATAAACGGAACAGGGCCTTATTTTATCAACATAACCAACTGGAACAATTCAGTCGGAGGAAACTACAGCATTTCAGTAGAGCAGCAGGGAAACCTTACTCCTGCGCTTGTTTCTCCCTTGTCAAACATCAATGCAGTTCAGAACAAGACTTTTTCATTTACTGCAATTGTTGAGTGTGCTGGAGGACCGTGCAGAAATGTAAGCCTTGCTCTTGACCCTCCATCCAAAGCAAAGCTGTTCAATGAAAAGCAGATTGAGAAGGTTCTTGCTGAAAACGGAAGTGTAAATGTCATTGTAAAGCTCAGGGATGACGGCAATGTTTATGGAAAAAAGGAAAAGATAAAAAAGAACCAGGATGTTTTTATTGCATCTGCTTCAAAATTCAAGCTCAAAAGAAAGTATACAACAGTTTTCAACGGAGTTTCTGGCAGTGTTGATGCACAAGGGCTTGAAGAGCTTCTCAATAATGGGAATGTTGAGGCTGTTTATTATGACATGCCTGTAAAAGCTTTGCTTTCTGAAAGCGTTCCCCATATCAACGGAACATCTGTCTGGAGCATGCAGGCTAACGGAACAAACATAACAGGAGAGGGGCAGACAATATGCATACTTGACACAGGAATAAACTACAATCATTCTGATTTTGGCGGAGCAAACGGATTTCCAAGCGCAAAAGTAATCGGCGGATATGATTATGTGAATGATGATGCAGACCCTCTGGATGACCACGGGCACGGAACACATGTAGCAGGAATTGCTGCAGGAGAAAATGATACATATAGAGGGGTTGCTTACGGAGCAAGGATTGTTGCAATAAAGGTTCTTGACAATGCAGGAGACGGAACTTCAGATGATATAATCGCAGGAATTGACTGGTGCGTCAACAACGCCTCTGCATATAACATAACTGTAATAAGCATGAGTCTCGGAAGCGACACTCAATATAATCTCCCATGCGATTCTGATGACTCTCTAACAAGCTCAATAAACGCGGCAGCAAGTGCAGGAATAGCTGTTGTTGCTGCTTCAGGAAATTATGACCCAACTCCCCCTTATTATCCTGGCATTGTATCTCCTGCATGTATCAGCAAAGCGATATCTGTCGGAGCAACAGAAAGGAGCACTGATTCAATTGCAGGCTATACAAAAAGGGACTATTTCCTTGATATTCTTGCTCCTGGAAGCAATATAATGTCAACAGATTATGACGGAACTCATGTGCAGGACTCAGGAACATCAATGGCAACACCGCATATAGCAGGAGTTGTTGCGCTTATCCAGCAGTACAACAACCTTTCTTTTGGAAGGCAGGCAACAACTGAGGACATAAGATACAGGCTGAAGACAAGCGGAATAATCATTGATGACGCTTCCACAACATACTCATTCCCGAGGGTTGATGCTTACGATGCAGTCAGCCAGAAAGGAATAATTCCAAATGTTATCGGCGCATCTCCTTTCTATGTAAACTCAAGCAACCCTTATGACTGCGGTGACTTGGAAGACGGAGAGAACTGCACAGCCACCTGGTATGTTAATGCAACAGGAGACATTGGAACACAATGGGAGTTCTTTGTTATAGCAAAGTCAGATGTCTGGTTTAACACCTCCTCAAGCGTTTATGTTAACATAACCCCAAAGATGATATCATCAGTAAATTTGCTTTTGAACGGAACTTCTGGCAATCTTTCTTCTGAAAGGACTGGTGTTGTAAACATAACAGCAGAAATAGTTGATGGAGAATTTGTTTATGTTCTTGAGAACGGAACTGTGATTGGCTCAAATAATACCAATTTCACGATATTAAGGCAGTACAACTCAAACGGGATTTTTAACATAACATTGCTGCACAATGAAACAGAAAACTATTATGAAAGCAGCGAGACTTTCTTCATAACAGTAAATGACACAAAAGCTCCCTCAATCACAGTAACAAGCCCTGCAAACAGCACAACATTAACTTACAGCTACCTTGTGAACCTTTCGTTCACAGCAGGCGAGGCAGCAAACTGCTCTTATTCATTTGACGAGGGAGGGTATATTGAATTAGGGATTGGAACATCATTCCTTGACACTCTTGAGGAGATGGATAATGTCCTTAAAAATTCTGCCCATAACATAACACTGAACTGCACAGACAACTATTCAAACACAAAAAGCATCTGGATAAACTTCACAGTAAATGATGTGACTGCTCCTGTTGTGACAGATTCAGACCCTTCAGGAACAATATCAGATAACACTCCTACTTTGAAAATTTACACAAACGAGCCTGCAATATGCAGGTTTGATGACAGCGATGATTCCTATGACGATTTGACTGACGAGTTTGACATAACAAACAGCACTTATTCAAGGCACACGCTTGACACTCTTGCAAACGGAGATTATGATTATTATGCAAAATGCAAGGACAGGCAAGGCAACAAGATGACAACATCAAAGCATATAGAGTTCACAGTTTCTGTTTCAACAAGTTCAGGAGGCGGAGGAGGCTCAAGCTGCTCAAACGAGTGCAGCAACGGGCAGATAGAATGCGCTGACTATAACACTTTAAGATGGTGCGAGTTTGATATCAGGACAGGATGCTGGGTATGGGGCTGGATTGACTGCGATGGTGTTTGCGAGGATGAAGCATGTGTTGCAGGCGAATGCGTTGAGGACTGGATATGCGAGCCATGGGCTTCATGTTCAGGTGGAATGCAGACAAGGGACTGTGTTGACCTAAGCGCATGCGGAACATATGACAGAATCCCACTTCTTGAGCAGTCCTGCTCAGAAGGGGCTGAGGCTGCTGCTGGCGAGGAAAATCTTGGTGTTCAGGAGGCTTCTGCAGCAACAGAAATGCCTGTTGATGCAAGCGCTTCAGCCGGAAACAGGACTGCATTCAGGGAAAAGCTGGGGGAGGCTGTTCCTGTTATAGTATTGTTCATAATTGTAATTGTGTTTGCAGGATTTTTCATACTTATAGCAAAATACGGAGCAGAGATTGCGCACATAGGAAAGCCGAAAATCCTTGACAAGCTCAAGCCGAAAGACCCCGGAGTGAAGGAGCTTGAGAAAACTACAAAAGAAATCGATGACCTGCTCAAGAAAGGCAGGCTCTGATTCCCAGCAAAACATTTAAATAATCAATAACAGGATAATTCTGTAAGGTGATAGGATGCTTGACACTGTGATTATCGGAGCTGGAATTGCAGGAATGACTGCTGCAATCTATGCTTCAAGAAAACGAATGGATTTTGTGATTATTGCTTCTAGATTGGGCGGGCAGTTCATGGAGTCTGGCGAAGTGCTGAACTATCCCGGAATAAAAAAGACAACAGGAGCTGAGTTTAGCTCAAAGATGGAAAAACAGCTCAAGTTCAACAAGGTTGAGGTAAAATCCGAGACTGCCTCTAAAATAGAGAAGGCTGGGGATAATTTCAAGGTTGTGACTAATAAAGGAGAGTATGAGACAAAGACTGTTATAATCGCAACAGGGGCAGGGCCGAGAAAGCTTGGTGTTCCCGGAGAAAGAGAGTATAAGAACATGGGGGTTACATACTGCGCAATATGCGACGGGCCTCTTTTCAAGGGAAAGGATGTTGCTGTTGTCGGAGCAGGCAATGCAGCTCTTGAGTCTGCTGACTTTCTTATGAAGATTGCAAGGAAAATTTATGTTTTGAATATCGGAAAGGAATTTACTGCCCATGAATACCTGCAGGAAAGGATTAATGCAAGCGACATGGTTGAGGTTATCACAAACGCAAAAACAACAGAGATTTTAGGGGACGGAAAAATGGTTTCAGGGCTGAGGTATTCACAGAATGGAAAAACTAGGGAGCTGAAAATAGAAGGCGTGTTTGTTGAGATTGGAAGAGTTCCAAATACTGATTTTGTAAAGGGATTTTTGGATTTGGATGAGCACGGCCACATAATAATTGACTGCACAACGCACACAACAGCGGCAGGGGTGTTTGCTGCAGGAGACTGCGCATCTGGGCATGAATACCAGTATATCATAGCAGCAGGACAGGGCTGCATGGCTTTAATCAAGGCTGCAAGATATTTGGCTTCAAAAAAATGAAACTAAGCAAGACAGCAAAGGCTGTACTGGAAAAAAGATACCTTCTGAAGAATGCCAAAGGAAAGATAGTTGAGACTCCTGAAGCAATGTTCAGGAGGGTTGCAAAAGAGGTTGCGAAAGCTGACCTGAAATACGGGCATGACAGCGGGAAATCAGAGAAAAAATTCCTTGATGTCATGATGGCTTTGGATTTTCTGCCTAACTCCCCTACTCTCATGAATGCAGGGACTTCAATGGGGCAGCTGTCTGCGTGCTTTGTGCTTCCGATTGAGGATTCAATGGAAAGCATTTTTGATGCTCTCAAGAACATGGCTCTTATCCATCAATCAGGCGGAGGAGTTGGTTTTTCATTTTCAAAGTTAAGGGCTGAAGGAAGCATTGTGAAAACATCAAAGGGAATTGCGTCAGGGCCTGTCTCTTTCATGAAAATTTTTGATGTTGCGACTGATGTTATCAAGCAGGGCGGCAGAAGAAGGGGGGCTAACATGGGAATTCTCAATGTTGAGCATCCTGACATACTCAAGTTTGTAAATGCAAAGGAGATGGGGGGGTTTCCTAATTTTAATTTATCTGCCGGAATTTCTGACAAGTTCATGAAAAACCCTGACAGGAAAGTTTTTGACTCTATTGTGCAAAATGCATGGG
>JAFGCE010000066.1 GCA_016932755.1 Candidatus Woesearchaeota archaeon
ATCCCTAAAATTCTTGCTGATTATGAAAAACTGGAAAAGGGGATGGAGTTGGATTTCGAGAAGCACAAAGATGGTTTTTTACTTAGACTGAAAAATGAAGATAAAGCTGAAAAAAAGAAAAAAAACAAGCCATAAAGGCCAGAACGGAGAAGCATTAATCATAGGCGGTTCTGAGGATTATGCAGGCTGCCTTGCTTTGGCTGGCTTGGCTGCCTTAAGGACAGGAATAGACTGGGTTACAATTGCAGCGCCTGAAAAAGTCGGATGGGCTGTGCAGTCATTGTCCCCTGATTTGGTTGTAAAAAAATTCAGGGGAACCCATTTCACAAAAAAGCATGTTAATCCTGTCTTAAAATTAGCAAAACAGTTTGATGCTGTATTGATTGGAAACGGAATCGGAAGAAAATCAGATGATTTTGTAAAGCAGGTTGTCAAAAAAATAAACAAGCCTTTGGTTATAGATGCAGACGGAGTTAAGGCAGTAAAGATTCAGGACGCAAAAAACGCAATCCTTACCCCGCATAAGAAAGAGCTTGAGATTCTCTTAAAGAACTCAAATATAAAAGAAAAAGAGCTCCAAAAAAAGATTGGCGACAACGTCTTTATCATCAAGGGGCATGTTGACAAGATTATCTCAAAAAACAGGACAAGCCTCAACAGGACAGGAAACGAGGGAATGACTGTCGGAGGGACAGGGGATGTTTTGGCAGGGCTTGCTTTGGGTTTCTTGGCTCAGAAATACCCTAAATTTGAATCTGCAAGAATTGCTGCATTCATCAACGGAAAGCTCGGAGACCAGCTGAAAAAGAAAAAAGGTTACAGCTTCATAGCATCAGACTTAGTTGAAGATTTGAAGAAAATACAAAAGAAAAAGAGGTTTTGATAGATGGTAAACGGAGTGTTGCTGGACATAGCAGTAATGATAAGCATAGCAACTGCAGGAGCATACCTCCTTGGGCTTATGAGGCAGCCCCTTATTCCTGCTTACATAATCACCGGGCTTTTAATCGGTCCGTACGGGCTTGGGCTTGTTACAGATATAGAGACAATACAAATATTCTCTGAAATCGGGATTGCATTCCTTCTTTTTGTTGTCGGGCTGGAGCTTGATTTCAGCAGGATAAAGACAATCGGTCTTGTCTCGTCAGTAGGGGGAACAATTATCACGCTTCTTTCGTTCTGCGGCGGACTGCTAATCGCTCTGCATCTTGGATTCAGGAGCCTGCCGGCAGCATACATAGCGCTTGTTGTTGCATTCAGCTCAACCTTGGTTGTGATTAAGCTTATTTCAGACAACAGGGAGATTGACACGCTCCACGGAAGGATTATGGTAGGCATTCTTCTTATGCAGGACATACTGGCAATTGTTGCCATGTCAGTCCTTTCATCAATAGAAACATTCACACCGACACTGCTTTTGATTTCACTGATTGAGGGCATAGGGCTTATAGTGCTGGCTCTTATCGGAAGCAAATACATATTCCCATCAGTTTTCAAGTTTGCAGCAACATCAAAAGAGCTTCTTTTCCTTGTCTCAATCACAGTCTGCTTCCTGGCAGCGCTTCTTTCTGTGCATCTTGGTTTTTCAATTGCAATAGGGGGTTTTGTTGCAGGGCTTGCACTTGCCAATCTTCCATACAACTTCCAGATTATATCAAGGGTTATTCCGCTGAGGGATTTTTTCGCAACCCTGTTCTTTGTTTCGCTTGGAGCAGAGCTTATGCTGCCGTCTGTCAGGCAGGTTATAGTCCCTGTAGCGTTCCTTTTCGGGTTTGTTGTGCTAATCAGGCCAATCATCTCAATAATATTCACAAACTTTTTCGGCTATCCAACCAAGGTTTCATTCCTTTCAGCAGTCTCTCTGACACAGATATCTGAGTTTGGGCTGATTATAGTTGCGCAGGGGCTGATTCTGGGGCATGTAACCCAGGAAATATTCACCATAACAGTACTTCTTGCGCTTGTTACAATGACAACATCAGCTTATGCAATAAGATATGACAACGCGCTTTACAAGCTTCTTGCATACCCCCTAAAATTATTTGAAAAAATAGGGAGGGAGAGGCACATAGGCTACCAGGCAGAGGAAAAAAAGTATGATGTAATCCTGGTAGGGTGCGACAGGCTTGGCTACAGCATACTGAAAACACTCCAGAAAATCAAGAAAAAAGTATTTGTTATTGACTTTAATCCTGACATCCTGAGGAGGCTGATAAACCAAAAGGTTCCTTCAATGTATGGGGATGTTGGGGATGCAGAAATACTCGAAAGAGTAAACATAAAGGATGCAGGCATGATAATAACAACCTTCCCTCAAATAGACACAAACCTGTTCCTTTTGAAGCAGGTTAGGGAGCAGAACAAGAAGGCAGTCCTTATATTCACAGCAAACAAGGTTGATGAAGCGCTCAAGCTGTATGATGCAGGGGCTGACTATGTGATACTGCCTCATTTCCTGGGAGGGGAAAGGGTTTCATTCCTGCTTCAGGACGTGTCAATTGACATAAAGAAGCTGCTTGAGGAAAAGATAAAGCACATAAAAGAGCTTCACGAAAGAAAAGGATTAGGGCATGAGCATCCTGAAAAATCTCACCACAGGCACTAAAATGAACAATGCACAGATTATCCAAATAGGCATGATTTTTATACTCGTAGGTTTTATTGCAGTATCAGGCTAAAATGGAAGATACAAAAGAACTTAGGGCAAAGGCAATGGCGCTTGAGCCTGTTGTAAGGATAGGCAAGTCAGGGCTGACAGACACTGTACTGGCTGAAATAAAGAAACAGCTTGACCAGAAGGGAATTATCAAGGTAAAGATACTAAAGAGCTTTATAGGAAGGGAGGACAAAAAGGAAGTTGCAAAAAAGGTGGCTGAAAAAACAAACAGCACGCTTGTCCAGAATATCGGTTTTGTTGTTGTAATCGCGAAAAAAAATTAGAAAACTATAAAAAAGCAAAAAACTGAAAATAAAAAAGAGGCTGATTATGGCTGAAGCAAAAAAAGAGGTTATGACAAAGGATAAGTACTTCAAGAAGTACGGAAAGGAGCAGTTTGAGCTTGGAAAAGACCAGGTAATGGAAACTGACTTTCCTCCGCCAAAAAGAAGGTACAGGATAGTTTATGAAAGCTTCCAGAACTCAATAGAGGAATGCTATTTCTGGCTTATCAACTACCTCAGGTATGACCTTGGATTCCTTCAGATAGACAAGATTACTGATGTATTCGCAGCCTCGGAGCACTCTGCATTCTTCGGAGTTGCACAGCAGAGAGTCGGGCTTCAGCAGGACAAGGTCACGCAGTTCCTTGCAACAATAGGCAAGATGATCAAGGACCTGTTCCAGCTTGTGAGGGAGCTCAGGATTATTGACGAAAGGCTGGGTTATTACAAGGACAGCTATGACACAAGCAGCAAGAGCAGGACAAGCGCAGAGATAACACTGAAAGGAATATGGGTTGACATGGTTGAAGGAGGCTCAAAAAACCCTGCATCTGTTTACGGGCTTGCAAGGGAGCTCCAGTTCACGACACTGCCTGACCTGTTTTATGCAATACATCCTATGTCGCCAAGGCAGGTTGACGAGATGGTTGACGCTCTTGAATTCAACAGGAAAGTCAAGGAAGTTTTGAAAAGAAAGCTGAGGCAGTTCATTGAATGGAAGGATTCAACCTACAAGGAGCTGCAGGTAAGGAAAACATTCACTATAAAATACCTCAGGCAGCACTATGATGTAATAAAGATGTACATGACATGGGTAAAGCCATACCTGAGGAACATAAGAAGGCTTGAGCTTGAAGGCTCAAAAGCAGACACAGTTGACCTTGTTTCAGCATTTGAGGGAAGCATGGTTGAGATAGAGATACTCGGAAGATACATTCCCGAGGGAAACAAGGAATACTTCGGATGTGTTTTGCTTCATTTTGACTACAGGACAAGGCCGAGCCTGAGCTACCAGCAGGAAGGCTATCAGAGAGGACCAATCCACGTCGGAGAGACTAAGGTAACCTGGCGCCTTTACGCATGGAATGAGGAGGACATTGAAAACTACAAGGCAATGAAAGCGCATGAGGACTTTGAGCTTTTGTCAACAGTTGACTCTTCTGTAAAGGCTGCGATGGATGCCTTGGGAGAAGACATGATGAAATACCTCAAGGAGGCTGGGGAGGATGTTGGGGAAATGCCTGGAGCTGCACAGAAAGAGGAGCCTCCAAAGCCGAGATTATTCGGGCTGCTTTCCCCAAAGAAGCCGAAGAAGCCTGAGAAGCCGAAAAAGCCTGACAAGTTCAAGCAGGACAAGGAAAAGTCAAACGCAATAAAGGCAACAAAGCCTCTTATGTGGATAAGCTACAAGAACTTCAAGAAAGCCCACGGAATGGTTACCTGGTGAGCATTATCTTTATAAAACCGGATTCATAATAATATTTCATGGCAGAAATTGATGAAATCAAGAAGCTTTCACCTGAAGAAAGAATTAAACGGCTGAAAAAGCTTGAGGGTGAGAGAAGAAAGGAAATAGAAGAGGCGGAAAAGCTCATGAAAGAGTCTGTTGTTGAGCTTGAGAGGGAGGAAAAGATAAAGCAGGAAATACCTGTCCCCCAGATGAAGGCTGTTGACATAGGCGAGCTTTTCACGCAGGAAGAAAGGGAAGTATTTGCAACAAAAAGATACCAGGATTCAAAGCTGAAATCACATCCTGAGGAAAAGGTTTCATCAAAAAAGAAAACAGAAGAGTCAACGCTTGAAGAGGCTGTCTGGAAAGAGCAGAAAAACCTGAGCCAGGAGCAGCTGGAACAGCAGAGGCAGTACGGAGAGCAGCTTGCTGCTGAGCAGCCGACACAGCTGTATGAAATGGCAAAAGAGCTCAAGAATGAGTTTTATGAAACAGGACAGGTTGACCAGGCAAAGTTGTACGCCCTTGATGTCGCGACAAGGAAAAAAGACGAGGCATTTGGAGGCCATTACAGGTCTCCGACAGAAGAGGCTGAAGAGCAGTTCGGCTCTGCAAAAAGCATAATCAAATACCTAAGAGGAAGATAATATGGTTGAGTTCAGGACAGCTTACTACCATCCCATGGACAGGGATTATATGGGAAACACAATGCCTGAGGTAAAGCCGCAGGCAAACATAGAGGAGCCCATAATACCGGTAAGCCAGCTCGGCCAGACTGTCACAGAGGGAGGCAGGTTCGGCAACCTAATCCAGACAGCAACTGCAGCAATAAGGGCAGGTACAGGCACAATCGAGCTTCAGACCCAAATGGGCGGAGGAGGCGAGCCTGTCGGAGCTGAGAGCTATGGAAAGGAAGCAAGGGAGGCGATAAGGGAGCTTGCAAAAGCAAACGAAGTTCTTCTTACATCAGTGCACACTCCGACAGCAGTCGGAAACCTTTCAGGATTCAACCCCCAGCAGGGAAATTTCAGCGACGAGCACAGGAAAATAGAGCTTGACGAGGTGAAGAAAGCAATCAAGTTCGCGGCTGACGCTGCCCAGGGAGGGGCTGTTGTTGTCCACACAGGAGAATACCACAGGCCTATTTTTGACGCAAGCTGGAACAAGGAAGGCAAATGGAAGGACTCGTTCATAAGCTATGACGAAGAGCCTGAAAAGACAGTAATGCACCTTGTTGACGACAGGACAGGAAGAGTTATCTCGGAAGTCAGGAGAAACCAGGTTGTCTACAGGCCTAACTGGAACAGGCATGAGGGAAAAGAGTCATATGTTGATGACAACGGCAAAACAGTCAAGCCAGGCGACTATATTGATTATGAGGGAAGGAAAGTTGAACAATTTGAGGAGAGGGTGCCGAAATACGACTCAGACAAGGGAATTTTTGAAACAAAAAGAATGACCTGGCAGGATTTTGAGAAAGAGGCAAAAGAAAGGAATGATATGTTTAGAATGCAGCACGGCAGGGACCCTGTAGGCGATGAAAGGGTGACGCCTGAAGAGTCATTCCTGCAGGCTCAGCTTGAAAGCAACATAGGTGTTGCAAAAGGATGGGCTCTTAATTACGGAGTAAGGGTAAAGGAGCAGCTTGAGGCTGTTGAAAAAATCAAGAGTGCGCTGAAATATTATGAGCATCTTGAAAAGAATGCAAGCCCCAAGGACCTTGCTGTTATGAGGATGGAGGCAATAACTAGGTATGCTGACGGAAGGCTTGTAGGCAGGGAAAAAATGCTTCCTTCTGAAATCCTGAAGGAGCAGCTGTGGGATGCAAGGAAAAATATAGAGTCTTCAAAGGACATGGCAACCTCGCAGATGCAGCAGGCAAGGGAGCAGGAAGAGATGAAGCAGCACGCTGTCTCGATTTCAAAATATGCAAAAAAGAAGTCGCTGCAGAGCTTTGCAGAGGCAGGGCTGTATGCAATGAAGGAATCCCAGCACAATCCTCATGTAAACAAGGATGTTTTTGTAGCTCCTGAGAATATTTTTCCTGAGATGGGATTCGGAAGCCACCCTGAAGAGCTTATTGAGCTTGTAAAAGGCGCAAGGAAAGAAATGGTAAACAAGCTTACTGAGAAATATGTTGAAGACCCCTCAGGAAGAAAGGATGAAAAAGGAAAGCCGATAATGGTGCCAAATCCTGATTTTGCGGGGATGAGCAGGGACAAGGCTGAAGAGCTTGCAAAAAAGCACATAAAGGCAACGCTTGACACACAGCATCTTGGAATGTGGTGGAAGCACTTCAAGCCGAAGGCAGGAGAGACAGAAGAGAGCAGAAGGAAAAGGTTCAATGACTGGTACATGGACGAGATAGACAAGCTTGCCAAAGAAAACATATTAGGCAACATACACCTTGTTGACAGCATAGGGGGCGGGCATCAGCATCTTCCTGCAGGACAGGGAGACCTTCCTGTTGTGGCTGCAATAAAAAAGCTGAGGCAGAAAGGGTATAAAGGATTTATCAACTCAGAGGCATATGAAGAAGAGAGATTCACTCCAGGCAGGATTCTTATAGAGACATGGAGCGCGTTCGGAAGCCCGATACAGTCAGGATATGCAGGAGGCGCCCCAGGCTCAAGGATGTGGACAGATGTAAGGGGAGGCTATTTCGGCCAGACATATCCGCCAAAATTCATATTCGGCTCTTACTCGCCGTCAAACGACTGGACGCTTTGGAGCCAGGTTCCGATGGAATAAAGAAAGAAAAGACTTCTCACTGAAATTTTCAGGTCATGCTTAAGTCAAAAAGCAGGTAAGCCATATTCGTATTGAAAACCCTCCACCATTTGTAGGCTTCCCTTTCCTCGCTCAGCGCCCACGACCTTGTAATGCCCATAATTTGGTCCATCTTGCTTTCATCTATGTAAAAAAGTATCCTTTCCCTTGCAAGGGTCTCTTCTTTTTTGTAGACTGTTTTTACATTATTTTCAGAAGCGCTGTATTCATAAACCCTTTTTTTGAGATTGCCGAGATAGCCGAACATGGCGGCATAGTCAAGCTTGACCATCTGCTGCTCGAGAAATCTCTGGTAGTCCATCTTTTTATGGACGCTTTCCTCTTTGCCTTCCTTCTTTTTTGGCTCAACCTTGTCAGAAAGCTCCTTGTCTTTTTTTTCTGCCTTCTTCTGCTTTTCAGAATTTGGATTTTTCTTGAGAAGCTTTTTCTGCTCCTCTTCAACCCTTTTTTCGAGCTCCCTGTCAGCCTGCCTGCGCGCCTGCTTTTTTCCCCTGCCTTCTTTTTTCTTCATCAGGCATGCATAAACTATAAATATATTTAAATCTTTATTTTTGGAAATGGAACAAAAATTCCAGCAGATAAAGAAAGAGTATGACCTTTTCTACAATTCGCTGCTGAGAAAAGGGCAGCTTCCAATGGGAGATACAGATGCCGGTTTCTGGGGAGCGTCTGTTTCAGAGGATGTTTTTGAGTTTTTCAGGAAAATAAAGCTGCAGAATTTCAGGCATTTTATAGACCTGGGAAGCGGGGACGGCAAGGTTGCATTAATAGCATCATTATTCACAAAATCAGCAGGAATAGAGTTTGATGATGATTTGCACAGGAAAGCAGTTGAGATAAGGGACAGGCTTAAGCTGAAGGCAGAGCTGGTAAAAGGCGATTTTTTGAAGCACGACCTGTCAAAATATGATATCCTGTTCATCAATCCTGACAAATCATTCAACAAAGGGCTTGAGAAAAAGCTCAGGAAAGAGATGAAGGGGGTTCTTTTTGTTTACAACATGATTTACATGCCTGACAGCATGAAGAAAGGAAAAACTTACTGGATAAGCAGCGTTCCAATAACCAAATACACTATGGGCTGATACGCCAACACTTTTCAATAGTAGTCACAAAACTATTTAAAACAAGTTTGCGGATTTTACAATGAAAAAGGGGTTTTAGAATGGAATTCAAGATTAAGCAGAGAAAGCACCACAATATTCCTAAATATCCCGGAGAGGACTATAAAACAGCAGAAAGATTTGTTGAAAGGCTGCAAAAAGAGCTTGGCGATTTCTTGAGGGCAGGTGTTTTGTTTGGAAGTGTCGGAAGGGAGGAAAAAACACAATATGAAAAAGATATTGATGTGCTGCTTGTTGTTAATGACCTGACTCTTATTGTAAGCCCTGAAGTTGTGGAGGCTTACAGGGTAATCACAGAAAGGGTTGCTGCAGGAACAAGCAGAAGGCTTCATGTCACGACATTAAAAATGACTACCTTCTGGGACTTTGTAAGAGGCGGAGACCCTATCGTGATAAACATACTAAGAGACGGAATTCCTTTGTATGACACCGGATTTTTCGAGCCGCTGCAGGTTCTGCTTTTCCAGGGAAGGATAAGGCCTACAGAAGAAAGCGTCTGGGTTTATTTCTCAAGAGCTCCTGCCACACTTTTGAACTCAAAATGGCATGTGCTTCAGGCAGCGCTTGACCTTTACTGGGCTGTCATAGATGCAGCCCACGCAGCTTTGATGAGGCTTGGCGAAGTCCCGCCTGCTCCTTCGAAAGTCGCTTCAATGATGAGGCAGAAGATGGTAAAGCCCGGCTTAATCCCAAAAAGATACGCAGATGTAATGGATTTCTTTTACGAGCTTTCAAAGAATATAACCCACAGGGAGATACAGGAGATTTCAGGACAGCAGTATGAAAAATACTATAAGGAAGCAAGCGACTTTGTAAACAAGATGCAGCACATAATAGAGCGAAGAATTGCGCCAAAAAAGAAATAATTTCACTTTTTACCCCAAAGGTTTATATATTTCTATATCTTATTATTAATGTTTTTTTGGAGTGAAGATGCAGATAAAATATGTTAAGTATGTGAACGACCCGTGTTTTGGCGAAAAATACGAGCAGCACGACCAGTGCGAGCACTGCTGGATAAAGAAGAGCTGCTTTATTAGGTTCAGGAATAAAAAAGACTAATTCTCAGAGCCGACTGCTGTTATCTCGACGATTCCTTCATGCTCACCGCTTGTTATGCCACCTGAAGCAGAGAGCTTTAGCTTTAATGCTGTTTCTGAATAATTGCCATAATCAAGGTTTGTGTTCTTTATTATTGTATTTGATGTCAGCATGCTAAAATCGCTTCCAAAGCTGTAATACAAACAGTTGCAGTCAAAATCCCCTTTTAACCCTATGTCAACAACCTTGTTCCCGATATTCCTTATCCTTACTTCGGAAACATAGTCTTTTCCCGCCTCAATCTTTCCAAAATCAAGAGTTTCCTTGTCTATCTGAATTGCAACCAATTCTTCGTACTCAAAGCTTATTTCTGCTTTTTCACCATCAGCATTGATTTCTATTGAATATTCTCCCGGAGGCATGTAATGTTCCAAGCTAAGAGCACCCGAGAAAACAGAGGTAGTGGCATTCACCTCTTTTGCCTTGCTCAGGACAGCAGTTTCCCCCGCTAAAGTGGCTGTCACCTTGTTAATGTCCTGCCCGGTTATCTGGGCATTTACTGTTATTTCAGCTGCGCCTCCAGGAACAGGATTTATGATTCTTCCCTCGCTTATGTTTACCAGGTCAATTGTGGCAGGTATTTGTGCTGTTGCGTTTAAAACTTCAAAGCTGATTCCTATCTCTTCAGAGTCTTTTCCTGTGCCCAAGTCAGAGCTGCTCCTGAAGAAAGGCTCTGCTTCAATAAAATCATCAATATTGTTGTTTGTGTCTCCTTCCCTAAGCAGAGACTTTCCTTCTTCTGCATTATTTGCAGGAGTTCCCTCAAACAATCCGTCATTAATCTCATCCGGATTCCCCCATCCGACAGCATCAACTATTGAGCCATTCTTAGTAAGTGCAACACCTGAATCTGTATTTGACATTGTGATAGGCTCTTCCAGGTCAGCATCAGGCCAGCTTTGGCTGTCTTTTGACTCGTTCCATCCACTGTCTGCAATCAGGTAATAACAGCCAGGGCATATTATTGTGTTTTCAGGTATTACTGCATCATTCATTGTGGATTCTGTTGCCAAAACCCATCCGCTTATGGCTATATCCTCGTTTCCATTGTTGTGAATCTCTACAGCCTCTCCTCCGGATTCGCTGTTTAGGGGATTGTAAAGAACCTGGCTTATTACAACAGAAGCAGACGCTATCTCTGTGATGCAGACCCAGCAGACAATCCATATGAAAACTTTTTTCATAGAAGTATGGGTGTTTCTGGTTTTAATATGGCTTTACAAAGAAAATCCGGAAAGATTTTATTTTATTTCTTTGGCAGATAGCAGGGGCAGTAGTAAATCTTTGTTGCAGGGTCGTCAGGCGATATCCTCATGTCTTCATTTCCGAGATGAGGGCATGTTATATCTACCGGGTTTTTTCGCGGTGCTCTTGGGCAGTCATAATCTATTGTGAGCCGGCACATTACAATACCAGGAAAATCAGGATGGGCAAACTGCTCAGAACCTCCGTTTTCAGGGCATTCATCTGCCTTCTGCTGGTTCATTCTCTTGAATTCATCAAAGATTTGCCGTGATACCATTTTAGAAAAAAACTAATTAAAAAAATAAAAAATA
>JAFGCE010000067.1 GCA_016932755.1 Candidatus Woesearchaeota archaeon
CCCAGTCGTCAGTCCAGCCGAAATCATCTCCAAAAACAACTGGTGCTGCAACTAATGAAAAAATTACAAGAATTGCGAGAATTGCTGTTTCGGTTATTTTCATTTTTTGGTTATATCATATAATTGTATTATAAAATTATTAATCAAATCAAAAAATCATTTCTTTTGGCGCTGCACATACTTTCCTGCTGCTTCTACCATCTTGTCAAGCTCTTCTCTGTAGCTCTTTTTTAGCTCTGCGCCTGTCACAATTGCAATAACTCCGATGCCTTCTTCCTGACCTACCATTTTCCTGTCATCTCCAGGAGCATCGCTGAACAATTTCTGTATTCCCTGTGTCTGCCAGTCCCTGTCTGCAGGATTGCTGAGAGCACTAATCAATGCCACTGCTTGCCTTCCGCTCAAATGCGTTCCGTATTTGTTTCTTGCTTCTGTGCTTGTCAAAGGCCTTGGGTCTGAAGTAACTGCTTTTTCCTGAATCTGTTTCACAATAGCGTCTGCCTGTGCTTCCTGTGCCTTGTGGTCCCCTGCATATTTCTTATCTGTCTTTAGCCTCTCAATTTTCTTTTCAATAGGGTATTCCCTTCCGCTGCCTGAATTTTCAGTGCATAGTGAAGCCCAGATTGCGTATTTAGCGTCTTCAATTGAGCCTTTAACAACATAACCTCCTCTTGGGTTTCTCCATCCATAATTCTGCTTTCCAATGCCTTCTCCAAGAGCGTCAACTGCAACTATAAACAATACATTATCATCAACACCTGATTGGTAGTTTTCAGCAAGTTTTGATGCAATTTTCTCTACAGCATCCAGGCATTGCCTTGTATAGGAGTCATTTTTCATTCCTTTAACAGCCGGATTAATCTTAAGTGCTGCTGCTCTCCTCATCAAATCTGAAAGTTCAGCTGAATCTCCTTCGCTGTTTATGACTCCGTCGCTTGCAACATTTCCCTTGTAGAATACAACTGTGTCAATCAGCAGATTTTCTGCAGCAGCAACAGGGTTGCCTGCTGCATCAGCCTGAACTTTTTTAGCTTCAGGATTCTGCATCATCTCGAAAGATTCAGCAACAGCCTTCTCAAAATTCTGGATTTTGACTGGTGCACAGCCTGCTGTATAAAGAACAGCTCCTGCTGCTGTAATCGCAATTAGTGGTTTGACAATTTTCATTTTTCTTTACCCCCGATATTTTTTGTTAATTTTGAATAATTAATATCAAAATGGTAATTCCCGGTGTTATATAAATGTTTTGCCTTGGTTAGTATTTCAAAGTAGTAACTAAAATTTCACTCCTACACCGACTGTAAATCCTGTTTCAACATCCTTTCCTGCTTCCTTGTTCTCCTCTGAAGCTTCCCTAACCAAAAACCCGGCATCCACATACACGCCGTTTCTGAATCTCCACCTGCTCTTTGCCTCTACTCCTACTCTCACATTACGCCCTGAGCTGCTGCTGTCTGAAACTGCTATCGGAATTCCAAAAGAAAGCCTGTCTATTCCAGGGATTCCTTCTGTACCGAAGTATGGGACTGTAGTTGATTCGGTAACATCAAATGCTCCCTCGTATTTTTTCAGCATCTTCTGGTATTCAACTCCGCCGAACCATGGGGAGTTAGGGCGGTTCATCTCAACAAGGAGCCCGAATTTATGGCCGTCAACATCGTTATCAACATCATTCATCTCATATTCCCCGCTGATGAAAGGAGCGTATGAAAGCATGGCTGTCAATCCTGTAGGCAGGTGCCTTGCTCCAACCTCTAATTCAAGCATTGGCACAACAATTCTGTCAGGATAAAACCCGCCGTCAATCTGTTTAACATCAACAAGCTTGAAATTAGCTCCTGTCCTTAGTACAACATCATCCAAATCAAAATATTTTGTAAGCCCCAAAGTAAAATCCTGCTCATTGATTTTTAGGTCAGGATAGTCCCCTCTTTGGGAAGATTTGTTAACATTTTTTACAAAAGCATTCAGATAAAAATCATTAAGGAGCCTTAGCTTGTAATCAAGTGACTCGCTTACTCTCCACATGTCTGTTGTAAGAGACGCATCAGCCCTCAAATCAAACCTCTGGTTTTCACTTATTCTCCATAAAGAGTTTTCTTCACTCCATCCGATTGTCCTGTCGTTTTCCCTTCTTCTCTTTTGTTCAGCAATCCACCAGTTTTCAAGCCCTGCCCTTTTGTAGTTTTCAGGAGCCTCTTCTAGTTTAGCTTCCTTTTTTTGTTCAGGATTTTGGATTTTAGCCTTATTTTCAGAATTAATTACTTCAGCATGCACATTCTGTACATTTTGATTGTCCTGTGCATCTAAAACAGGGGCTGCGCATGCTGGCAGCAAAAAAGCCATGCCCCCAATGAGTATCATTCGACCTTTCATTCTAAAACCCCCAGTACACTATATTATAGTACTACTCTTTGGTGGGTGATATATTGGTGGTATTTAAAGCTTTTGGTGAATACTTACTCTTGAGTAACAAATTGTAACAAAAAAGATTATATACATATTCGGCGAACCTTAATTCATGATTTCAGTCATTGGAGCAGGACCATCGGGGTGCTATTCAGCCTATCTGCTTTCAAAAGCAGGGGAAAGAGTCTCTGTTTTTGAAGAGCACAAGGAGATAGGAAACCCTGTTCAGTGCACAGGAATCGTTACTTCTTCTATTAATAGCATAGTCAAGCCCCCAAAATCATGCATAACAAACAGGGTAGCAAAAGCGAGAATCTTTTCAAGGAAAAACTTTGTTGACATTAAGCTGAGAAATGAAAATATAATATTAGACAGGGAAAGATTTGACAGTTATCTTGCAGAGAAAGCAGTTGATGCAGGAGCAAAAATCTACACAGACCATAAATTCATAGGGAATGAAGGCAAAAATGTGATCACCTCAAAAAAAACATCAAAATCAGAGATTATAATCGGTGCAGACGGCCCATTATCAAGGGTTGCAAAAGTAAACAATATGCTAAAAAAGAGAGAGTATTGGTTTGGGTTTCAGGCAAGAGCCAGATTGGACAATGACAACATAGTTGAGTTCTACCCGAACATAGGAACATTTGGATGGGTTGTTCCAGAAAACAGGGAGACAGTCAGGATAGGGATTTTAGGAAAAGAAAATGCAAAAACCGTCTTTGAAAATTTCCTGAAAAAGAAAATACCCAAGAACAAGATAATAGGATACCAGACAGGAATAGTTCCGGTCTACAATCCAGGACAGCAAACAAGAAAAAACCACATTTATCTTGTAGGAGATGCAGCTGGGCAGGTGAAAGCAACAACCGGCGGAGGGATTATCCAGAGCCTGACAGCAGCAGAAGCTCTTGCAGATTCAATAATAAACAAGAAAGATTATGAAAAAGAGTGGAGGAAAAGGCTTGGCAAAGACTTATGGCTCCATCTGAAAATGAGGAAAATGATGGATAAATTCAGTGAATCTGACTGGCAGTATCTGATAGAGCTTTTCAGCAAAAAAAAGAATAATATGATACTGCAGAAGCATGACAGGGATTACCCCATGAATTTCATGCTAAAGCTGTTAATAAGCGAACCAAGGCTTGTTTACTTTGCAAAATACCTGTTCTAATCACAAAATTTATAATGTAAATCAAACCTCCAAAAAACAATGGCAAAAGAAGCTGTAATTCTCTGCGGGGGAAGCGGTAAAAGGCTCGGAAAGATTGGGGAGGAGCTGCCGAAAGCACTGGTTCCGATTAACGGAAAGCCGATTATAGACTATCAGATAGAATGGCTCAAAAAATATGGTGTTGACAACATAGTTCTTGCCTGCGGGCACAAGCGGGAAAAAATAAAAGAGCATTTGGGCGACAGCGTAAAGTATGCTTTTGAAGACGAGCCTCTTGGAACAGGGGGCGCAGTAAAAAACTCCCTTAAATACATCAAAGGCGAGGAATTCTTCTGCCTTAATGTGGATGATATAACTGATATTGACCTAAAAAAACTAAAAGGATTGGGAAGCAATGCTGTCTGTTTGGCAAGATACAGGTGCCCTGCAGGAGTTGCTAAAATAGAAAACGGCATAATTTCAGAATTCAGGGAAAAGCCAGTGCTTGATAATGTATGGGTCAGCTGCGGGGTTTACATGCTGAACAAAAAAATTGATTTTCCGGACAGGGGAAGCATTGAATATGATATCTTCCCAAAAATAAAACCCAAAGCATTCAAGCATGAAGGCAGATGGATAACCATAAACACGCAAAAAGACCTTGAAGAAGCAGAAAAAGCCATGAAAGGCTAATTCTCTATTATAAAAAGGAAAACTTTTAAAATATAGTCTGTTTTGTTCAAAGAAGAAGGGGGAGGAATCATTTGAAAGAAAATAATGATGATAGTCCTGATGAGGAAGAGGTAACAATAGACCTGAGCAAGGTAAAGAGCTTTTTCAAAAAGGGTGAGCAAAAAGTGGAAGAAGAAGAGAAGAAAGTTGAGGAAGAAATAGAAAAAGAAGAAAGGAAAATAGAGAAACTGGAAGAGAAGAAAGAAAAAATAGAAGAAAAAGAGGAAGAGATTGAAGAAAGGATAGACGAGGAAAAAGAAAAGGAAAACGAGCTCAGGAAAAAAGAATCAGAGCTTAAGCAAAAAGAAAAAAGTGTAAAGCAGGAAAAAAATAAGATAAGGAAAAAAGAAGAAGGTATCAAATTTGACATAAAAAAGATAAAAAACATATTCAAAAAGAAGGAAAATCTGGATGATGAAGACAAATCAAAACCAGAGCAAAAATCTTCAGTTAATCTCAAAAAGGTGTTGGCATTCATCAAGAAAAACAAGATATTCTTCCTTATTTTAATCCCGATATTTTTCAGCATTTATTTCAGGGCATATCCTGCTTCTCTTCCGATAACAGACGACTGGGCAAGGGAAACTGTCTACAGCAGTATACAGGGAAGCATTGGCGCACAAATCAACCAGCAATATCCTAACCTTCCTGACCAGCAAAAACAAGCCTTGATCCAGAAACAGTTTAACGAGATTATCAGCAGCGAAAACGAGGCTATTGAAAACCAGATAACACAGACTTCGGCTTATTTCAAAAGCAGGCTGCAGGATGAGGACGGCCAGACCTATTTGCTTGCAATTGACCCGTGGCTTTGGTATGGCTATGCAAGGAATTACATAAGAAATAGCCATTTTGGGAATATACTTGTCAACGGAACTGTTCCATGGTACACATTGAGGAATGGCAGAGAAGGGCAAATGGCTAACTTCCAATTTTTGCCGTTCTTGATAGCCTTAAACTACAAAATAATGAATATATTCACAGATACCTCTGTTATGGCAGCCACTTTCTACATGCCTGTAATCTGCTTTGTTTTGGCATCAATCGCTGCATTTTTCATAGGCAAAAAAATCGGAGGTTATCCTGCTGCACTTGCTGCTTCAATAATTATTGGAACGCATGCTGCTTTGCTTGGCAGGACTGCTGCAGGATTTGCTGATACCGACAATATTCTTATTCTTTTCTCTGTTTTGACTGTAATGTTTTTTGTCCTTGCGTTTGAAGAAAAAAACAGGAAAAAAGAATATTTGTGCCTCGGATTGGCAGGAATTTCAATGGGGCTGTATGCTTTGGGGCATGGTCAAAGCTGGTGGCACATATTTGATGTCATAGGCGGAGCTCTTGCATTGTATCTTATATGGCTTGTTTGGATTAACAGAAAAGAGCTGAACAAGGGAATCAAAGGACTAGTAAAAATAGAAAGAATACAAAATTTGTTAAGGACTGGTATTGGATTTTTAGTTTCAACATGGGTTTTTGGAACTATAATCTTAACAATAACAGGGATGAGCATAAAATCAAGCCTTATGACAATAATAAAAGACCCTATTACTCAGCCTTTGAGATATATGGGATTAAAACAGGTCGCAGTTAAAACAGTCTGGCCAAATGTTATGACAACTGTTGCTGAGCTTAACACAGGCTCATGGTCTACAGTTATCTCACAGATTGGGGGTAAGTTTTTGTTCTTC
>JAFGCE010000068.1 GCA_016932755.1 Candidatus Woesearchaeota archaeon
AATGCAACTGCCCATGAAAGAGATATCTTCCTTACAAAGACAACTGAGATAAAAAACCCCAGAAGTGCTGAAAGCATAAAAGTAGCGTTAAGCGGAGCGGGTTTTCCAGGCATAGTTTATCACCTCTTTTTTAATTTTGTTTTATGGGTATTTATACTTTTAGTTTTTTAGCCCTTTACAAGATATTCGCCAATTTTCTTTTTGGCTTTTTCCCTGTTTTTCTGGTGCTCTGCCAGCAGTTTATTGATTTTGTCGATAAGTATCTGCTTCAGTTCGCCGGTGAGCATTTTTCCTGATTTGTAATCTGTATATATCTTCTCAAGCTTTTTGTCGTCTTCCTCAAAGAAAGCCAGCCACTGGTAAGACACGTCTATTTCCGGCTTGCCACCCAGCTTTCTGTGCTCTTCAACAGTATCTCTCCCCCCTGAAAAGGCATACTTGTTTATTTTTCGCTTGACAGTTTCAGGGTCGTCTATTGTATAGACTGCTGTTTCCTGCTCAGAAGCAGACATTTTGCCTGTGGCTCCCTGCAGAGCCGGCAGGAACCTGCACTGGATTGATGCAGGCTTGTAATAGCCAAGTTTTCCTACAACATCCCTCGAAAGCCTGAAATGGGGGTCCTGGTCAACTGCATGCGGAATAAGGCAGGGGATGTTCTTTCCTGCAAGTACAGACGGCAAAAAAGCTGGAACTGCCTGCATCGCTGTATAAAATATACCCCCTATATTTGTCTCATTAGTCAGCCCAAATGCGGCCTTCACATTTGAAAAATTTATTTTCTTTGCAACTTTCAGCGCTTCCCTGTACATTAAGTTTGCGTTCTTTGTATCCACTAAAAACTTTGTTTTTTTCGGGTTAAATCCCAGGGCAATAATATCAAGCATATTTTCATATGTATACCGCTCTGTGTCTTCCAAAGTCAGTTTTTCCTTGAAAAGAAACTTCTCCTCATCAGGAAACTGGAACCAAAGTTCAACCCCAAATTTGTCCTGAAGCCATTTTGTAAACATCCATGGCACAAGATGCCCGAGATGAGTGTGCCCTGACGGCGCCCTTCCTGTATAAAGGAAAAACTTATTTCCTTTTTCATACTCGTCCAGTATCCAGTCTAAGTCCCGGTGGGCAAAGAAGATTTTTCTTCTTAAGAAATGGTGTGAGCCTTTTGCTATTTTTTCGATTCTTTTGAGCAAATGAGCATCTATCTCTTTTATGCCGAACTCCCTTACCAGCCTCTTGTAGTCTACATCGCCAGTAACCTCCCAGGGCGTTACAATAAACTTTTCTGCCATAGTGTATTCCTTTTTTGCTGCTTATTTAAATATTTCGTCAATTACAGCCAAAGCAATATCCTTTTTTGCCGGAAATGCTGCAACTGAAAGCCTGAGATGGAAACAATTGCCTGAGTCTGTAATAAAATATTCGCCTTTCAGGCACATTTTGTCCTTGTCAAACCTGATAAAGAAGTTCAGCTCTTCGTCCAGCCTGCTTTGTTTCTGCCTTTTCAGCAGCTCTTTTTGCTCTTTTGTCAGCCTGGTTAACATCTGCCCCATGAATTTCCTGAGATGCCTTTGCTTTGAAATGCAGACCTCAATAATCCTTATTTTTCTTGACTCAAAGCCGGTGGCTGTCTTTTCAGATATGCCAATTTTTTCCTCGCCAAGGTCAAAAGGAAAGAAAGAAACCAATTTTTTCTTTATTGTTTCATAATCCTCCCCTTCCTTTACAAAAACCCTCAGGCATGCTGAGTTCAGATAGTTATCCATTAAAAAATAAAAAACATAAATTTATATAAACATTTGCAAATTTCAAGAATATGAAGCATTCGCTTGAAGTAACACTAATTTTAGTTGCTTTGTTTTTAGGCGCGCAGATAATCGGGCTGTTTGTTACAAATCAGTATATTGAGGAGAAGCAGGTAACAGAAACTGGGGAAATCAATGTAACCTACAAAAACCTTCCTTCAATAGCCGGCGTAGGAATGGAAAGGCCTAAAGTTGAGCCTTCAAAATCAATCTGGCTGATTGCCACTGCGATTGTTGTCGGAACACTGCTTCTGCTTTTGATTATCAAAATGAAGCACGAGATTCTTTGGAGAGCCTGGTTTTTTCTTGCTGTTGCAATCTGCCTCACCATATCGTTTGCAGCCTTTGTAAACAGCACATTTGCCTTTATTTTTGGTTTCCTGCTTGCATACCTTAAGATTTTCAGGCCGACTCTTGTCGTGCATAACTTCACAGAGCTTTTTGTCTATGGGGGGCTTGCAGCAATCTTTGTGCCGATACTTAACATTCCCTCAGCGCTTTTGCTTCTCCTGCTTATCTCAATTTATGACATGTATGCTGTATGGAAAAGCAAGCACATGATAAAGCTTGCAAAGTTCCAGACAAAAGCAAAAATATTCGCAGGAATGCTTATACCTTACAGCATGCCCAAGATAAGGCCAACAAAGAAAAAAGAAACCGGAGCAAAAGAAGTTAAAAAAATTGTAAAGACAGTAAAGGTAAAGACTGCTGTTCTCGGAGGGGGGGATGTCGGTTTTCCCCTGCTTTTTGCAGGCACTATAATGGTGCAGTACGGACTGCTGAAGTCAATGATTATCCCGGTGTTTGTTGCAGCAGCGCTTCTTATACTTCTTTTAAAGGGAAAAAAGAACAGGTTTTACCCCGCAATGCCCTTCCTGTCCATAGGATGCCTTGCTGGATTTGCTGCTCTTATTATTTTAGAAAAAATTATTCTTCCTCTTCTTTAGAGCCGTCTTCAAAGTCATCGATGACTAATGTTGACTGCTCCTCTTTTGGGATTTCTTCAGCATCCTCTGCCTCAGGTTCCGGCTCAGCCTGCAGCTCCTCCTGAGGTTCCTCCTGCGAAGGCAATTCTTCATCCTCTATTCCTGTGCCAAGCTCATCGTCAATCTCCTCTTTTCTTGACTCTTTGTATGTTCCGAGAGTTCTTTGTTTTGAGCCTGCAGAATAAGATTCAGGATTTATGCTCATCCCTTCTGTTGCTGCCAGAACCTGCACGCCTGTTGCTTTTTGGAGCTCTCTTGCCTCGTCAAGAACATTTGCCTCAAGCATCTTCTTTCCGAAATGCGTTGCGACAGCAAGCCTTGGCTTTATCTTCTGGAGGATCTTTACAGCGTCCTCAAAATTAAGGTTGTACTGGTCTTTTTCCTTTGCATTTGAAGGGTAAACAAGGTTAAGTATGAGTATGTCTGCTTTCTTGTACTGGTCAACAATCTCTTTGCTGTATCCTGTGTCTCCTGTGTAAACTAAATTGAATTTAGGCGTTATGAACCTGAAGCCGAGCGCGTTCGGGTCTTTATGAAGCGCTTTCAGGGTCTGTATCTCAACAGTTTCTATCCCAATTCTCTGGCTTGGCTTTGCGACAATTATCCTTTCAACGCAATTCCTATGAAAATCCGTAAGCATCGGAGGCATTCTCGCTTCCTCGCTTCCATTCACAAAAGTCTTGTTTGAGATAAGGACTCCGTTGACATCAAACCCGCTGTGGCTCATTGAGGCTATCACTGCATTTGCATCGTTGCAGTGGTTTATGTGCGCATGGGAGACAAGAACTGCTGTGTTTTCCCTTAGATTGATTCCTGCCTGCTGGGCCCTTACAAGCGCGCCAGGGCCAGGGTCAAGATGGAACTGGTATCCTTCCACTTTTATGATTATTCCGCCTGAGCCCCTAAGCTGTTTTCCTACTACAAACTCATCCCCGCCTGTTCCAAGAAATATAATTGATGGCATTTTTCCCCCAGAAATGTGTAAGTCATAATGTGTATATTAAATTTTCCATAACCTTTAAAAAGCATGAATTCATGCTAAACAGTGGGCAGGCTAGGCTGGGAGGTTAGCGCTCTCCTGTAACTGTTAACGCGCTTTAAACAGAGCTGAAGTCCGGGAAGAGGTGTATGCTCTTCTTATCAGTCCTGAGTCGGACGTTGACGGTCTGTCCTTCAGGATCGGCTATTTAAGGAAATGAGTCAGGTAGGGAACTAAGCAGCTCTAACTCAAATAATCGATGCTTGGAGGGTAGCGGACCCGAGGAAGATTCAGGGTTAACTGCTAGGGAAAGTATGCATCCATTTTCGGGCGCGCCTGCCCGCTTTATCTCTTATGTTCTACCCAAGAATTATTGCAGGCTTTCCTGGCATTGCTGAGCCTGCCTTCTTTTCCTTGCTCTTGTCTTCTGATGTTATTTCAATCTTTGCCTTGGACTCATTGCTAAAGAAATCTGCATTTTCTTTGAGGTTTTTCAGCTCTGTTTTCATGTCAAGGTCCACTTTCGGCAATTTGGAAGTATCCTTCACTATTTTAGGGACAAGCTTTGAAATAACAGCTCCGTGGTGCCTGAGATTTTCATCTTTCATTATCCCTTTTATGATTTCTCCTGTGTTAAACGTTTTCTTTAACAGATGCCTCATCTGCTTGGCAAATTCGTATTTCCATTCAGAAGCTACAATCAACGTTATTTTTTTTGGTTTTGTTATCTTTGCAAGCGCCTGTACCGCTTTTATGTCAGCTGAAATTCCCTGCAAAACCTCCTCCAAAGCCTCTGCCTTGAGGTCAATCTTCTTTTCATCAAACTTAGGCCACTTTTGCAGGCTGATGAAAGGCTTGTTGCCCATCTTTTCCCACAATTCCTCTGTAATGTGCGGGCAGAAAGGATGCAGCAGCTTAAGGAATTTCTCGAGAGTATCCTTGCTTGATTCAGGCTTAAGTGCGTCAAAAAGCCCCCTTATTTTGATTGTGGCGAGATTATAGCTGAAATTTTCAATATCTTCTGTTATTCCTTTAATTGCGCTGTTAAGCTTGCTTTCTGACTTCCTGCTTGACTTTCCGATTTTTACGCTTTCAAAATATTTTATTATCCTGTTGACCAGCCTAAAGCTTCCCTCAATTCCTGCAGAGCTCCACTCAGTGTCTTTTTCAGGGGAAGCGACTGAAACAAGGAAGAATCTTGCTGTGTCTATGCCGTATTTTTCAGAAACTTCCTCGGGCAGGACAACATTGCCCCTTGACTTGCTCATAACAAAGCCGTCCTCGCCGTGAAGCATTCCCTGGTTGAACAATTTTGTAAAAGGCTCGTCAAATTTCAGGTAGCCCATGTCCCTCAATGCTTTTGTGAAGAACCTTGCATAAATAAGGTGCATGCATGCGTGCTCAGCCCCTCCAATATACTGGTCGACAGGCATCCAATATTCAGCTTTTTTCTTTTCAAAAGGCTCTTTTTCATTTTTTGAATCGCAATACCTGAGGAAATACCAGCTGCTGTCAAAGAAAGTGTCCATGGTGTCTGTTTCCCTTTTTGCATTCCCTTTGCATTTTGGGCATTTTGTGTTGACAAATTCCTTGTTTGTTGCAAGAGGGTTTCCCTCGCCGAATTTGACATTTTCAGGAAGCGTGACGGGAAGGTCTTTTTCAGGAACAGGCACAAGCCCGCATTTGCTGCAGTGTACTGCAGGTATTGGTGTCCCCCAGTACCTTTGCCTTGAGATAAGCCAGTCCTTAAGCTTGTAGTTAACAGTTATTTCCCCCCAGCCTTTCTTTTCAGCAAACTTTCCTATTTCGTCTATTGCGTCCCTGTTGTTCATTCCGTTGAAATCACCTGAATTTATCAGGTCTCCGTCATCAACATATGCCCTTGCCATCTTTTCAGGGTTAAGGTCAAAATCAGGCGGGCTTATAACAACCTTCATTGGCAGGTTGTATTTTCTTGCAAATTCAAAGTCCCTCTGGTCATGGGTTGGGACAGCCATGACCGCGCCTGTACCATAATCGTAAAGAGCATAGTCAGCAACCCAGAGCGGGCATTTTTCGTTTGTAAAAGGGTTTATGAAATATTTCCCAAGGAACATGCCGTTCTTTTCCTTTCCTTCAGCAGTCCTTTCTATTGTGCTCTGCTTTCTAACCTTCTGGACAAATTCAAAAACTTCTTTTTCCTTTGCTGTGCCTTTTGTCCATTCTGCGACTTTTGGGTGCTCAACAGCAAGGACAAGATAAGTAATTCCGTAAACAGTATCCGGCCTTGTTGTGAAAGTTTCAATTTCATCTGTTTTCTTTCCGCTTTCATCAACAACATCAAACTTAAGCGTGACTCCATGGCTTTTCCCAATCCAGTTCTCCTGCATTATCTTTATCCTTTGGGGCCATTCCAGCTTTTTTATGTCTTCAAGAAGCTCCTCAGCATAGGCTGTTGTCTTGATAAACCACTGCTCCAGATCCTTCTGCTCAACCTCTGTTTCTGTGTGCCTCCAGCACTTTCCGTCATGCACCTGCTCATTTGCGAGAACAGTCCTGCATTCAGGGCACCAGTTAACAGGCGCTTTTTTCCTGTAAACCAAACCTTTTTCCATGAACTTAAGGAAAAAATACTGGTTCCACCTGTAATATTCTGGAGTGCATGTTGAAACCATCCTGTCCCAGTCATAGCTCAGGCCAAGAGCCTTCTGCTGTTTGATAAAATTGGAAATTGCATTCTCAGTGAAAATCTTTGGATGTGAGTTTGCCTTTATTGCTGCGTTCTCTGCAGGCAGGCCAAAGCTGTCATACCCCATCGGGTAAAGCACATTAAAGCCATTCATCCTCTTGAACCTTGAATAAATGTCGCCTATTGTGTAATTCAGCGCATGCCCCATATGCAAACCTGAGCCAGAAGGATACGGGAACATCTCAAGGCAGTAGAATTTTTTCTTTTTCCGGTCTTCCTTTACTTCAAAGATGCATTCCTTTGCCCATTTATCCTGCCATTTCTGCTGTATCTTGCTTAAATCCATATTTGAATGAAGAAACCAAGGTATTTTATAAAATTTTCTTAAAAACAGCTCAATTCTTCCTTGTAAATAGAAACCACGCGCTGCCTGATTTTTTTGGGGATTGTCTCTGCGCTGTGCACACTGTAATATTTTCTGTACAGCTTATCTTCCTTTTCCCTTACCTCTTTAAGAAATCTCTTTTTGAATAAGTCGATTATATACCCTTTTGCACCGTTCTTATAAGCGAGATAATATCCGAATTTCACCTGTTCATCGCCGTGGGATTTCTCATACCTTCCTTTCTCTCCTGCATTGAAAAGAACATGATGTTTAAGGAATTTCTTGTTGAACAGGTTTTGATTTATCCCTATTTTTTTAGGGCTAATGTTGTTTGCCCAGGAATACAAAAACGGCTTAACGCAGTCAGGGCATTTGGAGCACCATCTTTTTGCTCTGCTTGCATCAAGCCCTGTGCATGAAAACTGGTATTTGCCCATTGAAGGGTACCTTTTGTGCAGAACTCTCATTATTGCAAGATCGTGAAGAGGGGATATGACGCTGCCTGCTGACGCCTTGCCGTGCGTTGCCTGTTTTACAAGGTTGTTCAGCTTTTTTGTTCCCTCAAAACTCTGGTCGTACGAAGGGTAGCAGACAATTCCTTCCTTGTTCACAAAACTATTGTTCAAATCAAGCTCATTTCCCATTATCACATAGCCTGCATTGTACGACTTCAGAAGGGGTATGCTCAAAAAGCAGAAGCTTTGGATCATATGGGAATACCCCACCTCTGTCTCATCCCCATCCCACAATTCAAAATCATTCAGCCTTTCGATTGTGTTGGAAACAATTTCAAAATCAAGGTTGTGCTCTTTTGACAATTTTTGAGTTGCATTGATTTTGTACCTGTTTTCTGAGGGGGAGACTGTGTCATTAATATAAACAGCAACAGGGTCAAGCCCTGCTTCCCTGCATACAGCCAAAGAAAGAAGCGTGTCTTTCCCTGCAGAAAATGTCACGACAGCCCTTCCGTTTGTGTCTGTTTCAAAAACAGGGGTTTTTGCTATTTTGCTACTGAAGCTGCGCTTTGCTGAATTGAATCTTGCCAGTATTTTTTCAGTGCTTTCTTTTTCATGCTCTTCAACAGCAGAAGGAAGGTCTTTCAGTATGGACTGGTCAAAAAAATCCTTGAAAATCGGCATGGAAGTGTTGTATTTTATTTCGCCAGCTCCTGAAACAAGTGGCAGGCATGCTGTGTTGAGATATGCTGCGTTGTCAGCAAAAAAATATTTCTCCTTTTTGGAGAACGCACTCCATACGCTTCTGGGATAAGTTAAAGCAAAGACCCCTTTTCTGCACTTTACCCTCAGTCCTTTGTTAAAAATTCTAAAATTTAGGCGCATAAAATGAATAATGTAAGAAATATTATTTAAACGTTTAGAATTTTTTGAACTGGGACGCTGTGTCCATCAGGTCAACATGGCCCAAAAACATCTGCCTGCAGCAATATCTCTGCAGACCGAGGCTGTCAAGGACATCCTTCCTGTTTTCTCCTTTGTCAGTTTTTTCCTTGAACTCTTCCCAAAGGTGCCCTATTGGTTTTCCACAGCTCCAGCATCTTATTGGTATAATCATTTTCAATCACCTGTATGATTTTTGTACTTTTGCCCTTGCTTTTCCGTGCCTGTTAGGCTTGTGCGTTTCTTTTGCCCTTACATCAGCAACAAGCAGCTGCCTGTCATAATTCAGGAATGCTTTTTCCAGTTTTTTGTCAGACTTCACCAAAGCCCTTGCTATGGCCAGCCTTGCTGCGTCAGCCTGTGTCACAGCGCCACCGCCTTCTACAGTTACGTCTATGTTTACTCCTTTAGCAGAATCTCCTGCAATAATCAAAGGCTCCTGCATCTTCATTCTCACAAGCTTTGAGCTGTAATTGTCCAATAAAAATCTGTTTATTCTTACTTTTCCGCTGCCTGGCTTCAAAGTAGCCCTTGCAACCGCCCTTTTTCTCCTTCCTGCTGTATGTATTAGTTTAGTGCTCATACTCTACCACCCATGCTTGCACAGATTTCTTTGACAGACAAAAATCTTAAGCTTTTTGTTTTTGAAATATCCGAACTTGGGATTGTTATTAATTTTTTGTCCTTGAAATTTTCAGGCACGCCTACATAGCACATAACCCTCTTGTAAGCCTCCCTTCCTTTTGAGATTTTGTATGGAACCATGCCCCTGACAACTCTCCTCACAAACCTGTCAGGAATTCTCGGGACAAAAGGACCTTTTGACGGATTTCCCCTCTGTCTTTTATGGGCATACTCTTTTATGAGGTATGCCTTGTTTCCGGTTATTACTGCTTTTTCGCAGTTGAATATTTTTACATTGCATCCTAAAATTGCCTTTTTAGCAGCATAGCTAGCAAGTCTCCCTAAAATCAGGTTGGTTGCGTCTATGTAGATTTCCATTTTACCCTATAACCCTCACATCTTTCCCTTTTGGGTTTTGCTTTGCCAAATCCTTTATTGTAAGGCATTTGCCCTTTGCTTTTTCTATCTGCTCTTTTGCGTTTTCTGAAAAAGCAAACGCTGCGATTGTTATGCTGTGCCCTATGGTGCCTGAACCAAGCACTTTTCCAGGAACAATAATAACTTCATTTTCTTTTGTAAACCTGTCAAGCCTTGAAAGATTGACAACTCTCCTTTTTCTTGCAGGCCTTTCTAGGTCAGAGACAACCTTTTTCCAGATGTTTGCGTTTTGCTCATAGGTCTGCCTCTTTAAATCTGATAACAGATTCTGCAGTTGTTCGTTTGTTGTTCCTGTTCTTTTCATTTTCAGTGATTATGAATGCGAGGGACGAGGTTTGAACTCGCGCAGGCACTAAGCCACTAGGCCCTCAACCTAGCCCGTTTGACCGCTCCGGCACCCTCGCATGTAAGGATAACGGAGGCATTATACTTTCTTGAGGCTCTCCTCAAATTCTTCAAGCTGCTCTTCGAATATCTCGGCAGCTTTTGTTACAATCTCTTTTACGCTCAGCTGGCCCCACGGCTCTACATAAAAAACAAAGTCCTTTTCAGACTCGTTTAATTTTACAGAGTTGTTTGCGGCAGCTTCAGCGCATGCTCCGCACAAATGGCAGTTGAGAAGGTTGTCCTTTTTTACAGCCAGTTTTCCGTTTTTTACTTCAAAAATGTCCGCAGGGCAGCTTTCGGCAACCTCTTGGGCATTTGTGCACTTAGCAGCGTCAATATCAATAACCGGCTTGTATTTGTAATAAGCAAGGCAGGGCGACCACTTTGCGTGCTCTTTTCCTGTTCCAAGCTGGGCAGTTGCTATTGCCTCTATTTCCTGCCCTTTAATCAGCTTGACTATTGGTGTTTTTGGGTAAGCTGGTTTTATTTTAGGGTCTTTTGACTTTATTTCAGAAGCGTAAACATATCCTACACCTTTACTTTTAACAGTCATCTTAACAGTGCACCTCGCGCATCCCTCCCCTTTGCATTTGCACTTGCTTGCAAGAGTGTATGATTTCAAATCTGTTGTCAAAGGCAAAAGCCCAAGCCTGTGTGCAATTATTTCGTCATAAAGCACTGAATTATTCTTGCTGAATTCAACATCCTCAATTGCCATTGTCGGGACTGC
>JAFGCE010000069.1 GCA_016932755.1 Candidatus Woesearchaeota archaeon
AATCGGACCTGACGACGAGAAAAAGATTGACAAAATTACAGGCAGCTTACCTGTTCTTTGAATAAATGAACATAAGCAGCGCGTTAAGCAGCAAAAACAATCCGACAATCAGCCTTAATTCTGTGTAAGTCTCTGAAACACCAACAACTGCTCCTGTCATTGTTGCCTTCGAGCTGAGGATGAAGAAAATGCCTACTAAGAACAAAAGGACATTTGAAGTGTTGTAGACCTTTTTTCTGTCCATAATGACCAATTTATTTTTGGGTTATTTAAATATTTCTGTGGCATAATTCCGGGCAAAGCCGGACAAACACCAAAACAAAAAAAATTCCTCCGGTTTTTCCTGCAAAACCCACTTTAAGATTGTCTGCCAACTAATTCTGAAAACCGAGGTGATTGATATGGGCAAATTCATAAAATATGTTGCTGCAGGCATTCTGCTTGCATATGCAGCCCACGGAGGCTGCGACAGGAATATTGACGACGTTCTGGAAGACAAATATTCAACCCCTTTAATCGCAACCAGAAGGGTTGTTGTTGATTATATCTACAAAAAAGCTGGGCAGACTTATGCAGCTATTGAAAAAGAAAGCAAAAAGCTTGAAGAGAAAGTTGAGGAGGATGCAAAATGAAGCCTTATTATCATAACGGAAGAGGCTCAACAAGAGAGGTCAGGGAGGTTTATGTAACTCTGGGAGACAGGAATCTTGAAAGAACTGCAAGAGACCTGGACATATTTGTTGATGAAACTCCTTTGCTGGGAAAAAGCAGGAATACAATTGAAAGATACAGGCAGGTTTTGGATTCTGTCTGGGTTCCTGAAAAAGTCAGGCTCGCTGATTATTATACATTAGGGGACTTTGTCAAGGTATATTCTGCCTGTGTCCTTGGCGAGAAAAGAAGGAATGATGTAGTTGAGTGTGCTGACGAGCGAGCAAAGCAAAGGGCTAAAAAACAGCACAAGGAAAAGATAACAGGAGCGCTTACTGAGCTTGTTGATTTCTATGGGGGCATAATAGAAAACTGCGACGGAAAAGTGGCTGAGGTAAGGGAGGAAAGAGATGTTTCATATGAAAAAGCCAGTGTCAGCGAAAGCCTTGCCTTGAAAGAGATGGATTACACCAGGGCGCTGAAAGAAAGGGAAGGGAAAGCCAAGGAAGACATGAAAAAGATTATGGGCTCAGGAGAGGAAAGCAGGATAAACGACTGCGAAAGAATAATCAACGACATAAGGATAAATATTGAAAACTGCAGGATGAGGGCAAGATTCTATGCCAAGCAGAACGAAGTATACCTGAAAAAAGGCGAAGAGTGCGCCGAAAGGATTGATTATATTGAATTCCTGCGCGGGAAATACCTTCAGATTATAACACAGGCAAAGATAATGCTTGCCCAGATAAATGCAAACGAGTTCAACATTTCAAACTGCCTCCTTACGCCTGTGCAGATACACGAGCACAACTCTTTGATGGAAAATGCAGAGGGCATTGTTGTGAAGCAGGAGGATGCACAGGAAAGCAGCCTTGAGCTCGCATTCGGAAACTTTGGTTTTCAGGATGAGTATTCCGGGAACAAAAGCTTCAGGGACGCTGTTGAAAGGGCAAAGGAAGAAAGCGAGCATGTTACAAATGAAGAGCTGAAAGCAATGAACGACAGAAGGAAAAGGAGGCTTGACAGCCTTCTTTCCTCATGATTGAAGATGAGAGACATAAACAGGGACTGCAGTACAATAAATGAACTTGTCATGAAATATGAGCAGGATGCTGCACTTGTCGATAATTCTGGCTCAGCTCCTGAAAATGCTGATTCCATCAGAAAGATTGAATCAAAGGTGAAAGAATACAAAAGAATCCTTGATTACTGGGGCGGGAGATGCACAGAGATAGAAATGGGGAGGAAGTATGCTGAATCTTTATACTGCAAACTAAAAAACGCAGCCAAACTCCGAAACACAAAACCTCCTGTCCTCAAAACCAAAATCAAGAAATTTGCAAACGCCTGCACAGGGCTTTTCCTTGGAGGAGTTTTATTTGCAGGATGCACGTATTTTTATGATTCATTTTCTGGGCATGAGAAACAAAATCAGCCAACTCCTGTTGAATCAGCTATCAGCAGCTATCTTGAGCAGATTGACAGGAACCCTTCAGACTACCGGATTCATCTGGAGCTTTCGCAGTTTTACGAGAAGAACGGGATGACTGCTGAAGCTGAAAAAGAGTATTGTGTTGCATTAAAAATAATAAAAAACAATCATCCCTGACTCTGGGCAACATATGCTGCGCACGCCCTGTCCAGCCTCTTCAGGTATGCATAATTTCCCTTTCCGCTGCTTTCCAGCCCTCCGTGCTGGGCAATCCCGTCAAATATCTCTTTGGTTGTTTCAGGAGGGAGCTTAAGCATAGTTGCAACATTGTAGCAGTTGATTATTGGCTTCCCGCTGTCATACCTTGACTGGACAAGCCCGACAACTCTCGGAACAATCTCAGCCATGCCGTCAGCCCTTGCCTGCTGTGCCTGTGCAGGTTCAGATGTTGCATTTGGATTCGCTGGCCGCCTCCATTTGCCAGTGCCATTACCATTCTTCTTTTTGCTCACTTTATTCTCACCCACCTAATTTGATAATATTTTGTTGGCAGCAGCTGATTTATAAAATTATCCCAAAAAAATTGGA
>JAFGCE010000070.1 GCA_016932755.1 Candidatus Woesearchaeota archaeon
ATTTACGAAAACAGGCTTTCAAGCTCTGCAAATTCCGAATCAAGGCTTTCAAGCTCAGACATGTCAAGGTCAGCATCAAGCTCGTCAATGCCTGCTATGTCTGCAGTAAGCTCTGTTTCTTCCCCAGCAGGAGCTGTTGTTTTAGGCGTGCAGCCAAAGACAGACAAAGCCAGAAGAGCAAGTATAACCAAAATCATTGCTTTTTTCATTTTGGCATCACTCCTCCTGCTCTGCTTCAGCTTCAGCAAGAGCCTGCTGCCCCCTCTTTGTGGCTCTTATCTGCCTCATTATCTGGACAAGTAGGGTATGGGCTTCCTGAAGTTCGTTGTGTGCTTCCTGCATATGCCTGTTTGCTTCCTGCATAGCTTCGTCAACTTCACCGGAGTTTGATTCCTGGTACTTTTCTCTTGCCAGTTCCTGGTGTTCCTCAGCATTCTGGATTCTGTTCCTGAACTGCTCCATAAGCTGTTCAAGTTCTGCTGTGTCTTCTCCCTGCTCTTCAAGTGTTCCGATTGCATTCTGAAGCCTTTCAGCAAGATTTTCTGACTTTACAGCTATTCCGCCTATTTTGTCATTCATAAGCCTGCCAACCTGGTTTTTCATGACAGTCTGGGACCTTTTCCAAGCCTGGTTTATCGCATTAACAGCATTCCTCATCTCAGCAGCAGTGCTTTCGTTGCCAAGGCTTTCAACTGTTTCCTGGGCATCCTCAATTTCTGCAATCTTTGCGTCAATCTCAGCAACCCTTTCCTCAACTTCTTCATCACTGAGATATTCACAGGAAGCTACTCTCTCCCTTATCTTCTCAAGCATTGCAACAACCCTGTCTCCTGAGTTCATCAGGAACTGCTTGCTGTTTGTCTTTACCTGGGCCCTGACCTGGTCGCACTCTTCGGTCTGGTTTCCCTTGCAGGAATTGTAGGCTTCTTTTGTCTGGTTAAGCCTTTCCCTTGCACTGATATGCGCCTGCTTTGCAGCCATATACCTCTGCTTTGCAGTGGCATATCTTTCCTGGGCAAGCTCAATCCTTTCCTGTATCCTTTCCCTAAGCAGGGTCATATTCCCGCCAGCAGAGATTAGAACAGGTCTTATTTGTGCACTGTCTTCGCTGCCATTATCCTGGGCCCTGTACCTTACGGGCTCTGCAGATTCAGCTGCAGCCACAAAAGGCATCAGCCCAAAAAAGACAACAGCCAGCAACAATGCGCCCATTATCTTTCTCATGTTTACACCTCCTAATTTGTTTGGTATTATCAAATTATATACTCTATACCTAGGTTCCATTACAGATGTTTTATTTATAAATATGCTTTCAAAGCGCAAAAAATAAAGCGCGAAAAAGCTTTCTAAAGCTTTACAAAGCTTTATTTGGGCTTGTTTTACTTTACAAAAGTTTTTTATAGTAATAACCCAAAAAAAACATGATAATGGGCAAAAAAGAGGTTTTGATGCTATTATGCATATTCTTTATTCTAGCTGCAGGAGCAGCAAATGCAGCCCAGATTTACGGAACAATATACGACCTGGGATTGAATGAAGCAAAAGATGTGCTGGTTGAAATCAACACAAAACCAAAACAGCAGTATGTTGCAAAAAACGGCACATATTCCTTTTCTGTTCCTTTGGGGGACTATGTGCTTAGCGCAAAAAGGTATTCAGAAGCTATACTTGTCTCAACTGACGAGGAAAATGTAAGCATCAAGTCTGAAGGAGATTATGTCCTTGACCTGATACTTTTCCCGAGCCTTGAAGAAGAAGAGCAGCTTTTGAGCGAGTCTGATATTGATATTGAAACAGGGCTTGTCCCTGAAGAGACAAACCCTCTTGCTGTTGCTGCTGTGTTGATTGCCATAGTTGCATTGTTTCTTATATTGAGGATGCGGGGAAAGATTATCGGGATTAGGAGAAAGGAAATAGAAAAAGAGGAAGCAGGATATGATGAGATAAAGAAGGTTGTTGATTTCATAAAAAAAGAGGGCGGAAGAACAACCCAGAAAGACATAAGAAAGCATTTCCCCCAGTCAGAAGCAAAGATATCTCTTATTCTCACAGAGCTTGAAGACAGGGAAGTTATAAGAAAGATAAAAAAAGGAAGGGGAAACGTAATAATATTAAATTAAGAGACTCTAAAAGACTTGTTCATTTCATCAAACTTGTGCGATGCTTTCTCTCCTGTCCTGGTGTTCTGGACAGCAACCTTGTTTCCTATTGAAAGTATCTTTATTTCATCTCCCCTGAAAGTTCCGATGTCTCCGACTGCAAAGCCGGGCATCTTGAAAAGTATTGTCCCCCTGTAAAGCTTTTTTCCTGCCTGCTTGTCTTCTGTGTGCAGTTTTGCGCTTTCCTTGATTAAGCCTATAAATTTTGATTTCAGGAGTTTCCCGATTTTTTTCAGGAACTTGTTTGAGCTTAGGTAAAAATCAACCCCTCCCCTGACTTTTGCTTCTTTAGCAACCCATACTCCCTTCTCGCTCTCAATTATTTTCCTTACAAAGCTTACAACCTCATCAGGGCAGTTTCTAAGCTGGAGTATTCCTTCAAAGTATTGATTGTTTTCCATGCAATAATGAAAACACGAAAGCTTTATAATATTTATGCTACTCAATAGATATATGGGCAAAGACTTTTCAAAACAGCTGAAAAAAGGGCTTAAGAATTTATGGTGGTTTATCTGGGAAAGCAACAGCATCTGGAGCTGGATTGCCAACATAATTCTTGCATTTGTGATAATAAAGTTCCTTCTCTACCCCGGACTGGGATTTATGGTCGGGACAACCCATCCTGTTGTTGCTGTTATATCAAGCAGCATGGAGCACAACGGAAAAAGCGTGGACAGCTGGTGGTCATCTGAATGCTGCATGGATATAATGTGCACCCAGCAGATAAGCCAGGAAACACTTTACTTTCCTTATCTCATAACAAAAAACAAGTTTGAAAAATTCAAATTCAAAAACGGGTTTAACAAAGGAGACATAATGATTCTTGTCAATCCCAAAAATGCAGAAGTCGGGGATATAATTGTTTTTTATGTCCAGAACAGGGCAGACCCGATTATCCACAGGATTGTTTACATGAACGAAACAAGCTACTCCACAAAAGGGGACAACAACTGCGGCACATGGGAGTTTGAAGCAGATATACCCAAGGAAAAAGCAATAGGCAAAGCTGTGCTGAGGATACCCCTGCTCGGATGGATTAAGATAGGATTCATGAATTTAGTTGGGGTTTTTGCAGGAGGTTGAGATGTTTTGCCCTAAATGCGGTTCAATAATGATGACAAGCAAGTGCAGCTGCGGCTATAAAAACAAGGAAGGCGCAAAGATACAGATTACAGAGAGCACAGGAAAGCACAAGAAAGGGGAAGTTGCTGTTGTTGATGCAGAGCATGATGAGAAAATTCTTCCTGAGACAGAGGCAGAATGCCCAAAGTGCGGGCATAAAAAAGCTTATTTTTGGGAAATCCAGACAAGGGCTGCTGACGAGCCTCCGACAAAGTTCCTCAAATGCGTCAAATGCAAGCATATCTGGAGAGATTATTCTTAAGATGGATATTAATAAGTATATCGTTAATGGAAAATTAATAATCCAGGTTAAAGCAAACTCCCCAAAAACAAAAATCACAGGATTTGATGATGCAAAAAAAGTTCTAAGATTAGATGTGCACGCTCATCCTGAGAAAGGCAAGGCAAATGCCGAGATAATAAAGTTCTTTTCAAGGCTTACAAAGAAAAGAG
>JAFGCE010000071.1 GCA_016932755.1 Candidatus Woesearchaeota archaeon
TTATAACAAACCCGTCAATCTTCCCAAGAGTTTTGACTGCAAAGCCGAGCTCTTCTTTATTGTGGGCATAAATAGTGAAAAGCTTTTCTCCTTTCTTAACTTTGTCACAGACATGATGGTAGAGGTATAGCCCGGCTCCCTGGTCTGCAGGAGCTCCTGCAATCCTTGCTATTTTTGATAATGCCTCGCTTGATATGTGGCATACCTTGCCGCTTTTGGGAGATTTATAATCATAAGTGTATTTGCCTACCTCAATCTTTTCAGGGTCTATGCACTTCATTCCCTGCATCTTGATTATCTCAACCATCTTCCTGTAAGCATCCCCGCTTTCCAGAATCTCTGAAGCCAGCTTGATTCCTTTTCCCTCTTTTGCCTTGCCTCCCATCTCAAGAAGGTTTCCTGCAAGCATAAGCCCTTTCTTCCTTAAGTCTTTGGGAGCCCTCTCATCATTTTTCAAAAGGTAAAGCAGGTCTTTTGCCTCAAGTGCAGGGCCTATTCCGTTTCCGATTGGCTGCCTTCCGTCTGTCATAAGCACCTTTACTTTCATCTTAAGCTCTTTTGCAATGCATTCAAAATCCCGCTTGAGAATCATTGCTTTTTGCGTTGACTCTACCTTGCTTCCCCAGCCAAAAGGAATGTCAACAAGGACATGTGTTGCTGATACGCTTGCCTTTTTTGCCATGACTGATGCAAGAAGCTGTGATTTTGCGTCTATCATCAAGGGCCTCTCAACCTTTATTATCATGTCATCTGCGGGAGCAAGGTTCAGGGCTCCTCCCCACACCATGCATCCGTTTGTCTTCAGCACAACCTTCCTCATCTTGTCCATTGTAAGAATCACATTCGTGAGAACTTCCATTGTGTCTGCAGTTCCTGCAGGAGAAGTTATTGACCTGCTGCTTGTTTTTGGTATTGTCAGACCTGCTGCTGCGACAATAGGAACCAGAACAGGAGTTGTCCTGTTGCCTGCAACACCTCCGACAGAATGCTTGTCCATCACAGGGTACCTGCCGAGAGCAAGCTGTTCTCCCTGGGATGCCATTGCCTTTGTGAGGTCTGCTGTTTCCTTCATTGTCATGTGCCTGCTGTAGCCTGCTGCAACAAAATAAGTAAGCTCAACAGAAGTAAGCTTGTTATGCACTATGTCCCATACAATCTGCTCAATTTCGCTTTTTGAAAGCCTGAATCCGTCCAGCTTTTTCTTTATGAAATCAATGGAAAGCGGCTTTCCTGCAAGCATAATCTTCACAGCCTGTCCTGATTTTGCATTGATTGAGCCCAGGACTTCCTCGCAAAGCCCTATGCTGCCTGGAGGGACTGCCTTTGCAGATTCAGCTATATCCACAATAGCAGTCTCCATTTTTTTTCCTTTGAAAACCTTGATTCTGTCAGAAGGATGTAGGTCAAGTTTTTCAGCATCCTTGATGTTAAGGTAAACAACAAGCGCTCCTCCTGTAGAGATATCCATATCCTTTACTTTCAGATGCATCATTATTCCAGCCTCAGACCGTTCCCAATCTGCTTTTCTTTGTTGTAGATATCAAGAAATGTAATCATGATAGCCAAAATCAAGGGCCCTATGATAAGCCCGATAAACCCAAAGAATGCTATTCCGCCAAGAACACCAACCAAAACAAGCACAGGGTGTATCCCTCCTTTTTTGCCTACTATGTAAGGCCTGAGGAAGTTGTCTATTGTGGAAACTACAAGGGCTCCGTAAAGCAGAAGCCCGATGCCTTTCAATGTTGTGCTGTTTGTATGTGTTGTGATTCCCTGGATTATGATTACTGCAGATACAGGAACCCACACAATTGCTGTGCCGATAAAAGGAAGCAGGGCTGTTATTCCCATTAGTATTCCCCACATCAGCGGAGATGAAACCCCGAAGAAGTAAAACCCTACTGCTCCCACAATGCCCTGCACAGCAGCAACAAGCAGCGAACCGTAAAGTATTGCGTATGTTATCTCATCCAGCTGATGGAATATCTGCTTCTGGTGGTGGAGCTTTAGGGGGATAAGCTGTTTTATTCTTTCCATGATTTTTTTCCCGTCCCTGAACAGGTAGAATGTTGTAAAGAATGTTACGAATATGTTAAGCACTATTGTCGGGATTGAAAAAATGAACTCTGAAGCCTTTCTTGAGATTGTGTCAGTAATACCCTGCATGCTTTTCTCAAGATGGTATCTCACGTTTGGCTGGCCGATAAAGTTCCCAACCCAGTTTGAAAACCTGCATATAACCCCATCTTCTTCAGCAGGGCATCCGATGCTGAATATATCCCCTGTTGTGAATATCTGCTTGGCCCTTATGTAAGTAACCTGTGATTCCTTTGTTATTGCAGTAACAAGGAATGCGATGGGTATTGCAAGCAAAAGTATAATCAGTATTGAGACTATGAAAGCAGAGGCGTTCTTCCTGTTTATCTTTCTGTTCAAAGACTCGTAAAGAGGGTAGAATATGTACGCAAGCACGGCGCTTGTCAGCAAAGCTGTGATAAACGGCTTAACAACAAGGTAAGCCATGAAAATAACAAAAACAAGGAGAATTACAAAAATATACTTAGCATACTCCTTTGATTTCACCATCTTTTTTCAATGTGATTTATCGAATGATTATTTATAAATGTTTCTAATCCTAAAGAATGAATGGGCCCGACCGGATTCGAACCGGTGACCTCCTGCACGTCAAGCAGACGTCATAGCCACTAGACTACGAGCCCATATATTAATTTAGAAAAATGCCCCTGTTTTTAAAGTTTCCCAAAATTTAGCAAGTTTTATATACCCATTTTGTTAGTTCAAAATCGAGGTGATTTTATGAAGAAGGCATTGTTTGTTGTTATTGTCCTGCTGATTCTTGCCGGATGCGGCTCCAAGCAGAGCACTGTTGTGCCAAACGGCGGTCCTGCTGAGACTCAAGAAAACGGAGATGCTGATGAAACCCCAAAAATATCGCTTAATGATGCAATAATGATAGCAATGGACAGCGAATGCACAGAAGAGGGAATTTTGGGAGCAGATGCATCATACAATTCATACACAGACACCTGGTGGATTGATTTGGAGCTTGAGAAGGAAGGATGCAATCCCGCATGCGTTGTTGACGCAAACACAGAAGAAGCAGAAATAAACTGGAGATGCACAGGGCTTATCCCTGAATAATTTTATTTTTTGTTTTGAACTTTCTTTTTCTGGTTATTTGATATTAATATATTTAGAAAGCCTCTGACGGGAGTTGCACCCGCGACCTCAGCCTTACCAAGGCTGCGCAATGGCTACTATGCTACAGAGGCATATGCGAGGGAGGGGATTCGAACCCCCGGACCCACTAAGGGACAGGATGTCTCAAGGTACAACCAAGAGTGCCCATCTTAAGTCCTGCGCTTTTGACCAGGCTCAGCAACCCTCGCGGCTACAGAGAAAGAGAGGCGTTTTGTTTATAAAGATTTTCTTTATTTTACTCCTTCTTCCTGAAGAAAAGCCAGTTCTTTTCGCCTGCTTTCTTGAATTTAAGAATCACGTATTCGCCTTTCAGCTTTTTTCCTTTGAAGTCCACAATAATCTTTGATTCCTTCTTGTCAACCAGGTTATAAGTTCCCTTGTCCCAGATTTTTACAGTTCCTTTTCCGTACCCTTCTGTAATCTCTCCCTCAAAATCAGCATAGCTTAAGTCATGGTCATCAACCTGTATTGCCAGCCTTTTGATGTCTGGTTTCAGCGGAGGCTCTTTCGGAACAGCCCAGCTTTTCAAAACACCGCCCATCTCCAGCCTCAAATCCCAGTGAAGATGCGTTGCGTGGTGCTCGTGCACAACAAATATCGGCTTTTTCATCAGTATCTCACCTCAAAGCTTCCGAATTCCTTTGTAGGCGGCTCCCAGCCTGCGTCAACCTTCTCGACATAGGAAAGAACAGGCCCTTTGCGGCACCAGTCCAGAAAGTATCTCAGGTCTTCTTTCTCGCCCTCGGCAACAACCTCAACATTTCCGCCAGGCATGTTCTTGACATAACCTTTGAGATTTAATTTGTCAGCCTCTTTTTTTGCTGCTGAGCGGAAGAAGACTCCCTGAACCCTTCCGTGAACAACTGCGCGAA
>JAFGCE010000072.1 GCA_016932755.1 Candidatus Woesearchaeota archaeon
ACTGGAAGCAGTGCTTGCTATAATAATCTTGGCTTATCTGCACAAGAAAATCAGGTTTTACCTTGTTGTGAGAGGGGCAAGAAAGCCAAGGGAAATCATGAAAGGCGCAAAGCCGTATTTTATAAGGAAGAGCAAAAAGGTTGGCGCCCTGCTTCTTCACGGATTTACTTCAACTCCGCAGGAGCTTCGCCTTCTTGCAGGATATCTTGCTGGGAAGGGAATAACAGTTTATGCTCCCTTAATAGCAGGACACGGAACAGATGTAATAGACCTTGCAAGGACAAAAGAAAGGGACTGGGAAAGGTCTGCAATGAAATCCTTCAGGAAGCTTGCAAGGGAAGTAAAGCATGTTTATGTAATCGGAAGCTCTCTTGGCGGAAATCTTGCGCTGAGGATTGCAAAAAGAAGGAAATGGAGAACAAGGGGAGTAGTCACTATGGGCACACCCATGTTTTTCAGGAAAGACACAACTTTCAAGCTGGCTCTTCCGCTTGCAAGCTGTTTCATGAATTTTGTGAAGAAAAGGTATTCCAATGAGAGGGCAAGGGAGATTGTGAGGAGCAAGCTCCAGTATAATGAGCTTCCCCTGAACTGCCTTAATGATGTGGTGAAGCTTATGAAAAAGTCAAGAAAAGACCTGCCCAGAATAAGGGCTCCTGCGCTTGTCATGCAGTCTGAGACAGACGAGCTGCTTAACAAGGCAAATGCTGAATTTATATACGAAAAGCTCAAATCAAAAAACAAGTCGCTTCATTTTGTGCCTGACTCATATCATGTTTTCTGCATGGACAGGAACAGGGAGCCGGCATTCAGGAAAATCCACAATTTCATAAAAAGGACACTTCCTGCTGCAGCCAAATAAATCAATATCTTTTTAAACAACCTTTCTTAGCAAATGATTATGGATTATGATTTGGAGCTTGGAAAAGCGGCTGATGAAATAAGGAGGCAGAAGCCTAAACTGGTCTGCATCCAGCTTCCTGACGGGCTCAAGCCTGAAGCAGGAAGGATAAAGAACGAGCTGGAAGAAAAGACAGGCTCAAAAATAATAATCTGGCTTGGAAGCTGCTTTGGAGCATGTGATGTTCCTTTGCAGGTGAAGGCGCTCGGCGCTGATTTGATTATACAATTTGGGCACAGCCCATGGAAAAAATAAAATGGAACTGCTAAATTATATTCTTGCATCTTTGATTGTGTCTCTGGGATTAATCTGCGGGGTCATTCTCGGCTTCATAGCAAAGGAGGAGATTAAGCCTGGCAGAAAATACCTTATTTTCCTGCAGTATGCAATTGTGGCTGTTATACTTGTTTTGACGGTTTACTTCAGGTTTGATATTGAAATTGTTTTCCTGCTTGTTGCAGGTATTTTTTTTGTCCTGTACAGGACAAGGCTCAAAAAGCAGATTATGCCTGAAATCTACGTTTTATTTGCAGTGATTTTCGCGTCTGCAAAAGCAGAGTCTTTTATTGTTCAGTCCTCGCTTATTTTTCTTTACGGCTTTCCGACAGGCTCATTAATGGTGATGGAAAAGAATTGGCTGAAAAAAGTGCTTGTTCCTTTCTGCATGTTCCTGGCTGTGTCAGCAGCTCTATTCTTTCTCGTTTAGAAGCTTTTTTGCCGCAACAAAATAGTCAACTCCTGAAACAACAGTAAATACAACAGCAACAAGCATTATGTGCCATGCAAATTCAGAATCAAGCAGGACAGCAATAACTGCGATTATCTGGGAAATTGTTTTCAGCTTTCCCATTTTTTTGGCTGAGATTACTACATTTTTTGATGCGGCAAGTATCCTCAGCCCTGTAACAGCAAACTCCCTTGCTATTATCAAAAAAGCCATCCACGGCTCAACTCCGTGCCCTATAAGGAAAATAAGTGCTGCAGTAACCAGCAGCTTGTCTGCAAGAGGGTCAATAAACTTTCCAAGGTTTGTGACTTCCTTTCTTTTTCGCGCAAGATAGCCGTCTAAAGCGTCTGACAGTGAAAGCACTATAAAGACAGCAGCTGCCAAGAATTCCCTGTATTTTATCGGAAGATTAAGTATTACGATGAAAATAGGTATTAATACAATCCTTGCCAGTGTTATCTTGTTGGGAAGGTTCATCTTACAGCTTCACATCCCTCAGTTTAAGGTGATACCCTATCCTGTTTATCAGGACATGCCCGAAAGCGCTTACTATGACAATTATTGCTGCGTTTGCCCAGCCTGGGAAATATACAATTGATGTCAAAAGCAAAGCGCCTATTGTAAAATCAGTCTGGTCAAAAGGTATCCACGGCTTTCCTGACTTTATTCCAATCCTTCTCTTGAAGAAGCTTTCAACAGAATCCCCAAACAGGGCGCCGAATCCAAGCAGAACCCCAATCCATATTGTCGCAGTGCTGTAGTCTATCATGCTTGCAGCTTTGAAAGATTCAAAACTATAAAGATATTTTTGCAGGAGGAATGCAAGAGTCGAAACAGCAGTGCCGACAAAAATCCCCCTCCATGTCTTGTTTTTTCCAAGTATCGGCTTTCCTCCCCACTCCTTTCCTCTGTCAATAGGGACAGCCATGAACTTAAGAATATTTTTTGCAAGAGGAGGAGCCATATTAGCTAAATACGCAGGAATCATGAAATACAGCAGTTTCAATATAACCACAATCATTTAAATCACCTTCTTCAGCTTGAAAGGGCTTACCATAAGCACTGCTGAAGCAAAATATGCAAAATACCAGTAAAAGATTGGAACTCCTGAAAAATAAATCAAAGGGAAGATTAAACCGTTCATTGTTATCGGCATTCCAAAATAAGCGCCTTTCACAAGCTGGACATTGAATTTTGCAAGCCTGATTATCCCGCATGAGATAAATATCAATAAGGGGATTATTATAATAGGGTCTTTTGAAAGCACAAACCCAAGGACAGCAGGAGCAGCGCCAAACGAGACTATGTCTGCCAATGAGTCAAGCTCTTTTCCGAGTTCTGTTGTCCTGCCAAGCCTTCTTGCAATCTTTCCGTCAAGAAAGTCCATGACAACCGCGATAATCATGAAGATGCATGCCTGGGGGATATATCCTTTTACAGAAGCAAATATGCTCAGGAGCCCGAACATTGCATTTGACAAGGTTATTCCGTCAACAAGGAGTATCGGCTTGATAAGCTGGACTTTTCTCCTTGCATTGCCGATTCTTATCCTGGCTTTGCCAATTCCGCTCTTTACCTTGGCTATGCCTTTTCTTATTCTTCTCTTTTTTTGTTCTTCTTCTGCCATTTAATCATCGTCCCATGCGCCGTTGGCCCCCAGGAATCCTATGAAAGAAAGCCATCGGGTTATAGAGAAATCCATTATCAGCCCGTAAAATATTATATCACATACGATATGGAATGAAAATCCTATTGCAATGTAAATCAAGACAGGGTAAACTAATGAAAAAGCGTAAAGCACAACAATAAATTCAACAGTATGAAAAAGGCAGAAGATATGCTGGACAATCTCTTTGTCTGTCCTGTATTTTTCAAAAAGGGATTTTATCCTGCTGTATGTGAATGCTTTTTCGCTGAAAATAACATGAATATGGTCTGCATCAATAAAAACCGATGCAGCAAAAACCAGAAGAGTCTTTGCCCCAAGCCACGGATAAATCGCAAGCAACAACAACCCAACCAAAAAATGCTGTCTAAAATTCATTGTCCCACTCTCAATATTGCGCGATTACTGTCTCGCCTGCAGCAACCTTTTCCCCCACTTTGGCGTTTAAAACAATTCTTGGAATTATCAGCACAACCTGGCTTCCAAGGTTAATCTTTCCAATCTTCTGGCCTTTTAATAATTTTTCGTTTTTCTTTATAAAGCACTCTATTCTCCTGGCAACAAGCCCGGCAGCCTGTATAACCTTGATTTTCCCTATTTCCCTGTTTTGGATAACAATCTCATTTTTTTCATTTTCAATCAAAGCCCTCAGGCTGTTTGCAGCGAGAAACTTTCCTTTTTTGTGGTGGGTTGAGACAACCTTGCCTTCAACAGGCGCCCGCTGGACATGGACATCAAGAGGTGTCATGAATATTGAGATAAGATACCCGTTTTTTGTTATGTCTTCTGTTTCTGTTTTTATGTGCCCTGCCAGCCCTTTCCTGATTTCAAGCTTATCTTTTCTTAATTTGTCCAAATCAATAATCTCTATAACCCTTCCGTCTGCAGGGCTTACCACATTTTTGCTTGGCGATATTTCCCTCGCAGGGTCCCTGTTGAAAAACATGTAAAATGCGCAGAGCGCCAGAAAAACCACGAAAGCAGCAACTAAAATCCATCCAATCACTTTTTCTCACCTTTCTCTATCCTTTTCAGTTTCTCAAGCTCCTTCTTCAGGTCTTCTATGTCAGATTCAAGCCCTCTTTTGAACATGCTGTCTATCTTTACTTTCGCTGCCTTGAAAGGCTTGAAAGCCCATGAAATAGCCTGTCCTGCCTTTTCATTGAACTTCCTGAATATTATCTCTGATTCTGCAATCTCTTCAGCTGTCTTCTTCAAGCTAAGCCACCTGTTGAATCCTGATTTCACAGCCCATATCTCCATAAGTGTGAGATATGAGACTATGAATGCAATAGAGATATATGCAAGCCCCATGTATGCCTTGTAGTTGAAGCTGTAAAGGGCTGTTGCTGCAGTGCTCAGCACAACAAATGTTGCTATTGCCTTAAGCCACCTGCTTCCTGCGAAAACCTGCACAACAAATTTCTTGGTTGTATACCCGATTGTAAGCAGGAATGTTATCAAAAGCAGGGCATATATTATCAGCGGACCAAGTATATCCCTCTCAAATATTACGCCGCAGTCAGCGCTGCATGTAAGCTGGTTCTCGCATGCTCCGCAGATTCCATCTCCGCAGTTGCATGGGTCGCAGATGTCAATATCCCTTATCTTTTTGCCTATTATGAAATAATAATCATCAGGCGAGCAGTCATTGACACTCAGCTTGAAATACTGGTTGTATCCTATTAAACCCTGGCCAACAGCATCCTGTGATATTGATTCAGACAGCACCCTTTCAACAAATCTTCTTGCAAGAGGATTGTCTATTATCTCTGTGTGGGTGGTATTTATTTCCCAGTAATCCACGCAGGTGTTGTTGACAGGCTCTCCTCCAACAAACTGCGCAGACTCTGTTGAAACAATTCCGTCGTTTTTCATGAAGAAATCAAATATTTCTTCTGTCGAAATCTTAAACAAGCCTGCGTTGATGTCCATTGGCCTTGTTCCTGCAAGGACATAATATTTAACCCCTCTAACTCTTGGGACAACCCTTCCCATTGCAAGCTCCTTTATTACTTCGCTGTTTGCATTAAACAATGAGTAGCTCTCGTTGAATGCAGAGAGGTATTTGTAAAGGTTTAGATAGACTTCTGCTCCAGGGCTTCCCTTGTTTGGCGCTGCAATAAGCACAGCTCTCCTTACCTTATCAAGGTAGCTGTAGCTGTCTGGGTCTTTTACCCTTTCAAGGTCGCTGTAATGAAGCGCCTGCTGGGCTATTATCGCGCCAAGGCTGTGCCCCACAATTGAGATTGTATCATACTCATTTGAGTGCATCTGCAGGTAGTTTGCAAACTCTTCTGCTGTTGTCTCTATCTTTCTTGTTGATGAATAGCTGAGAGTCCAAACCTGCCATGGCTGGTTGTTGAACCTGAAGTCATCAATCAGCAGGTTGAATGTGGCTGGGCTGCTGTCAAGCCCGTGTACAAGTATGACTGCGTTCCTGCTTCCCGGATAATGATAAACTTCCTCAAACCTGCTTATTCCGCATGTCTCGCACATAACTCCAAGAGGTGCAAGCATAACCTCTTTCTTGCCGTTCAGGTATTTTGTTACATCGCTGATGTCAACTGTTACAGTCTTGTTTTCTGGGTCTATTTCTCCATCCAGATAATCCCATTTGTACACTCCTTCTTCTATTACGCTGGCATATACAGCTATGCTTTCTTCATCATATTCTTCAGTGATTAGGTAAGGAAGTGTTACTTTTACAGGCACAGCTCCAATGAAGCTTGTATCAACTTTCAGCAGTATAGGCGTGCCGACAATGCTCAGACTTGGGTTCTTTGGCTGGTGGACGTCAAAGTTAGGTGCACTTATTGCTGCGGATATGACAGGAGGCAGCTCGCCGTAGAACTCAGCTTTTGTTTTCCCTGACTCAAGCACCCTGTTTTTGTCTGTTATCTTTCCTTCCTCTTTCTTGATAGGCTCAATCTCATCTGCCTTGATTGATGTTGTGTTCCTTACTTCAGTCCTTGCAACAGACCATTCTGTTCCGCAGATAAAATCATCCTGCTTTTCATATGTTAGGGGGCTGCAGTCAGCGCCTGAACATCTTAATGCCCTTATGTCACCGTAATCTTCAGGCACGCTGATAGTCATTTCCACATATTCTCCTGAGCAGTCAAGCCTGAACGGGCTCTTTATTATCTCATACCCGAAAGGTATTGAAATCATTTCCATCAGCTCAGCAGGGTCAAGAGAATGTATTTCAGGCAGTTTCTGCTTTCTTGCAACAGCAACACATGATACAACACCTGCGCCTTCTCCCTCGTTCAATGCAGGTGCGGCAGGCTCTTCAACTTCAGGACCTTCTATGCAGCTTCTTTCAGTTTCAGGCATGTTTTCTTCTGTTCCGCAGGCATGGATGTCTTCGCAGTATCTCTCCTTTATCCCTATAGGCGAGCATTCTCCCCAGTCATCGCAAAGCCAGTTTTCCACGCAGACGCATGTAGCGGTTCCATCAACAATCTTGCACTCATCTGTTGAGGGGCAGGTTTGTTTCAGTGCCCATTCGTCGCATCCGTCTGCGTTCGTGTCCCTGCACTCAAAGATGTTTTGTCCTCTGCATTCAATCTCTCCGGCTACGCATTTATCTTCGCACTTGCCGGGGTCATCATCATCATGCCCTTCTTCCTCAGGCTCGCATGCGTCATCATAGCCGTTTCCGTTGTCATCCTTCTTGAGGTTTGTTATTCCTGGGCATGTGTCGCATATTTGGGGTGTGCCGTTGTAGACGTCTGTGTATAATCCTTCTGTGATTCCGTCGTTGTCCAGGTCTGCTTTTGCGCATGTCCATCCTGTTCCTGATGAGTGTATGCTGTTGCAGACATAGAACACTTTTCTTTTTGAGAGTATTGTGTCTCCGTCAGAGTCTGTTACATTAACTCTTATGAAATACATTCCGTCTTTTGTTGTTATGTTTGAAGGAAGCGCAACTGTTCCTGAGCATGTTAATGTGTTTGATGAGCCTCCTTTTGTTGCAGTTGTTCTGTAGACTTCCTGTTTTGAGCTGTTTTCAATTATCAGGTTGCAGTTGGTTGCTGTCCAGTTATCCTGGCTTCCTGTTGTGAAGCTGAATGTGCCTATGTCCATGGATGTGTAATTAGTTGAGTTGTAGAATGCCCTGCTTAGCTTGTAAGTTGAAGTTGTTTCTATTGGAGTTACATTAACCTGGAATGCCGGATTATTGTAAACAGGCCCTGTATTGTCTGCTCCGTCCCTTGCAGAAACATTTACAACATAGCTTGGATAATCCTGTGTTATCGCGCCTGTTGTTATTGTGCATGCTGAGCTTGTTATTGGCTGTGCAGCTCCGTTGATTGTATAATAGCATCCGCAGATTCCTGATGAATCAGCTGAAGGCTTTGCTTTTAGGTCAAGGTTTGTGCCGTATCCAACTGTTACAACATTGCTTATGTTCCCTCCGACCTCCACTTCTGAAACAGTTGGAGCAGTATTTTCATAAAGCTGTGTTGTCAGTGTGCTTGACTTGATTTCATTGTTTGGCTGTGCGTTGACCTCAACAGCATAGCTTCTTGCAACCTGAGGTGTGGATGAGGTATTGCATGTAAGAGTTACTGTAAAGCTTGCCAAAGTACCTATATATTGTATCTTTCCAGCATATCCTGTTGATTCAGGCAGCCACTGCAGCCCTTCCTCATTATCTATCAATGTGCACTGTGTTGTGTTGTATGGGAACCTCTTGCCCCATGCTGCGTCGTTTTCAGCTATAAATATGGATAATGATGTATGTGATTGCGAGCTTGAAAGAGTCAATGTGTAATTGTTGTTTATGTAAAGCCTATCAAGATGGCTGTAAGTGACTGAGCCATCCCCTCCGATTGTGCCTGAAGCTGTGTGAGGGACTGTTATGCAGGATGAATAGTTCCATTCTGCTCCGTTGTTTGAGTTGATGCATCCGCTTAGTCCGTAGCAGTTTGTGTCTGCGCAGTCTGCGTATCCGTCATAGTCATTATCATATCCGTCGTTGCATGTGTCTTCTGTGTTTCTTTCGCAGATTCCGACATTATCGCAGTCAGCATCCGAGCAGTCAACTGCGCTGTTTCCATCGTTGTCTTTTCCGTCTGTGCATTGCTCTACTGTGTTTTCTGAGCTGCATGTTGTTCCTGAGTATGTTGCAAGCTCTCCTGCGCAGTCTGCGTCTCTGCAGTCTGTTCCTCCTGAGCCGTAATTTCCATTTGTCGCTGCGTCATTGTCGTTGTTTTGGTTGTCGGCGCAACTGTCGTAGGTGTAGTTTTCGATGCTTGGGCATGGGTCGCATGCGTCGTACATTGCCCAGCAGTCTGAGTTTGTCAGGTTTCCTATGTTTGTTGCGACTTTTGTTGCGTTGTTTCTGTCAATCTGGTTGTCTGTGCAGCTTGCTTTTGTGTCGTAGTCGTTGTCCAATGCGTCCCAGCAGTAGTCAAATGAGCCGATTACGAATTCTTTTGACATGCATACCTGGCTTGGGTTTGAAGGGTTTACAACTCCAAGGCAGTTTGGATCGTCGCAGTCAAATCCTGTTGATGTGTTCTGCACATAAGATGCGCCGTTCCAGTAGTATGCATCCAAATCGTTGTCTTTTCCGTCAAAGCACCATGATGCGCTTGATGACTCGTTTGTTGGGCAGCTTCCCAGCCCATAGCAGTCATAGTCATCGCAGTCTGCTCCTGTTGTGCTTACTAACGGGTCTGGTATGAATAGTGATTTCCAGTTTGCGCTTCCTCCCATTAAGTCTGCGTCGTAGTCGTTGTCTATGGTGTCATTGCACTGGTCTTCTCTTAGCGGGCATATTCCTCCGAGGCTGCTTACTGTGTTATTTCTTCCCCAGCAGGAGTATGAATCAAAGCAGTCTATGCTTTTTCCCCTGCAGTCTGAATAACTTCCGTCGCAGTAGAAATTGCTGTACTGGTTTCCGTAGTCTGCGTCGTTGTTGAATGTGTCGTTGCATGAGCTTGGTGATGATGAGTAGTTTGCTGTTCCTTCTGCTGTTGAGCCGTATTCGCAGTATGCTGTTAGCGATGTTGCGTTGTAGTATTTTACAGGGGTTGCTCCTGAGTAGTATGCCCCTATCTTTCCGTTGCAGTCAGAGTCTTCGCAGTCTACATTTCCGTCTCCGTCGTTGTCAAATCCGTCCCAGCATGTTGATTCTGCTGCTTCACATCTGATTGCATCTCCGTTTGAGGTTACTCCAATCTGCTCTCCATAGCAATCGCTGTCCCTGCAGTCAAACTGCCCGCTGAAATCAAGATCGTTGTCAACATTGTCATTGCATGAGTGGCTTGATGTTATTGTTCCGTATATGTATTGTGTTGTTGTGTGAGGAAGGTTTGAATCGTTTTCATTCCAGTTTGTTGGAGCGCTTGAGCTTACTATTAAGTTGAGATTTGATTCAGGTGTTGCGCTTCCTCCGTATCCGACAACAAGCTCAAATGTTTCAGTTGATGTTGAAGTGTAGTTAACATACATTACCTGGTCAACTGTTTTTGTTGCTCCGATTACCTCTTTTGTCTGGTATGAAACATTATTTACTCCCAAAACATCTGTTGAAAGGGTGCTTGCTCCGGATGAATAGGCATATTTTCCATAAGTTGCGAAAGTATTCAAATTGTTTATTGCGTTGCTTGTCTCATAGGTTGAGCCTGTAACGCTTCCCATGTTGAACCTTACCTTCAGTGTTCCTGCTGGCTTGATTGAATATGTATATGCATAAGGAACAGATTTTCCACCTACTGAGATTGTTCCTGTGCAGATATTTGTTGCAGAACTGCATGTTGCAGCTGAAGCTTTGAACTCTTCCTCAAATGCGCCTTGCGAGCCGAAGCTTAAACCTCCGAAGTTGTCATATGGATATGGAGTTACAAGCTCTGGGTGGTTTGTGAAATATTCTGAGCTGTTTGGGCATGTGAAATAAGCTATTCCAAGGCAGTCTGGGTCGCTGCAGTCGATTGCAGTATCCCCGTCATTGTCAATACCGTCATGGCATTCCATTTCCACTGTATTGTATTTTGATTTTGCTGATGAGAATACCAGGTCTCCTTCCCAGTGGCACTTTACTGAGTTGTTGAAGTACTGTCCTAGCTGGCTTAGGTAGCATCCCAATGATTTGGACATGTCTCCTCCGCCGACAAGCCCTGACCAGCTGTTGTTGTGGACAAATATCAGCTGGTTCAATGAAGCAAAGGAATCTGCAGTGTCGTTCAAGTCGCATCCTGTAAGTATCCATGGTATTTCCCTGTCTATTGCCCCATAGCTCATGTTCTGGACAGTATAGTTGAATGTCAGGTTTCCATCGCTTACACCAGCATGTGTCTTGCTGATTTGCAGTATGCTTCCGTTTGACAAAGTTATGTTGCAGTAGGCTGTTCCAGCAGGGGCTGTTATTCCTGTGAAAGTGATATTGAACTCGTGCATGTGGGTTCCAAGCAGAGCGCTTCCTGTCTCGCAGTTTATGTCTGCTGCTGAGTCTGGGCTTGCATCGCAGCCTGATCCTCCTCCTGAGCAGCACAAGGGCTCAAAGATTCCTTCTATCATGTAAGCTTCTTTTTCTGTCGGCGACTGGATTGTGATGTTTATTGTAGGGGTTGTATTGCTTACTGACATGTTGCCTGTCTTGTTTGCATAAGCATAGAACTCATGCACTGTGCCGACATTTCCTGTCGCGTTCACATGCCACGTTACAACCTGCCACTGGCTTGCATTTAGCTCAATTGTGTAAGGGTTGCTTGTGTTTGTCCAGAAAGGTATTCCTGAATTCATTGGAACAGCCCCTTCTTTTATCTGGCTTAACAAGACAGTCAGGTTTTCGCTCATGCTGTAGCTGCTGTAGTTTTCTCCGTCGAATGCCCTTGCTTCGCACGACCAGTTTTCCCATGGTGAAGTCATTGAGCTATCAAGTGTTGAGACATTAACAAGCAGTCCTTCAGTG
>JAFGCE010000073.1 GCA_016932755.1 Candidatus Woesearchaeota archaeon
AAATACAGACACAGAAGTGGTGCCTCATCTTATAGAGGAATATGCAAAGGAAAATGAGTTTGAGAAAGCTGTCGAGCTTGCAATAAAAAGGCTTGAAGGAACATTTGCACTTGTTGTCCTTAACAAAAACTCAGACAAGATAATAGCAGCGAGAAGAGCTTCCCCCCTGATACTCGGGCTTGGGGAAAGGGAATACTTCATTGCATCTGATGTCCCTGCGTTTATTGAATACACAAAAGAGGTAATCTTCCTTGAAGACGAGGATATGGTTATCCTAAACAAGGGTTACAAAATAAGGAATTTTGAGACAGGACAGGATATTGACAGGGAGCCTGAAAAAATTGAATGGGATGCTGAGCAGGCGCAAAAAGGTGACTATGAGCACTTCATGCTTAAGGAGATATTTGAGCAGCCGGAATCAATAAAGAATACATTCAGCTCAAGGATTCAGGATGACAGGGTTGTTTTTGAAGATTTTAAATTAAGCGATGATTTCCTTAAATCAGTAAGCAGGATAGTCATTGTTGCCTGCGGGACTTCGTGGCATGCAGGGCTTGTCGGAAAATTTATTCTTGAAGCATTGGGGAAGATTCCTGCTGAGGTTGACTATGCCGCGGAGTTCAGGTACAGGAATCCTGTAGTTGACAGCAAAACACTTCTTATTGCAATAAGCCAGTCAGGAGAGACAGCAGATACATTGGCTGCAATAAAAGAAGCAAAGGAAAAAGGAGTAAAAGTTTTGTCAATCTGCAATGTTGTCGGGAGCTCAATTCCGAGGGAATCTGACGCAGTGATTTACACAAGAGCTGGGATTGAGATAGGGGTTGCTTCAACAAAAGCTTTCACAGCCCAGCTTGTAATCCTGTACCTGCTAGGAGTTTATCTGGCTCAGGTTAAGGGAACATGGACAAAGGAGCATTTGGCAGAAAGAATACAATACCTGAAAAAAGTTCCTGAACATGTCAAGTCAATGCTCAGGGAGAATGAGGAAGTTGTTAAGTGCGCAAAAGAATATTATACAAAAACAAACTCACTTTATCTTGGGAGAGGAACAAACTACCCTATTGCTTTGGAAGGAGCTTTAAAGCTCAAGGAAGTTTCGTATGTCCATGCAGAAGGGTATCCTGCTTCTGAGATGAAGCACGGACCGATAGCCCTGATAGACCATGAAATGCCTGTTGTTGTTATCTGCGTGAAAGACAGCTCATACACAAAAATCAAAAGCAACATGGAAGAGATTAAATCAAGAGGCGGAAAGATAATCGCAATTGCAACTGAGAATGATACAGACATAAAATCAATTGCAGACCATGTGCTTTATGTCCCAAAAACCTCAGGATTATTATATCCTTTGCTTACTGTAGTGCCATTGCAGCTTTTGGCTTATCATATTGCAAGGCTGAGGGAATGCGATATAGACCAACCGAAGAATCTTGCAAAGTCAGTCACAGTTGAATAAAATGATAATAAGAACTGCTAAACATGAGGATTTGAAGCAGATTATTGGCTTATTGAAGCAGCTGAGCCCTTCTTCTGAAGAAGACGATTTTGAAAAGCTTAAGCAGATATTGGAAAAGATAACAGAAGACGAGTTTCATTATCTCTGTGTTGTTGAGGAAGACCACAAAATAGTCGGGAGCGGCACTTTGCTTATACAAAAAAACCTTGGAAGGGCAGGAAAGCCTTACGGGCATATTGAAAACATAGTTGTTGACATGAACCACCGGAAAAAAGGAATTGGAAAGGAGATAATCTTTCATCTTATAGAAAAAGCAAAAGAACACGGCTGCTATAAGGTAATCCTTGACTGCAAAAAAGAAAATATTCCTTTTTATGAAAAATGCGGCATGAAAGAAACAGGAGAAGTCAGCATGAGGATGGATTTCAACTAACTGATTTTTCTCACAAAAGTAAGGAAGCCTGAATGCCCGATTCCGGAGGAGTTGGGTCTTACTTTCCTGCCGTAAACATCCCAGTTTCTTTCTATCACTTCAATTGTTTTCAGGACAATAAATTTTGGGTTGCTGCTTATTGTGTTGGCAAAGTCCATCACCTGCGGGATTGTAGGAGAATACGAAACAAGGAATCCTCCGACTTTCAGCGCTTTTTCAGCAGACCTTATTGCATTCCAGGGCTCAGGCAAATCCAATACCAGAATGTCAATCTCCCTTTCATCAATATCCCTGTAAATATCCTTGTTTTTTATCTTGACATTTTTCAGCCCAAGATTTTTCACATTTTCCCTTGCAATGTCCGCGTGCTCCTTCCTTATTTCATAGCTTGTGACTTCTTTGACCAAATGGCCGAGAAAACATGCAAGTGCCCCTGAACCTGTTCCTGCATCAACAGCCCTGCTTTGCTTTCCAACTCCTGTTTCTGCGATGATATGCCCTATATCCTTCAGCGGGATTATCTGCGGAAGCCTTTTTATCTTCCTGTACCTGTCTGTAAAAGAGGCTGAGAAAACAAAAAACTCTTTTCCTGTGTTTGTCTTTACAAGCGAGCCGTCTTTTTTCTTCAAATCCTTTTTTGTGACTATTCCTTCAGATGTATGGTAATCTTTTGCAGGGTCTTCAACAAAATAGTATCTTGGCTTGGAAATAGTGACTTCTTTATCCAGCTCTTTGACATACTCCTTTTTCGCTTTCCTGATAAGTATTTTTGGCATGTTTTTGGAAAATAAAAAGCGGAGGATGGGACTCGAACCCATGATAAAGCGGGTTGCAGCCGCTCCCCTTAGCCGCTTGGGCACCTCCGCGCACGGCCCTGAAGGGATTCGAACCCTCGATCTTCAGCTTAGAAGGCTGACGCCTTATCCAGACTAGGCTACAGGGCCATATACTCTGGTTTTGGTTACGATTTTATAAATTTAATGCTTTTAAGGAAAATTTTATATACCCCTCTTACAAGAGAGAGCATATTCTTAAAACAAGGAGGTGATAATGTTGTTTGAAGAAATAGGAGAGTCTGTTATAAGTCCTCTGATGAGCATTTATCAGGGATTTATTAATGTGCTTCCTGGGCTTATCGGCGCGATTGTCGTACTGATAGTTGGCTACATTGTTGCGGCAATTGTAAGTTCTGTGCTTTACAAAGTTCTTAAACAGGTAAAGCTGGACAAATGGATGATAGAAAAGACGCACATTAAGAAAATCGCTGGTGATTTCAGGCTGTCAGAGTTCATTGCAGTGGTCACAAAGTGGTATGTCTTTATCTTGTTCTTGCCGCCAGCAGCCGGGCTTGTTAAGCTGGACACTCTTGCAGGTCTGCTTAATACAATTGCCCTATGGGTCCCGCAGGTAATCCTTGCAATTGTTGTTGCATTGATTGGTTTCCTTGTTGCTGAGTATGTAGGCCAGATGATAATTGACACCAAGACAAAAGGAGCGCACTTTATCGCAGACATAGCAAAATTTGTTATCTTGGTTATATTTGCTCTGGTTGTTCTTGAGCAGATTGGGATTAAGATAACACTTGTGCAGAATGCTGTGCTTGTAATTCTTGCTGGTGTTGTGCTTGCGTTCGCAATCGGGCTTGGGCTGGCATTTGGTCTTGGCGGAAGAGACGAAGCAAGAAAGGTAATAACAGAACTCAAGAAAAAATTATAAGCTTATTTTTTTATTTTTTCTTTTTAATTAATTCTAAGGAAGCCATGTCTTCTGGTCCCTAATCTTGTTCGGCAGATAGTCTGAAATAACATAGTTCAGTCCGTGCTTTGCCAGCGCCTGCTGCTCTGCCCTTTTCTTGAGCTTTACAAGAAGGTCAAGGTTCTTCTGCCATTCCTTATGGTGTTTTACAAACGGGTCGTTTTTCATTCCGTCTTTTACCCTTTTGATGTCAACATCCTTCAAAGGATGTGTCGGCAGCTTGTAGTCAAGTATGTCCTGTGCTGTTATCCCGATGAATTTGGCGCTGGGAACGCAGAAGTACTTGTTGATATGGGCTGCATTGCCTGAACCGACTTTAAGAGTCCTGTAGATATTGAGCCATCCGTATGGGTCTCCGTCTGTAAAAACATAAACAGGAAGTTTTCTTTCATCGCTTAATTTTCTTATAAACCTTCTGCAGCTTCTTGTAGGAACCCCTCCCATAGATATCAAAATGCAGTTTGCCTTTTTCCAGTATTTATGCTTGACAAGCCTCTGGAACATACCTGCTGTTTCAATTGCCAGGACAAATTTTGCCTTTGTATCAAACTTCAGCTCTTCAACAGATGACGGGATTGAATATGCCCCTGAACCGAACTTTGTGCAGTCAATCTTCACATCTTTTCCTGTGTCGGGGTCTTTGTCAAGCACTATCAGCTCCCCTGCAACATCCCCTCCTTTTTCCTCAGGAATAAACCCAATCTGCTCCCTGTTCACTTCCATCATTGCCTCAAAGTCATCCATAACTGTATCTGACTCAGGCTGCTCGTGAAACATAGCCTCCCCCCAGTTCTTGCTTACATAATACGCCTCTCTCTTTGTTGCAATGTCATTTTTTTCAACAAGCTCTTTTGAAAGGGTCATCATTTTCAGTGTCTGTGCAAAAGTCTTTATTGTTGACGCTGTCAATGTCCTTGATTTTGTTTTTCCAAGAATTTCAAAATAGCCTTCTTTTGGGTCGTACTTGACGTTTGTCAGCGCCCTCAAAGGCATTGCCAGGTCAGGCTGTTTCTTTTTCAGTATTTTTGAGTATACTCCTGTTGCAACATCCTTTATTTTTCTGATAACATCTTTGCTCATTTAGTCCACCTGCTGCGTGAGGGAGGTCTGCACCTCTTCTTTGGATTTCTTCTCTTTTGACGCTTTGCCTATCTTCGCAAACTCCTCATCATAATCGGCATTCTTTGTCGGGTCAAACTCTGTTGGCTCAAGCTTTCCCCTGTGCTTTTCAAGTATTTCCTTAAGCAAAATCTTTGTTTTTTCCTCATCCTTTGCGCTTAAGCCAATCAGCTCCTTCAATGCTTCTGTTACATATGGAATGTATGTTTCAATATAGCTTCTTCTTTTTCCTTCTGCATGCAGATGCTTTTTCTTGCTGACATAGCTTGAGAGCTTTCTTCCGCATTCCTGCAGCGCAAGCTTAATCTCTTTTATTATTTCAGGATAATGGGCTATTGCCTCTTTGCTTTCTGATGTGAATGGAACCCAGACAGATGCAATGTGCACGACAACTGTGCAAGGGCCCGCAGGAAGGGCGCCCTGGCTTTGGCTCAGCCCGTAGCTTCTCCATGCAGTGTTAATGACTGATTTTGTTGCTGCGCAAGCTCCCTGCTGATACAGCAACGGCACCCTGTTTGCAAACCTGAGAAGCCTTACGCTTCCTTCAGCATCCTGATTGCCTCCGTAAGCAAGCGCAGCCTCAACTATGAATGGATTGCCCCTGTAAACTGAAGGGCTTCTTGAGACTGAAGTGTAAAATTCTGCATTAACCTCTTTTCTCAGCCCTTTTTCAAGAGCTTCTGAACCAATAGGGCTTATGCAGTTTGTGGGGGGCATCATCAGCTTTGTCTTCTTTATTCCGTTCATAAGCTGCTCTGCTGTTTCCCTGCTCATCTGGCTTGGCTTCATATTAGGAAGAAGGGCTGCATTCTCGCATATCTGTTTTGCAGCTGCTGAACTGACCCTTGAAAAGCTGTTTGTCAGGAAAGCCTGAAGCGTTCTTGCCTCTGTATTTTTTATCATGTTCATAAGAATTCCAAGCTCAACCCCATAAGGGTGGGGCTTGATTGACATCGGCTCTTTTGGCAGCTCTTCTGTGGCCCTCGGGAAAATAATCTGCTCTGCCTTTGGGTTTGTGTAAATTATTGTGGCATGAGGGTTGATTATTGCTGTTTCCTTCAGATATTCATCTACAGACTGCGAGCCTCCAAGGTAAGACGCCTCGATATCCATCTCTATTTTTGTGCCGTGCTCTTTTTTCCAATCAACAACATCTTCCTTAACAATATCCGGCTTGTTATGAGTTGTGTCAATCCGGAGCTCATAATAGTGGGCAGGCTCTGTAGGTGAAATCTTGCTTGTTATTTTTGATGGCTTTCCTGTTGTAAGCTGGCCGTACATGACTGAAGCTGAAATTCCGATACCCTGCTGCCCCCTGGACTGCTTCATTGCGTGAAATTTGCTTCCATAGAGGAGCTTTGCAAAGATTTTTGGAATCTGGTTTTTTACAATGCCCGGACCGTTATCCTCGACAATAACCCTGAACCTGTCATTCTGCATGTCAATTATCTCAACAATAACCTCAGGCACTATCCTTGCCTCCTCGCAGGCGTCCAGCGCGTTGTC
>JAFGCE010000074.1 GCA_016932755.1 Candidatus Woesearchaeota archaeon
ATGCGGTCAAACTTTTTGCCAAGCTTAGGGATTATCTTCCTTACATCGCCTTTGAAAAGGGTTATTTTGGAATCGAGCTTGTTCTTTTTTACGTTTTCAGCGGCATATTTATGCGCTGTAGGGTTTATTTCTATTCCGAAGACTGATTTTGGGTTTGAGTTTTTTGCGATTACCAGGGGATAAGGGGCCACTCCTGAAAACATAACCAGGATTTCTTCATTTTCTTTTATCTGTTCTGCAATTCTCTTTCTTTCTGTGGATGACCTTGGGGAGAAGTAGCACTTTTCAACGTCGAGCTTGATAGAAACTCCGTTTTCTTTGTGGGTTGTCTCTTTTCTTTTTTCTCCTGCGATTATTTTAAGTTTGGGTGTCCTATAAGTTCCTGAGTATTTTGCTGTTTTCTTGCATACAACCCTTGCATTTTTGTGTAGCTCCAGCAGTTTTTCTGCTATAGGCTTCTCTTTTTTCTTGAGTTCTTTCGGAAAGTCAGCAAAAATGATTATGTCTCCGACTATATCAAATGATGAAGGGACTAATTCAAGTTCCTTCTCGGTGAGAGCCGGTTTTAAGCTTTCTTTTAATGACTCTTTCATTTTGTCCGTACATACATTGTATGTATTACGCTTTTCCTGGTTATTACATACATTGTGTGTATCAGAAAAAGTCTCCCAAGCCTTTCTGCTGTTTTGCAGACTTGTTTTTTGTGAGCTTTTCCCTTGCGCTGTCGACTCTTGATTGGGAGAATTCATGCTCATCAACTAGTATCTTGTTGATTGCTTCCCAATCAGGGTCTTTCCATTCAAGATTGTAATCGTCTGTTACTGGCATGTTCTTGAATAGATAATAAACATCTGTCCATGGAAAATTGTAGCAGTCCTGCCATTTAACCTCTTCGAACAGTGAATCGAAATCTGAGCCGTGCTTCTTAACCAGCTTGAGCGCGTTCTTTGGCCCGATACCCTTTATTCCCTGGCAATTGTAGTCTGTTCCGATGAGCATCGCCAATGCAATTAGCTGGTTGTTGTCTATACCCAGGCCGTTAATGGTCTCTGTAAGGTCTATAATTTCAGGGTTAATTGTCTCGTATATTGCTGAATTTGCTCTTTTTCTTTTTCCGGCTATTGAAAGATTCCTTACAAGCTTTGGAGAGCCGTAAAGCAAAGTGTCAAAGTCCTGGCTTACTGTTGCGAACGCATCTCCCTTTTTTGCTATATGTGCTGCCTGGGCCTCTCCCTCTGATGGAGCCTGTATTATGGGAAGGCCTAGTGCAGCAATGACTTTTTTTGCTTCGTCAATCATATCCTGCGTGAGCCTTGAGGTCCTTGAGGCGTATTTCTTCATCTCTTCTTCGTCTTCTTTTTTCTTTGCTTCCTGGTATTTCTGCTCTGCCTCTATCTTAAGGGACTTTCTTCTTTCGCGCTCTTTTGCCTTCAAGTCAGGAGCCTTCCCATCAAACACGAACGCAGGCATGATGTGGGACTGCATAAGCTTAGTTGTCCTGTTAAACAATCCTACAAGATGCGAGGTTACTCTGCCTTTTGAGTCCATCAATGGTGTCCCATCGCGCTGCCTTATCGTAGTTATGTACTGATATAGGTTATTGAATGCGTCTATTGCTATCTTTTTTCCGCTTAGGTCATCTATAGAAATCTCCTTTCCGAGTATCAGGTCCTTGAAAGCCACGCCCATTTTAAAGTTTCGCCAGAGTCATTCCCTTAAATTCGTTTTTCAGCATTTCCTGAGCCCTTTTTGTGAGGTCTCCTTTAGTCAAGAAAAGAACAGGGAGCTTTTTTGTCTGACCCTGTATAAATGCTGAGCTAAGATCCCCGTCATTTATGCGCTTTTTGCTTTTTGCCTTGCAAAAATAAATAAGATTTCCTACATTGCTTGGCACTTCTATTACAAAATCTACCTCAGAATCTTTTCTTAGCACTGCTTTTTCTATGATAGACACACTGTTCTTTGAGAAGTATGCTGCCAATTCATTGATGAATGGGCTCGTGATGTCTTCCTCTGGTTCTTTTGTTTCCTCTCCTGCTGTTTCCAGTTTAATCTGTTTTTTCTCTGGCTCTTTATTCTTTTCTTTTTCTGCTTTCTTTTCCACCTGAATCTTTTTCTGAATCTCTTTTTTTGGCTCTGGCTTTTTCTCCTGGGGTTTTGTGGCTTTTGGCTCTTCTGCTTTTATTTCCTGAGCTGGTTCTATACTCTGAGGCTCTGGCTTTACCTCTTGTTTTGGCTCTGGCTTCGGCTGAGGAGACAGTATCTCCCTAATCAGATTGTTTACTTCCTCGTTTGTTATTGAGTGCCACTTCCAGAATATCTCCTGAGTGTTATTGTATTTTACCTCTAAAGGGAATGCAAAGTCCTTTAGCTCCCTTAGTGCAACTCTGTGAGCCGGCTGTATGTCTGCGTCTTTTACTACTTTTTTTTCTTTAAGGAGGGAGAATGCCTCTTTTTGCTTTTCGTTCAGGTTGTCTACAAAGTTCTCAAGCATGATTTCCTGGCCAGGCGCATAGTATAAAGGAGAGCCTCCAACCTTAATCCTGGAAACCTTAAGCTTCTTTCTTGATATCAGCTCTGAAAGATGGGCAGAAGCCATCAGGATGTTTGAGCCTATGTGCTTTGCAGCCTGAACTGGCAAAACAGGGCCTTTTGAGCTAATCAACTGAAGAATTGAATCTGCTGCAGACATAAGTTAAGAAATGGCTGGGAAGTTTATATAGTTTTTTGTTAAGGCCTCATCCACTTAATTTCCCAGTAGGTTACGTCGCCTTCCTCGTCAACAACGCCAACAAGAAGCCTTTTCTTTGTTGAGTGTGCAACTCGGTTCTTTGCAGAAAACTCATACCATGTTAAAGAGGTTCCTTCATGAACTGGATAAACTATCCATCTTGCGTGGTCTTCGCCTGGCTTTACACCGCGGTCATAAACCCTGAAGTCAGCACCAAATTTTAAAGCGGTCTTTATGATATAGCCCCTGTTCCTTATGTCCTTGAAAACGCAGTACCTTATCCAGAAGTTCTTGTCTTTCCTTTGCGCCTTTTTCAGGAAGTCGTCTTTTTTTATTTTCTTTTTCTTTGAATCCTGCACTGAAATCTTTCCCTTATCCAGAAGGTAAAGCGCCTCAAGCATA
>JAFGCE010000075.1 GCA_016932755.1 Candidatus Woesearchaeota archaeon
ATATTTTTGTTCTATATATGTAAGAGTGCCATTAAATATATAATACTCCTTTCTGTTTTCAGGAGGGGCACGCCACCAATGATTAGTAAAACTTATTATTCCCCCATTTTTTGCACACTTGTCTATATTGGATTTGCTGGAGGGGTGGTCATAAAAATCAAAATAATTGACTGTATTCGGAATGCTTAATATTTCCCTCCCGTCTGATAATTGCACCCAGCTTTCTTTGCAATACTGTTCCCTGGTTGTCCAGTCAAAGCCAGTATCAAAGAAAGCAATAAAATTATTATCCAGCAAAGCTCTTAATGCTGCTTCTGTGTAAGCCCACCCCGGAAAATGCGCAACTAGTATTTTATCATTATCTAATCCGGTTTTTTCATAAGCCTCTCTTGCTAACTTATATCGCTGGTCGCAATATTCAATTGTATTTGCTAAGCTATGGTTAAAATTACAACCGCTTTGCGTAGCTGAAAATTCATGGTGACTCAAGTTTGTGTCTCCAGGAGCTTCGTGTGAATAGCCATGGTTCCCCAGTTCCATCCATGGCATAAATGTTTCATTGTACATTATCATTCTCCAAAGGCTTGCGCAACAGATTCCGGAATAATTTTTTTCTTTGGTTGTGTTGAAGATATACCTAAACTCTTCATTTCTGATAATACCCGCAGCCGGGATTGTGAACATAGTCATCTTTAATTTGGGGTGTTCTTTGTGCAGCAGGAAAATGTTCTTATCTGGAAATCCTAATTCGTCCAGTGTTGTTTTAGCATCAAGGTCATCGGGTGTATAAAGCACTGCCAGCTCCCTGACTATTTGTTTCTCTGTGTCATGCTGAAACCTTGGGATTTCAACCATTGGTTTAGAACACCCAGATAATAAAAGTGTTAAAGCAAAGAATACTAAAAGAAGATACTTAGAACACTTATTTTTAACCATCATAACACTAAAAAAAATACTCTTTTTATGTTTTGTGGTTAAACTTCCTTTACCTAACCTTTATAAATATTCTCTCACTCCATACCCTAAGGGGGAATACAAATGAGTGAAAGGTGCAGGCAGGTTGTTAATTCTACAAGTGTGAGGTTAGTAAGAAACAGAGCACTGCCCTGCCTTGAGTTTCTGGTTTACCCGGCAAGGATTGAAAAGTCCGTAAGCCAGGACATGGGCAAAGACCACCACGGCAAAATAAGGCCATGTGTTCTCAAGAACAGGCCATATACCAGAATAGAGCATGTAACTTGTTATAACACGGGTTATGAGGATGTCACAGACTCTCTGATGAAGCTGTGCGAGGAAGCTGGAATGCCTGAGCCTGAGTGCATGGAAGAAGCTGCTGTTTCAAACTATGACGGAGTCAGCGGGCTGTATAACCGGCTGGTTCTTGACAGCAGGACAAAGCAGAAAGACGCTTCAGCAGTTCTTGGCGCCCTTGCAAAAGAATATCTATCCCAAAAAAAAGAGTAATTTGCTGTTATGGATATGGCAATTTTAATGAAGATTAATGCTTGGCTTTGTTCCTTCCCCTTAAATTAACCTTCCTGAACCTAGCCAGTACTTCTTTTCCTGCATCTGCCTTCTTCGCATAAGCCTTGACAGCCTCATTAAAGCATTCGGGGTAATGCTCATGATGCCTTGACTCCATTGCCCTATCCAAAAGATGAATGTCAACAGCCATGTCTTCAGCCTTTTCAGAGAAAAAACTTAATCCGAAATCAATAAAGTGAATCTCCTTTCCCCTTAGAATCATGTTTGATGTTGTTAAGTCGTGGTGTATTATGCCGTTGTTGTGGAGGATTGCCATCTTCTCTCCAATCTCCCTGCTGAATTTCTTCGGGTTTGTGTGGAAGATGTCCCTCAGCTTGGCTCCGTAAATATACTCCATCACAACAGTCATCCTGCTGTCATCAAAATCCATAAGAACCGGGCTTGGAAAACCAATCTCCTTGAGCTTTGAAAGAATCTTTGCCTCCCTTCTTGTCCTTAATTTCCTTAAGTTCCTGTCTATCTGGGGATGCCTGTAGCTCTTTTTAATCCTGTCCTTTACAACACTCTCATCTTTCTTGTAAATCACTGCCTCGGCTCCTGAGCCTATAACCTTGTTTTCCATCGTCGATTCCAAGAAACAAATGCTTCTTTAAAAAGATTAGCAGTTACAGAGCAATGACAAAAGAGCAACAAACAGGATTTCTTGTTTCACCTGGATTAAGGCGCGTTTTTCTCAATAAACTGGATTATGAATCTAAGGGCTGCAATTGCTTTATTTTTATCATTTGTGTTCATGCCGCCGACAGTATCCCTGCCTCCGCCATTGGCTATTCCTGTTATTTTTTTGGCTTCCTGTATAAGATTGCCAATGTTAATAGTAGTGTTTGCCTGGCTTCTGGAAACAAATATCTGGAACGGCTCCGGATGGCTGTCTTTCACAATCTGCATGCATTGTTCATCAAACTCGTAATTTCTTGCCCTGAACCCCACAACCACATAAACCCCCAGACTGCCCTTATTGCTCTCCTGGTAATAATGCTGCTGTGCATAGGGCAGCACATGCCCAAAAAAATCAGAATCTGTAATCGTAAATATGTGCTCTAAAAAGACACCCTCATGAGCAGGACTATGGACCAGTTTTATCAAAGGAGCGTTGGGTTTCTTGATATCCTCCACAACTATCCTGAATTTTGCCTCCATTTTTTGCTCGTATCCTTTAGGGGTTTCAGTTAAATCTTCTACGGCAAATCCTTTTACCATAAACCCCAATAGTTTGTCCTTAAACTGCTCATAATTTTTATAGTCGCTTTCGTTTAAAGCCGGGCTGAATAATATTTTGTGTATTGTATGCTCGTCCTGCGTAAACTTTGAGAACACGTTTTTAACGCCTGAATCAACTTTGTCCATCTCTTCCAGTATTTGCTTATCCACTGAAACACCCAGATAATGCGCAACCAAAGAAACAGCACTTTTAAAAGACACATCTAAGAGCACTCCTTTTCTTTTGAGGTATTCTTCATCTTCGCCAGAGGCATGGTGGTCAATTCTGACATCCTCATTCCTGTCCCTTGACCTGCAGTCAACAAACACATCAAGAACATCTGGTGAGGTTTTATCTGGTTTTGGGTAATTCTGGAATGGACATGGGACAAAACTTACTATATGGGCGCCTGAGAACAACTGAATAAGGTTCGCAGAGATTGCGCCGTCCAAATCAGTATGGAAAAAGAGCCTGATTTTTTTGCCGCGCAGGTTTATTTTGCCCATTGGTTATTGGAATAATTAAGCAGGTATATAATATTTTCTTTTGAGAATTCAGTCCTCAACCTTGATTGCTTCTTCAGGGCACTGGACTTCGCATGCCCTACATCCTATGCACTCTGAGGGTTTTGCAACCTTTGCTGTCTTCTCGCCTTTCTCAAAGACGCCCATGGGGCATACTTCAACGCACGTCCCGCAGTTTGTGCATTTCTTCTCGTCAATTTTTGGCTGTGGCATTTTTACGCTGCTGACTCTGCTTTTGGTTTTTCTTCTGTCTTTGCTTCCTTTTTCTTTGCCTTTATAGGCGATGCTGTTCCCTTGCCGAGCAAAATAAGCCATCTTATGTGGCATCCGGACAATGGATATATTTTCTTGAGCGCATCCTGCAGCTCTTTCTGCAGTTTTCTGTCAACTATATCTTTAGAAAGTGTATCATAATTTGTTTTTGCGATTGCCTTGGTAAGATAAATCCTCATCTCCCTTCTCAATGCAGCAAGGGCTGAGCCTTTTGCTTCGTTTCTTGTCACCATAAGAGGCTTTATCCTTATCTTGTAGCCATCCAATGTCATGCAGATAAATGAATCTTCAATCTTGTTCTTTCCCCTTCTTGCAAACCTTCGTGCGACAGAGGGCATTATCCTCAATCCGATAAATTCGGTTGTAAGGTGCTCCTCGTGCTGTCCTGTGATGCTGAAGCTTACATTAATGCCCTGGTTTTTAGGGTTTTTTGTGAGAGTCATAAGATTGACAGTGATTGTCTTTCCCAGAGCCTCCCTTGCATCGAAGACATAAGTCTCGCCTAGAAGGTAATTGTTAAACATCTTGGGGGCAAGTATCTTAACCCATTTCTTTTTAGCTCCCAGCTTTGCGACTCTCTTCTTTACTTTTGCCATGTAGTGTGGAGAAAACCCAGCCTATTTAAAAACATTTTGGTTTTTTATATAGAATTATCCTGTTCTTGGCAGCTTCTGTGGCTTGTAAGAAATCCTGTGGCCAGGAATCTGGCTTTTGCCTTTTTCAAATTCAGGAACTTTGGAGTTGGGTGTTAAATCCATGTAGAATGGTTTCTGCTCTGCAAGCCCTTTTTCATCTTTTAGCGGCTTTAGCCTGCAATAAACCTGAACATCATACTCGCTGACAGCCTTTGCCAAAGCATCGACTATCTTGTCCTGCTTGTTGACTGCTGTGTTCGCATCCTCTGCGTTTGAGCCGCCAAATCCAAGCTCAATAAGTATCGCCGGGTTTGCTCCCTGAAGAACCCTGTATCCCTCATCTCCATGAACTGTGCATGCCCCAAAAATATCGTCAAGCTCTTCAGCAAAATATTTTGCAAGAGCCTGGCCTTTCTCGTTTGCATAAATCCTTGCTCCTTTCACAGAAGCATTTCCGCATCCATTGACATGGATGCTTAATCCTATCCTGTTTTCGTTTTTGTCAAAAAGATTTTTCCTGTCATCCAGCTTCAGCGATGTTGCTCCTGTCCTGGTCATGCCTATATTTTTGTATCCCATTCCTGAAAGCTTTTCTGAAAGCTCTTTTCCAACTCCAAGGACATATTCATGCTCTGCAATCTTAGTATCTCCGACAAGAGTTGTTCCTGCAAGACCCCCTTCTTTTTCAGTTCCCGTATACCCATGCCCAGGGTCAATCATGATTTCCAAATCAGAAGCAAGGGTTATCCTGCTTGAATCATCTTTTTGCCTTTCTTCGGTTTTTTCGTCAATTTCATATTCTCTTTCAAGCATGTCAAGAACTTCATCGCCAAGTATTGGGCCTGGAATTGGCTTTGGCTTTATATCATCAAGTGTTTCCTTGAGTTTTTTTGAGCTTTCTGCTGTCACAGCTGCCAAAACAAGTGCAGAAGTTCCTAGAAGAAAGTAGAATGCGCCTTTAACCATCTCTTTTGTAGAAACCGGTCTTTTAGGGGTCCACTGCTTGCAGATTGGCTTGTTGATTTCAATATAAAAATCCCAGTTAACAGGAATAATATCATCTTCACGAATAGAATACGTCTTTACTTTCGCCCACTTTGCTCTCTCTTCAGCAACCCATTTCTTGTACTCAGAAAACTTTTGAGGAACCTGCCTCTCCCTTACCTCCACTCCGCTCACAAATCTCTTTGGATGCCTTACAACTCTGACTGCTGCTTTTCCCATATAGTAACCACCTAGAAGGAGTAAAGTATTACTTACTTATAAATCTTTCGTTTTGATGTATCTGTTTAGTAGTAAAAACTATGTTAAATGCAAACCAAATAAGAAAATTGAGATGATTATCCTAAATATCCAGTTCCCTTACTTCAAGCGCGTGCTCTTCTATGAACTGCCTTCTCGGAGCTACTTCGTCTCCCATCAGAATTGTGAAAATCCTGTCTGCCTCGACAGCATCCTCGATTGTGACTTTTTTCAAAACCCTTGTGGCAGGGTCCATTGTTGTTTCCCAGAGCTGTGACGGGTTCATTTCCCCCAGTCCTTTATACCTTTGTAGGTTTATTCCCTCCAGCCCGATTTCCTTCAGGAGCTTGTCTTTCTCAGCTTCTGTGTATGCATAAGATATTGATTTTCCCTTCTTTAGGCTGTAAAGAGGGGGTGTTGCAAGATATATATGCCCTCCCTCAATCAGCTGTGGAAGGTACCTGTAAAAGAATGTCAAAAGCAGGCAGGTGATGTGGTTTCCGTCAACATCTGCGTCTGTCATGATAATGACTTTATGGTATCTCAAATGCCCGATATCAAACTCGTCTCCGATTCCTGTTCCGAGCGCTGCGACAGTTGTGACAATTGCATCGCTGCTCAGGATTTTGTTCAGCCTTGCTTTCTCAACATTAAGGATTTTTCCCCTCAACGGAAGTATTGCCTGGAACTCCCTGTTTCTTCCCTGCTTTGCAGAGCCTCCTGCAGAGTCTCCCTCAACAAGGTATATTTCGCATTTTGAAGGATCTTTGTTTGAGCAGTCTGCAAGCTTTCCTGGAAGGGAGCTTCCTTCCAAAGCTGATTTTCTTCTTGTAAGCTCTCTTGCCTTCCTTGCGGCCTCCCTTGCTTTTAATGCGCCTACGCTTTTGCCTATAACTGTTTTTGCTGCTGAAGGGTTTTCCTCAAAAAATATGCCCAATCCTTCTGAAACAACACTGTCAACAATTCCCTTGACTTCAGAGTTGCCAAGCTTTGTCTTTGTCTGCCCCTCAAACTGCGGCTCTGTAACCTTTACTGAGACTATTGCTGTAAGCCCTTCCCTTACATCCTCGCTTGTCAGCTTCATTCCTTCAAGAACCTTAAGCTTTTCTCCGTAAGTGTTGAATGTCCTTGTCAGCGCTGTCTTGAACCCGCTTAAATGGGTTCCTCCTTCATGAGTGTTTATATTGTTTACAAAAGTGAATAATGTTTCAACATACGAATCATTGTACTGGATTACAGCCTCAACATGAGTTCCGTTTTTCTGCTTCTCAATCCAGATTGGCTTGTGTATCTTGTTCTTATTCTTGTTAAGATATTCAACAAAATCAATTATTCCCCTTTCAAACTTGAACAGCTCCTCCTTTCCTGTCCTTTCGTCTTTGATTGTAATCTCAAGCCCTTTGTTAAGGAAAGCAAGCTCTTTCAGCCTTGCAGCAAGGGTGTCATAGATAAGCTCAGTTGTTTCAAATATTTCGGTGTCGGGCTTGAACATAACTTTTGTTCCTGTGCCCTCAGCATTTCCGACAACATTTACCTCAGATGTCGGCTTTCCTCTTGAATACTCTTGGACATAAAGCTTTCCGTCCCTTGTAACTTCAACAATCAGCTTTTCTGAAAGCGCGTTTACAACAGAAACCCCTACTCCGTGAAGCCCTCCTGAAACCTTGTATGCGTCCTTGTCAAATTTTCCTCCTGCGTGCAGCATTGTCATGACAACCTGCAGCGCAGAGATTTTCAGTTTTGGATGTGGCTCTACAGGGATTCCCCTTCCATTGTCAGTGACTGTCACAAATCCGTTAGAATGAATCACAACTGAAATCTTTGTGCAGTAGCCTGCCAGAGCCTCGTCTATTGAATTATCAACAACTTCATAAACAAGGTGGTGAAGCCCCCTTATGCCTGTGCTTCCTATGTACATGCTTGGCCTTTTTCTTACTCCATCTAATCCGCCAAGCACTTTGATTGTTTCAGCGCCATAACTCAGCTTCTTTTCTGCTTTTGGTTTGTCTTCTTGCTCCATTTTTTGATTTACAGGCTATTTTGCTATTCTTTTACTCAAATAAAAGCTTTTTAAGATTTAGTTTTCCTCTTTTAAGCTTGTTTACCTCTGTATATGATAAATACATGGTTATTTATAAACCTTTCGATTGAATTCTGCGTTTATACGGGCTGTAGTGCCCGAATTCAAGGGTTTGACCACGACGATGCTCGATGTTTTTGTAATCTTTTACCACTAATAAGTAATTAAAAAACGAAAGATTTAAATAGGTGTAATACATTATACTACTTAG
>JAFGCE010000076.1 GCA_016932755.1 Candidatus Woesearchaeota archaeon
ATAATATTGAAAAAAAGAAAATTTATTCGCCAAGCTTCTCGGCAACTGCCTCGAGCTTTGACCTGAGCTGGTCAACGACTTCTGAAGGAAGGTCATATTCTTCCTCAAAAACCTTTACCCAGTTGATTATGTCCCTTATCTCGTTGGCAACTTCCTGAACTTTTTCTTCTTCCATTTAATTCACCTCTTAAATATTATACCATTATCCCCGGCGTATTCCTTTAAATAATTATCTGTTATAAAAACAATAAGTTTTAATATTGGTAATGACAGGTTTTTTCCATGGCAAAAAAAGCAATAGTTGAAGGAGAAGAAGTTGAAGCATATCCTGAGGAAGAGCAGGGCATCGAGCCTGAAGAGACAAGCGAAGAAGAGAAAGCAGAGATGGATACCGGAGAAAAAGATGAGGATGTTTATTCTGAGGAAGGAAGGGAGAAGCTTGAAGAAGACGACGAGCTGGAGCCCTGGGAAGAAGGGTACATGGAGGGGGCTGAGCACAAGGGAGAGCAGGGAATGTGCGCCCACTGCAGAAAAGTCCTTGACCAGGAAAAAGACCAGATTGTCGAGAAGGAAATAAAGGGAAGAGTGCTTTGGTTCTGTTCTGAGGAATGCGCAAAAAAAGGCCCAAGATTCAAGGTTGAAGGATGAGTCAGTTTGAGAAGATAGCTGAAGGCAAAGCCCTTGTCTTTGTGCCCAAAGAGAAGAAAGTATCAAAGAAGCTTCCTGTTTTCTACAACCCTGCAATGAAGCTGAACAGGGATGTCTCTGTCCTTCTGCTTAATTCATTGGACAAGAAAGACATGCAGATTGCCCTTCCTTTGGCAGGAACCGGCATAAGGGGAGCAAGGCTGTTTCTGGAATTAAAAAAAGGAAAAATCAAGAGCCTGAACATTAATGATTACAGTGAAAATGCAGCCAGGATAATAAGGCAAAACCTTAAGCTTAACAAGATAAAAACAAAAAAAATAACCATAACCCGTAAAGACGCCAACATGTTTCTTCTTGAAAGCTCAGGGTTTGACTACATTGACATTGACCCTTTTGGCACTCCAAATTATTTCCTTGACTCTGCTGTCAAGAGGCTTGCAAGAGACGGCATTCTTGCTGTGACTGCAACAGACACCTCTGCTTTGGCTGGGACATTTCCGTCTGCATGCGAAAGAAAATACTGGGCAGCGCCTCTGAGAAATGAGCTCAAGCATGAGATTGGGTTAAGGATTCTGATAAGAAAAGTCCAGCTTATAGCTGCGCAGTTTGAAAAAGCGCTGACTCCGATTTATTGTTATTCAGACCAGCATTACATGAGGGCTTTCTTCTACTGCGAAAAAGGAAAGCACAGGGCTGATGAAATAATTGAGCAGCACGGATATTATGAAAATGCAGGGCCTATGTGGCTTGGCAGGCTGTGGGACAGGAAGCTTGCTTCTGCAATAGCCAAGCAGAGCGATGAAAGAATCTTAAGGATTATTGCCGAGGAGGCAGGGGTTAATACAGTAGGATTTCACGACATCCACCTCATGTGCAAAAAAAACAAAATAAGCCGCATCCCAAAAACAAAAGACATCATGAAAGAGATAAGGGAAAAAGGATACGGCGTTTCTGAAACCCATTTCTCGCCGAGCGGGCTAAGGTCTGATATTCCCCAAAAAGACCTGCTTAAATTGCTTTCTAAAGCTTTTTAAATAATCTGATATTTCTCGTCTATATGACCGGATACTTTATTGGGTTTGACATCGGCTCGGATTCAGTCCATGCTGTTGTGCTGGACAGCGAGGGAAAAATAGCCTACTCCCCTGAGTCTGCAATGCACTTTGGCAACCCTGTTGAAACGCTGAAGGATGTTTATGAGGAAATAATTGAAAAATTTGGCTTTGAAAAAATAAAAACCGCTTCATTCACAGGAAGCGTCGGGGAATTCATAGCTGAAAAAATAAACATGCCTTTTTTTCATGACACAATCACAATCCCTATAGGCGCAGGAATGCTTGCCCCCGAAGCAGACTACATATTCCACATAGGGGCAAAAGACCCTTATTTCTTTGAAAGAGAGAAGATAAAGACAGATGACGGATGGAGAAGCTTTGTCCCTGACCATGGAACAGGAACAAAGTGCGGGGGAGGCTCTGGGATACTTATAACAAAGCAGTGCAGGAGATATTTTGAAAACGAGTTTAAAGCCCAGTTTGGTGAAGACAGAAAGGGAAACAGGATAATAATGCAGGAAAACCTCAACAAAATGTTCAGGAGGGCGGAGGAAGAGATTTCAAAAGCTGACAAAAGCCTGGATGTAGGCGGAAGGTGCGGTGTTGTTATCCAGTCTGACATGATTCACCTGCAGAACAGCGGGGAGCAGATAAAAAACATACTCAAAGGAATGTTTGAGAGGGTTGCAAAAAACTACAAAAGCGATGTCTTAAGGACAAGAAAGCTTGACAAGGGCAAAAAAGCAGTCGCTACAGGAGGCGTGTTTGGAAACAGGCATATTGTCAGGACTCTTGGAAAAACAATTGAGCTGAAGGTTCCTGAAAACTATAAAAAAGCAGGGGCAGTCGGAGCTGCACTAAAAGCAAAAGGAATTTCAAAAAAATTCATGCCGGAAGAGCTGGGCAGGCTCGCGGAAGCTGAGAAAGAGAAAATAAAAACAGCCCCTCCGCTTTCTTCAGCTCTTGGCAAAGTCAGGATTTACGAAGAGGAAAAAAGGATAGCTAAAGAGGAGGATTTGGTAATTTACAGCATTGACCAGAACAAAAAGACAGAAGCGCTTCTGGGAATTGACGGAGGCTCCACAACAACAAAAGCGATTATAGCTGATGCAGACAGCCTCAGGATTGTTGCTGAAATCTGCCTTTATACAAACGGAAAGCCCCTGCAGACAGCACAGGAAATGTTCAGGCAGATCAGAAAATACATAGGAGACAAAATCAGCATAAAAGGAGTGGCATACACAGGCTCTTCAGGCTCTTTCTATTACAAGCTTTTCACAGACCTTAACAAAAACAGGGAAAAGAATGCTGCTGACATTGTCAAGGATGAAATCACATGCCATGCTTTCGGGGTAAAGCATTACAAAAGCAATGTTGACACAATATTTGAGCTCGGCGGGCAGGATGCCAAATTCACTTTGTTCAACAAGGACGGCACAGTGAAAAAGGCGAAGATGAACTTAAGCTGCATGGCTGGAACAGGGCAGACAATGCACAACATGGTAGAGATGCTCGGGCTTGACATAAAGACAACATTCCACGATTATGCGCTGAAAGCTGAAAAAACCCCTATTGTAGACGAGACCTGCGGTGTTTTCACAGAATCAGGGATTGCGGGGTTAATAGCAATGGGCTTCCCAAAAGAGGAGGTGGCGGCTGCAATAGCATACGGATTCATGGGAGGATATGTAAACAAGTTTGTCGGAAACGAAAAATTCGGGGAATATGCCTCTGCCCAGGGCGGGCCTTTCAACGGAAAATCATGCCTTGCAGCCCTTGCGCTTCACACAGGAATGGAAATCCATGCATTCCCCCACAGGCAGCTGTTCGGGGCGCTGGGGGCTGTTATTGCAATAAGCAAAGAGATAAAGAGGATGAGGCAGGAAGGCGTTGAATTTGAAAGCAAGTTCAGGGGGCTTGACCTGGCTGACATGAAATTTGAGAAAAATGTTGAGAACTGCAGCAGGATAGTAAGCGACAGCTGCGGAGTAAGGGACTGCCAGCTTCAGGTTTACAAAATAGGAAATGATTTGATTTATTCCGGCGGGCTCTGCCCAAAAGGAAATACTGACACTTCTTCCAGGAGAGCGCCGGATTATGTTGCTACATACAAAAGAATACTTGAAAAGCATGTTAAAAAGTATTCATCAGACCTTGGCTCTGAAACTGAAAAGGAAAGAGTGCTTATCCCAAGAAGCCTGACATTCCTGAACGAAAAAGGGGTTTTTTACGCAGCCTTTTATCATGCACTTGGGTTTGATGTGTGCATCTCCCCTGAATCAGACGACAGCATAGCAAACATGGGGATAAAGTATTCGCATTCTGAAACATGCTATCCTGTCAAGCTTGCCCACGGGCATGCTGCATTCCTGAAAAAACACCTAAGAAAGGGAAAGGACAAGATTCTGCTTGTCAACACAATCGGAGCAGGCAGGGAAAAGTACAGGTTCTGCCCTTATGTCGGCGGAGCAGGGTTTATTGTCAAGGATGCCCTGCACATAAGGAACAGGGATGTCCTTCTGCCTGTCATTTATTTCAACGACCCTGACTACAGCATTGAAGAGTGCTTTTACAAAGACATGGAGAGGGTATTCAAAGGAAGGTTCAGCAAGGCTGACGCAAGAAACGCAGTGAAGAAAGCTGAAGATGCTGAAAAGCAGTTTTTGGAAGAGGTCTACACCACAGGCCAGAAAATTATCAGCGCGCTGAAAGAAAGGGGCAACAAGGTGTTTATCGGAATAGGAAGAGGATACACAATACTAGACGACAAAGCAAGCTCAAAAGTCCATGAGCTGTTTTCATCTTACGGGCTTCATTTTGTGCCTGCATTTTTCCTTAAGCTTCCTTACTACGACATCAGGGAAATCGCCGACAATATGTACTGGTACCAGGGACAGAGCATGATTAAGTACAATCTTATGACAGCAATTGACCCCCTGCTTTACGGAGTAAGGGAAACAAACTTCAACTGCGGAACTGATTCATTCCTGATTTACCATGAAGAAGAAATAATGAACAAGGCTGAAAAGCCGCATCTTGTCCTGCAGACAGACGGGCACAACAGCAACGCCCAGTTTGGGACAAGGACTCTTGCAAACTTTGAGGTTGTGAAAAGGCACAAGCCAAAGCAGGTCAGGATAGATATTTTCAAGAAAAAAATGATACTTCCTGAAATGAAAAACAAGCTTATAGGCATTCCTTACATGGGAGATAATTCATATACAGCTGCAGCAGCATTCAGGGCTGTCGGATTTAATGCAGAGGTCATGCCCACGCACACAAAAGAGGCGCAGCAGCTTGCAAGAAAGTTTGCAAGCACAAACACATGCAGGCCTTTTGCATTCCAGATTGGAGACCAGCTTGCGTGGCTTTTTTCATTAAAGGAAAGGGGAATCGACCCAAACAAGGAAGCTGCGGTTTTCCATCCGACCACAAGAGGACCATGCAGGCTTGGGCAGTATCCGGTCATGCTGAGGAAATTCTTTGACGAGGTTGGATTTGACAATGTTTCTGTCATATCGCCTGATGCAGAACAGGATTACAACAATGTGCCGATACCAAAAATGGTTCTGGTAAAGCTCTCCTCGCTTTTCTATAAGGGGGTTTACTGCCAGGACGTACTTTATGATGCACTGCTGAGGACAAGGCCATATGAAAAAGTAAAAGGAGAGGCTGAAAAGGCGTACTTGTATCTGCGGAACAAGCTTTGCCGCCTGATTGAGGAAAGGGCGTCAATAACCGCGCTTGTTTCATTCATGCGCGATGCAAAAGACAGGTTTGAGGCTGTTCTTGACAAGGACAAGAAAAGGAAGCCCCTTGTTGCAATGAACGGAGAGATATTTGTAAGAAGCCATCCTGAAGCAAACCAGGACTCAATAAAGCTTCTTGAAAAATACGGGCTTGAGGTTGTTCTTGGAAGCATAACACAATGGACGTCATACATAAACAGGCTTAACATAAGGAAGCACCTTGACTCAAAAAACTGGAAAGGTGTTTTTTCAGGACTTCTCAAGAAAGGATTCATAAAAAATGTAGAAATGAGGATATATTCCCCTTTTGCCAAATACCTGGAAGGAAGAAAGCCCCACGACCCTGAATATGTTATAGAATCTGCACAGAAGGCTTTGATATATGAAAGAAGGATTGGGGGAGAAGCTCCATTGTCTATAGGAGAAGCGCATCTTTTCTCAAAAGGGGATTTGGAGAACCTGTCCGGAATATACCATGTCGGTCCTTTTGGATGCATGCAGGAAACAGTTGCAACATCAAAGATACATTCTATAATCCACAAGAGAAGGGCAAAGGCAAAGGAGATGCACGAAAAGATAGTCCCTTTCATGGACGGGGTTTTCGGTGATTCAGAGCTCCCTAATCTTGAGGCTGAAATTGCTGCTTTTGCCGAGAAATGCTATCTGAAAAGAGAATTGACAAGACAGAAACAGGCTGCCTAAAAAAAAGTTGGCTTTTATTTATCCAATAGCCCTTCTTACATCAGTAACTTCAACAGAACTCACGCCGGGTATTGCTGCAAGCCCTTTCTCAAGCTCTTCTGTAGAGCCTTTTGCCTCGTCCATCACAAATATTATCTTAACTGCTTTCAGCCCGAAAGCTATAGGCTCCACTTCAACCTTCATGTCGCCTTCACCTGCAAATGCAGTAATCTTGCTTTTTGCTTCTGTCTCTATTGCAGAAAGGTCTGCGTCAGGAGATGCAGGCATTACCTTAATGGTTACTACAACGCTTGCCATTTTTAGTTAGGACCCTCAAATCCGCATTCTGCGCATTTGTACTTAGCAGCTATTTCCCTGCAGTGCTTGCACCTTACTATCCGGTATTTTCCGCAGCTTGGGCACATGAACTTAACACTGCCGTGCTCATTGGTTATCTGCTTTTTGCATGATGAACATGTAATCTTTTCAGCCATTTTGCTTACCTCGGCTATATGGATTTACTGGCTTACTTAAAAATCTTGTGGTATTTTCAATAGTTTCCATTCTGGAGAGATAACAAAAGTATATAAATGGTTAAACAAAGTTTCATATACAAAGTGCGGGGAAAAGAGGTAACATGGCGTTAGATATAAGACCACCAGAACCACCAGAAGAACTGCTAGAGAAGGAAGGCAAAAGCACATTTCTTGGATTTTTGAAAAGAAAGCCCGGTGAAGCCCCGCAAAAGGTTTCTGAAGCTGAAAAAGAGGCGCCGAAAGAGAAAGGCATGTCAAAGTGGGAAAAGGAAAGGGCAAAGCTTATTGCTGAAATTGAAAGATTAAAATCAGAAAATAAAGGGCTTAAAGAATTTGCACAGCAGCAAAAGAGAATAAGCGGCCCTTCAGACAAGAAAGCGCAGGCTTTGGCTGATATTGAAAAAAGGCTTACTGAAAAAGCTGAGATTCTTAAAAACAAGGCAAAAGAACTTAGTGAAAAGCAGGCAAATCTTGACAGCAAGGAAAAGAGAATAATGGATTCTGAAAAAGGGCTTGCTGTGTCAATGCCAAAAGAGATTAGAGACAAGGAAAGGGAAAAAGCAATCAAGGAAATTGAAAAAATAAAGTCACAGCAGGAAAAAATCCTGGCAGAGCTTCAGGAAAAGAAGAGAAAGGCTGACAGCGAGGGATATGTAAAAGAAAAAGGGCTCAGCAAGATAGACGACTATATCAAGCAGAAGACAAAGGATATTGAAAGCAAGGCAAGATACCTCCTGAAAAAGGATGAGGAGCTGAAGAAAAAGGAGCAGGCGCTTTCAGGCAGGGAAAAAGAGCTTGCTGAAAAGGATAAGATACTGAAAGAAGCGCACAAGGAAGGGGGCTACCTCATAAAGAAGAGGGAAAAATTAGCCCAGGAAGTTGTAAATCTTGAAAAACTTGACAAAGAGCTAAGCGCAGCTGTAAAATCAAAACAAAAGGAAACAGAAAATTTCAGGCTGAGGGAGGCTGAATTCCTGACTAAAATCCAGCACCTTAACGATGTTGAAAAACAGGTTGTTGGAAAGAGCGGGCTTCTCTCTGAAAAGGAGAAAGTGCTGAATGAAAAAGAAGCAGACCTTTCAGGAAAAGAGGCCAAGATAAAGGAAAAAGGATTTGAATTGATGAAAAAAGAAAAAATCACAAACAAAGTCCTTTCTGATCTTGAAAACAAGAAAAAAGAGCTTGCTGAAATCCAGCAAAGGGCAAGCGAAGCGAAAAAGCTTGTGAGATATGTTGAGCAAAAAGCAAAAAATGCAAAAGCAGCTGAATCAAAATTAGAAAAAAGAAGATTAGCTCTTGAGGAAAGAGAGGCAGACCTTCTTGAACGAGAAAAGAAGGCGCCTGAACTGCAGAAAACGAGAGCTGAATTTGAAGCGCTTGCTGCTGAAAGGGCAACTGTCCTTGATGAGCTAAACAGAAGCAAAACAATCCTGGTTGTCGCCCAGAAACAGGTATCAGGGCTTAGGGCTGAAATAACAAGGCTGAGAGCAGGCAAGAACAAGCTGATTGAAATGGTTGCAAAGGCTCCTGAAATCAAAGACCAGTTCAGGGAAAAGGCAAAAGAGCTTGACGACAGGGAAAAAGAGCTCTCAATCCGGGAAAAAGAGGTAAACAGCCGCCTTGAAACAATAGAAAAAAAGGAAGAAGGGATTATTGCGCTTCAGAAAAAGGTTGAAGGCACAAAGCAAGGGCTCAAAGAGGCTGAGAAAAAGATAAAACAGCTTAACCAAAGGGAAGAAAAGATTGCGAGAGTTGAGAAAGAGCTTTCTGAAAGAGGTGTTGATGTAACTGAAAACGAGGATAATTTGAAAAAGAGGGAGCAGGAGCTTGCCAAGCGGGAGATAAAATGGCTTGAGACAGAGGGCAAGATTAA
>JAFGCE010000077.1 GCA_016932755.1 Candidatus Woesearchaeota archaeon
AACACCTTCTCACAAAATATTCCTGCTCCAACCTTCAACACAGTGCAATGTAACAACCTTGGAATACTTCTGGTTTTCAAGAACTTCATCATAATCCAATGATGTTTCGTTTTCAACAAGACCGGTTATATCAAGAGTGTAATTTTTTATATCAACAAACTGGACTCCTTTTATTGAGTTGTCCCTGAAGCTTGAAACTGAATCAAGCTTTTCTCCTTCATATTCCCTTACTTCAACTGAAGAAAGCTGCTTAAGAGTTTCAGACTGCTGAACACAGCCGGATAAAGCCAATACGAAAATTAAAATCAAAATTATCTTATTCATTTTTGAAAATCTTTTTTGTCATTGCAACAATCCAGCTCCAGTTCTGGATAAGATGGACAAGCACAAGCAGGCTCATTGCAATTCCTGCCCAGTCATGCACTTTGCTTATCTTCCCGAAAGGGAGGTTTTTCACATTTATCCCAATCTTAAGCAAAAGCCCGGGGAATTTTATTATGCCTGTTGCAGCAACAGCCAAAAAAGAGATTATAAGACCGACATTAACCCAGTATTTCAGTTTTATGCTATCCATTTATTTCACCTTTTTTTATTTTTTTACAAACAATCCGCACCAGCACATGCCCTTTGTTTTCCATGTTTCTTGGGTTTTGAAGTTGCACGGGCAGATCAATTCAAAATCCCTTTCAATTGTTCCGTCCCTTAGCCTGCAGGGGCACAGCTTTAATCCGAATTTTTTCTCGTTTTCAATCAAGCCGTTTAAAATAAATCCAATATGCTCCCTGTCCGGATTAAGATTGAAGTCATTATTGTCAGTAAACCTTTCAAAAGCCTGTTTTAACTCTTCTTTGTTCATTCTAGCCCCATTACCTTTTTTGCTTCTTCCGAATCTATCTCAACATATGCGTTTTTTGTATTGCAGGTGGGGCATAGCTCCGGTCCTGCTATCCCGTAATGAATGTCATTGCAGACATTGCATCTCCAGAACTTTTTCCCGGGCATATAACACACCTCCTTTTGTTTAATTTCTGGCTTGAGGCTATATAAATTTTTGTTTTTTACAGTAAAATTTAAATACTAAAATGCTGAAAAAACCAGATTATGCATTTACAGGCTCTAAGAAGCCAGTATTTGAAAAATGGAGCATATACAATACTACCCCCTCTTTGGAGGGCTTTGGTTTGCAATTCTTGGAGTGATTGTACTGCTGATGTTTATTGCTACTGCAGTTATCCCTTCTGTCATGAAGAAAGGCAAGCTAAGCCTTAAATGGCATGTGACGATGGCTATGATATCAATCATCCTGCTTCTTGCGCATGTTGTGCTGGGAATGCTTGCTTACTTTGCATAACTACTTGAGAACTTCGCCTGTTTTCATGAACCACATGTACATGTCAAGCTCTGCAGGAGCCATATTTAATTCTTCTGCAATTTTGCTGAACCTAGTTTCAATCTCCAGGTAATTTTTCCTTGTCAATGTTTTTGGCTTTGTTATTATCTTGTTTTCAGCCATCAGATTGAGGATATGCCTGTCAAGAATTGCGAGATTCTTTCTTCCTGTATTTCTAAGGAAATGGGAGGCTTCCTTGTATCCAATCCCTTTTATGTTCTTTACAAGCCACTCTCTTGCTTCAAAATCGTTTAATTTCTCCATCTTTTTTTTGATGCCGATATTCTTCCTTGCCTCAGCAATGAATCTTGCTTTGTTATTATGGAAGCGGTGCTTGTGCTTCATGATGCATTTCCTGACTTCTCCTGCAGTGCAGCTGCAGAACCCTTCTGGCCCGAGCTCATCCTGTATCTTTAGGGCAGTATGCGCTTTGGAGTTTGCAGTAAGTATGCAGAAGCAAAGCTCTGAAAACCACTGACTTGTGCCTTTTGCCTTGAAAGACTCAAATTCCTTCAGCCTTATGTTTATGGTTTTCCTTACATTTGTTTTCCGCAGTTTGTTTATCTCACTAACCAGCTTTTTCAATTTCAACCCCCAATTAAAAAATAAAAATTAATTAATCCACACTCCGTGGATATTGCACCAGATTCTTGCCTTAATCCCCTCTGTGCTGTCAAGGCAGAAGCTTGCTTCAGGCTTGTCTCCTGGCTTAAGCCTTTTCCCTGCAACAACATCTCCATTCCGTATGAGCTGGATTAATCCGATGTAATGCTTCTCTTCCATTGGATGAGGCACAGAGCCGACTTTTACTTTGACGTTTCCTTTGCTGATTTCAACAACAGGAACATGCTTTTCATTTCCTTCCTGCTCTTTTGTCTTTGGCTTGAGAAGCTCCATCTCCTCTCCGCAGCAAACAAGGGTTCCAGCCCCTGCTTCGATAACCGAGACAGTATTTCCGCATACATTGCATTTGTATATCCCGTTTAGTTCAGCCATCTTACTTCCCCTTGGTGAGCGCATTTTCAATTGCTTCCTTGTCAAATCCGACAATTATCTCTCCGTCAATGTCGATTACAGGAACTCCCATCTGGCCTGACTTCTCAACCATTTCATGCGCAGCTTCCTGGTTTTCAGCCACATTGATATCCTCAAATTCAACTCCTTTTTCAGAAAGGAATTCCTTTACCCTGTGGCACCAGGGGCATGTTGGCGTTGAATAAACTTTTATTTTCATTTTAACCTTTCCTCCGACAGCTTTAAGTGGTCTGTCTCCACCTGGACCAAAGCCCCGAAAATCTGCTTCATCCTTGGGCTTTCAGATTCCTGTGCAGCCTGCCTGTAGAACTTGATTGCCCTCTCCTCCCTCATGTGGGACTCTTCAAGGTTATCCCTGTTTGAAGGAAAGCACTTGTTGTATTCAGGGATTTCTATCTTGTCAAGCTTAAGTATCTTCTTCCAGACAGCAGCATGCTCTGCTTCAACCTTCCCCAATGCCTTGAAAAGCTGCTTTCCTTCATCGTCATCTGTCTTTTTTGATGCGCAAAAATAGAACTGAGCATTTGAGATTTCAACTTCAAGCGCGTGCTTTGCATTTGCCAGGTCCTTTTCATTCAGCTTGACATCCCAGGTTTCGCTGAAATCCTTTGCCTCAACAATGAAATTTTTGTGCGCTCCGCAGAACGGGCACTGGTCAGGAGGATTATTCCCTATGTAAGGGTCTCCGCATATCTTGCATCTCCACAATTTAACTTCATGCACTGTCATTTTTTACAACCTCCTTATTTTTTCTTTGCAGTATTTATGCCAAGCCATGTGTAAGGAAGGCATCTGCTTGTTGCTATTGTAAATACCATTATCGCTGTCAGTATGTACCACCATGGGCTGTGGTAATATCCGAGCAGTGCAAAAGCTGCTGCCAGGATTCCCCTGATGATTTTGTCTGTTTTTCCGATATTTTTTTCCATTTTATTCACCTCTTGCATTTCGTGCATAAACCCCAGAAGATTATCTTTACGCATTCCGGGCTGAAATCATTTGACTTTATTTTCTTCATTGCATATTCTGAAATGTCTTTTTTGAAAATATCTGTTATCCTCCCGCACTTCCTGCAGACAAGGTGCTGGTGGCAGCTTATGTCAGCATCAAACCTGGACTCGTTGTTTATCTCAATCTTAAGTATTTTCCCCTCTTCGGCAAGCAGGTTAAGGTTCCTGTAGACTGTTGCCAGGGTTATTGCAGGAAGCTCCTTTTTAACATTCCTGTAGACCTCTTCTGCTGCAGGGTGTGTTTTGACGCCTTTCAGGTACTCGAGGATTTTCATCCTCTGGCTTGTCATTCTTCTTTTCTTATTAATAATCATTATTAATAGCGAATAATTATCAGTATTTAAGCATT
>JAFGCE010000078.1 GCA_016932755.1 Candidatus Woesearchaeota archaeon
ATGAAGACGAAGGTTTTTACTCCGAAGACTTCCGCGCGGTGCTGGTTGAGGACGACGAAATTGATGGGTGGGAAGCAGCGTTCATGAGGGGATATGACGAGGCTGGCTAAAGCAAAACTATTCAAGTGAAAGACCAAATGACCTTCATAAAAAACATAGAGGAACTCAAACAATTTGTAAAACTGAATAAAGATAGAGAGGATTATTTTGACCATATAATTGAGGATATCGTGTCTGATCATCAAAAATGAAAAGAAACAAATGCATTTCATGCGGAGGCTCTATCACAAAGAGCGCGTCCCTGGACCCTTACCTGTGCAGGGAATGTGAAAACGAGCACGGAATTGAGCTCCAAAGGTACAAATATTTAGATGCATCATAGTCTTCACTCACTTATTTGACAGGCCCCGTTGGTCTTACATTCCCGTAAGGCCAACGGATCTCTTTCTTTTTTTGGAAAAGATTATTTCTCTACTTCTAGAATCTTCTGCTCAATTCTGAATTTATTGCCGTAAACATTTCTTCTTGTGTAATCAATCATAGAACTCCTTAACCTTTGGTACTCCTCCGGGTAGTTGTCGAATACCAGCCTCAAAGTTTCAAATAAGTCTTCATGAGATTTAAATCCTATTTCAGAAGGAACTGTATATTCCCTAAATTTCCTTCCTGTTAATATGCCCCTTAATTCATCATAAGTAAACGTGTAGCTTCTTCCTAACACTTCTGCAAAATAAAGTTTTATAGGTCCATAATCTGCCTGCTTACCATTAACAACAAAGAAAACTCTTCCACAGTCATTGAGAGTCCCAAACATCTTATCAACAGCCCTCTCCCTGTCCCCAAAATAATACACAACATGGGATGCAATAATTACATCTGCTTTTTCTTGGTGTTCGTATGATTCCCAGTCTGCGTTTACTAATACAACTCCTTGGGGCAGTGGGGCTTCAACCTGTCTTCTTTCAACTATCTCATAGCCGTCAAACTGAGGGGATAAAACCTCAGCAAAATAAGGCGACAAGCCAAGCCCAATCTCAATGCAAGAATCGTGTGTTTTGCCAACAAGCAAATCGCTTATTTCTGATGCTATGGCTTTCTTCTCATTGGTATGCCTTGCAAAATTTGCGTACCATTCGGGATTGAATTGTATTGCCATTGTCACTCAGGCACAAGCCATCTGCTGTCTGCTCCTGATATTACAGCATGGCAGGTTCTGCAAAAAGTAGCATTTTCATCAAATACATTTTTTCCGCATTCCTGGCATTTCTGCACCATAACTGCAGGAAATAAGCAGTGATTTAAAAAGCTTTTTAAACAACTATCAATTCACATATGCCATGAAAAAAGTGATTGTATTCGGGACATTTGACATTCTTCACAAAGGGCATCTTGATTTCTTTAGGCAGGCAAAAAGGCATGGGGATTTTCTTGTTGCTGTTGTGGGAAGGGATAAAACTGTTGAGAAAATAAAAGGCAGAAAGCCTGTCAACAATGAGCACCAGAGGCTTCTTGAAGTGTATCATGTTCCTGAAGTTGATTTTGCAGCATTAGGGGAAAAGGATGACCCTTACAGGATAATTGAAGAGCAAAAGCCGGATGTGATATGCCTCGGCTATGACCAGAACTCTTACACAAAAAACCTTGAAAAAGAGCTGAAGAAAAGGAAAATTAAAGCAGAAATAGTGCGGCTGAAGCCTTATGAAGAGCATAAGTACAAAAGCTCTAAGATTAATTCTTGTTAACTTTTTCTGCTTCTGTTCAAATTTTTTGAATAATAGATTTGCACGTCACTAAAATTAGCCAGCAGATATGGCTCAGAAAAATAGGGGTGCTCATCTGAGAATCTTGACAAATTATACCCTTCTGAGGGTATGATAAAATTCCCATCCAGCCCTTCCCTAGTGCCGTACCTAAACGTATAACCGTTTCTTTTTGCATAATAGAAAAAGGGGTAACTTTTTAGCCAGCTGATGATTATAGACTCGTTTTCAGTGGATAACTCCCCAATAAAATTAACTGCTTTTTCGCAGTCAATGCAGTTCGCATTAAGGTAGAAATTTCTCGTAAGATTCCGGTTGATGCCTGCTGACAATATTAAATGCAGGGTAAATAAAAGCAAAAGAAGAAAAAGGATTTCTCTGCTCATTTTTTCTTTTGGAAAAAAAGAAAAGCTCAGCTTGCCGCTCAAATAAACAATGCCTGCTGAAATCAGAATATAATAAAAAGGAATAAGGTATATTAAGGTCCTGGGAAATGGGATAACCCCGTGAACAAAAATAAACAAAAAAGCCATAGTAAAGAGCAAAATAGCAAATTTCAGGAATTCCTTGTTTTTAGTCTTGGCAGCATAAACCCCTCCAATAACAAAAAAAGGGCTTAAAAACAAAAAAAGCACATAAGGATCGTAATAAAAACCTTGCATAGAAAAGGCTATTAATGTTTTAAATACAGAATTAAGCCCATTTGGCATTTCATAGAATGCCAAATGCTCCACCCAGGAGTGTGCAACCACAGAAGAAATTCCTGTGTTTAAAAAAACAGGAAGATACAGAAAAAAAGCGAGAATAGGGGTTAAAACAATAAACAAAGCGGGCCATTTCAATTTTGCAAAATTTTTGCTTTTTATTTCCTTAAAAAAAATAAAAAACAGCCAAATGCAGACAGCACTGTAATAATATACCATTGTTGGGAGTGTATATAAACTGAGCACAGTTGATAGTATCCCAAGAACCCACCAGATAGTCTGTTTTTCTTTAACTGCCCTATGTAGGCAATAATAACCAAACAAAGCCAGGAAAGACACGAGCGTATAACCCCTTGCATTAACAGAATAAAGGATAAAAAACATGGAACTCGCCATGAAAGCGGATGAAACCAGCGCAACGCGAATATTGAAAATTTTTTTGGCGAGGATAAACACCATCAATATGCAAGCTAATCCTGCTAAAAAAGCCGGAAATCTTATGGCCCATTCGCTGCCCCCCATCAGCCTGGTAGATATAACAACAAGCAAAGTGTGGAATAAATGATTGCTTGGCGTCTGGTAGAAGGATAAGGCAATGTGTATCGGCTTAACCGCAAAGTCAAGATAATTGACAGCTTCATCATATCTCATTGGTTCGTTTAAGTGCTTTAATCTGAAAGAGAACCCCAAAACAAAAATCAGTATGAAAAGAGCTAAAAAAAATATCTTTTCTTTTTTTTGTATGTTTTTCATGCTAATATTCATTTTATAAGTTTTTTAACTCTCCGAAATAGTAAATCCTGTCCCCAACAACATAAACCTCAAAATCATCAAGCTTCTGCTTCAGAAAAGGGCTTAATGTTTCATCAAGAAGAACGTCTGTTCCTTCTGTCACAAGATTGAAGCTTGGCTGGACAATCAGTTTCTTTCCCTTGTATTGCCCGACGAGAAAGCACTTGAACTTCTCAGTTCTTCCGCCCTCCTGTATTGAGACTGCAGGATGCTCATGCCCGATTATGATTGTGCTGTATTTTGAAATGTCTTTCGGAATCCTGTCTCCATGGATAATCAGGATGCTGTCAATTTCAAAATAATCAACAAGTTCTATATTTCTCTTGTCTGCAATAGGCCCAAGAATCTTGTCATGGTTTCCTTTTGTCAGCACAAGCCTTTTGCAGTGTTTTGCAAGAAAATCAGCCAGCTTCAGAGCCTCTCTCCATTCCTGGTCTGAGATTTTGCCGAACTCGTGCTTGATGTCTCCGTTAACTACTATGATTTCAGGCTTTATTTTCATAAATATCTTTTCAAGCCTTTGGATTACATCTTTAAACTGGAATCTTGGCACTAAAACTCCCTGCTTGTTAAGAGCTTCTTCAAAGCCTATGTGAAAGTCTGCAAACACGAGTACTTTCTTCCTCACAAACAGCCCCAAGTCAATTATCTCCAATGATTTTGACAAATGCATGCTAATTTTTAATCCTAGCTGATTTATAAAACTTAGCAAAACAACAAAAAACTTTATATATTCCTGTAAGTTAATACAACTTTAGAATAGTAAAACGGGGGATTTTTATGAAAATAATTGCATTTTTGGCTGTATTTTTGATATGCGCGGGTTTTGCATCCGCAGAATCTGGTTTTGTTGTTAATGATGTCCAAGAAAACTACGGAATTCTGGGCATGAGCCTTGAGCACAGCGATGACGATATCTCAAACGCAAGGGTCAAGGCTGTGATACTGGACAGCGGGATATATTTCCCTGCCAAGACAGCGGACCTGAGAGAAGATGAGCCATACAATCTTTTGATGATGCCTGAGGACTCAGTTCCTGAAGGAGAGCATATTGTGAGGATAAGCATAACAAAAGGAAGCATGAGAAAAGTTGTGTACAGGTACGTGTTTTTTGAGTAAGCAACAGGTTGGTTAATCTGAAAGATGAGTGAAGACTGTTCGTTAGAATACCGGATTTATCCTTTAAAGCATGGAAGGCTTTCTGGAGAGATTGCAGTAACAGGAGTTGTGACTGACAATTCCAGAGGCGGAATTGAAAGGCGTATTCTTGTCCATTCCTGCATGGTCAACGGAGAAATGATAGATATAACAAAAAACGCCGACAAGCTAAAAAAGATGATATTTGATAATCTAGCAAGGTACGGAGAAGAGGACTCTATCCCCATCTATGTTGAAAGTGTTTTTATTGAAGGCGGGCCTTTTGACTGCAGAAAAACAGCGCCTAACTCAGATATTTATGCAGTTGAAGGGAACATGGGGGTTGTTGCTTCCGAAGAGATGATAGGGCTATTTGCTTTTTCAGGAGAGGTGATAAGGGCAATTGGCCCTTTAGTTGCATCTTATGAAAAGCAGTACAACAGGGGAAGCATTGATTTTGAAACAATGAAAAGGATGGAGGGAAGGATTTGCCTTCCTGCATACTGGTTCTGCACAAGGCGGGCTGAAAAGCTGAGAAGGCTTGTGAGGAAAGCAAGGGAAGATGATGACATTGACACTGTGCTTCATTACGGCAAAAAGATTGAATGGTGGACAAAGCTTATGCAAAAATAAAGTGATTACTCTATCTCTTTCAGCCTTTTGAATACAAAATCCTGAAGCTCTTTAGGCCACTGCTTTTTTATGCTTTTTTCGTACCTGTGCAGAGCCTTGACAACATCGGGCCTTATCTGGCTGTCTCCGTCAATAAGCTTCACTATTTCTTCCTTTGCATACATCGGAACCTTATTTAGGTTCCATGCCATTATCTTAAGCTCCTCTTCTTTTGTCTTCTTCTTTTCAATCTTTTCCTCAGACTGCTTTCTGAACTCTTCATAGTAATCAAAATCTGCTGCCGGTTTTTCTTTTGCCTTTCCTTTCTGCAGGCTTATTTTTGCCATCACAAGCTGGTGCATTCTTTTCAGAAATTCTATCTTGTCATCCATTTTCATAACATCCATATAGCCCTGGAGAGCAGTGTTGAATGCAAATGGGCTTGGTATTTTTGTGCTTATTTCAACAATCTTTATTTTTCCGTCTTCAATTTCCTTCAGAACTTCCTTTGTGTGCTCAATATCCATCAGGTCTTCCAGAACTTCCCTCCTTGCCTCCTTCAGGATTGTGAAATCAAGGGAGATCCTTTTCAATGCAGTCATCAGAATCATAGAGCTTACCTGCTGTCTTCCTACCCTCTTCTGCCTGCCCATGTAATTCCTTAAAATCATCAGCGCCCTTGTTGCGCAGTGCCTGAATCTTCTCTTGAAAACCTCGCTGTTTTCAATAGCCAGGTTGAGGACCATACCCAGCTTCTCTGACTTGAGAAGGCTAAAAGCCTTCATCACATTCAGCTTCCCGCCAGTCCCTATGTAAAATCCGTTGTCATTAATGCCTACTTCCACATTCTTGTGCTCTGTCCTTGAAATTGCAAATGCCAATGCCCTGCTCAGGCAGTCATTCACCCTTCTACCGAACATTGAATGGAAAATAACCTTGTTTTCATTTTCCGTCACATAATGCTCAACAAGAATCAGCCTGTCAGTGCCGAATTTTTTCACATAATCATACTGCTCTGAAAAATATTCATAGACTGCGTTTGCTGCATTGTCATCCACATAAAGGTATTCGTTGATGAACTTGATTATCTCTTCCTTTTTCTTTTTTGAGTTGAACTGCTCAAGCATAAGCCTCCTGAACCTGCCTATGTTCCTTGCAAGGTCATAGCTCAAAGGAAGCATTTCGCTTGACCAAGACGGCACTGTTGGGGGGCGGTTGACAGATGCATTGACCTGGCAAACCTGGCCTCTTGAAAATTTGAATTCATAAACTTCCCCTCCAAGCAGGAATATGTCGCCCGGCTTTAGTTTTTCAAGGAAAGCCTCGTCAATCTTGCCGACAACCTGTGTTCCGACCTTGACTGTCACAAAGCTTTCGTCAGGGATTGTGCCTATGTTTGTCATGTAGATTACCCTGCCCATCTTCCCTTTTCTTCCAATCTTTCCCTCTTTTCTCCAGATTTTTGCATATATGTGCCTGCTTTCCAGCGAGGCGAACTTTCCGGAGAGATAGTCAAGTAACTCATTGTAGTCTGCAAAGCTTAAATCCCTGTAGCAGTAGCTTTTCCTTATAAGATTGTAAAGCTCTTTTTCGTCCCACACCTGCTCCAATGCCATTCCGTCTATCTGCTGCGCCAGAACATCAAGGCAGTTTGAGGGAATATGAATCCTGTCAATCTTTTTTTCCATCGCAGACTTCAGCAGAACAGAGCACTCAACCAAATCATCCCTGTCAAGGACAATTATCCTTCCTTTTGTGACATCCTTCAGCCTGTGCCCTGACCTTCCAATCCTCTGCAGCGCCCTTGCTACTGACTTCGGGCTTCCAAGGCAGATAACCAAATCAATGTATCCTATGTCAATCCCAAGCTCAAGGGAAGTGCTGCAAACAACTGCCTTCAGCTTGCCTTTTCTCAGGCTGTCCTCTATCTGGTGTCTGTGCTCTTTTGACAGCGAGCCGTGGTGAGCTCCGATGTTTTCTGTATAATCCTTTGGGAACTTTTCCTTCAGAAAATGGACTACCCTTTCTGTCGCAGCCCTTGTGTTTGTAAAAATCAGCGTTGTCTTGTGGTTCTGGATTAGGTTGTGTATCAGCCTGTACATCTCATGGTGCATTACCTCATGTGTTGATTCCATCATCCTTGGCACAGGGCTCATAACCTTCAGGTCAAGCTGTTTGATAAACTGGACATCAACAATCTTGCAGTCTCTTTTTGAGCCTGCCAGGAATCCTGCAATCTCATCTAACGGTGCTACTGTGGCTGACAACCCTATTCGTGTCATGTGGGAAGCAAGGTTTGACAGCCTTTCCATGCTTAATGAGAGATGGACTCCTCTCTTGTTTTCTGCCAAAGCGTGAATCTCATCAATAATGCACCATTCAACATCTTTCAGATGCTCTATGAATTTGATTGAAGACAAAAGGATAGCTAATGATTCTGGGGTTGTAATTAAGATATGCGGCGGAGTTTTCAGCATCTTTGCCTTTTCTTTCTGCTCTGTATCCCCTGTCCTTACTGCAACCCTTATCCCAATCTTTTTTCCTGCAATCTCCTCCATTTGCTTCAAAGGCTCCTGCAGGTTAACCCTTATGTCCTCGTTAAGCGCTTTGAGCGGTGAAACATAAACACAGTAAATTTTGTCCTTTAGTATTCCCTTCTCGCTTGAGTCAACAAGTTCGTTTAGTATTGACAGGAATCCTGTCAGTGTTTTTGTTGCTCCTGTCGGAGCTGAAACAAGTATGTTGTTTCTTGAGTGAATTTCGTTTACTGCAAATAGCTGTGGCAGCGATAAGGATTTGAACCTAGAAAAGAACCATTTCTCAACCACAGGGTTGAGCAGTTTTCTTACTGTTTCCGGCTTTTCAGGATTTTCTTTTCTTTTTATCATTTTCAGTTTATTTATTTTCAATATAGAAAATAATTAACGTTCTTATTTGCGCTCTATAGTAAAGTGAGATGGTTTAAAAAGTTGGCGGTTTATCTCCAGAGAAAAGAATTCTTTTAGTTTTATTTTGGATTAACATTGAATTCAACACCCGCGTCTTCCCCTGCTTTCACCAATCTTCCTATCTGTTCAGAGTTGTATGGAATTCCGTTGGACAGCCTGTCAGCCATGAATTCGTGTTCCTTTTGTCCAGGGAGCTTGACTCCATCGCCTCCTGATGTGATAGTACGCTCCACTGCTATTCTCAGGTTACGCTTAATAACATCTATTGGCTCATAGTGGTCTATGCAATAAGCCTCTACGGTCTGGGAAACCCTTCCTTCTGCGCTTTGGTTTCCGCTGGGAATTGGATTTGGATTCCCGCCGCCGGTGATATTATCCATCTCAATCATCATGTTCAGGATAAATCCTTTATACCCAAAAGTTGTTCCCCCAAGAGGGGCTATCCAGTAGTTACTCTTAAAATATCCATTAAATGATAAAGGATATCTAACTTCCCTTCCTTCTTTATCAAGCACGTATTGTTCAGGCAAAGCAGCCAGTTCTATACCCAGATTTTCTTTCAATTGCTTGTTTATTTGGCTGTATTTGCCTTTTCCAAGTGCAGCCTCTCCCTGGATTTGTTCCAAATCAGAAACATAATCAATACCGCATTCATGTTTCAATCTCATTAATTTAGCGAAATTATCTTTCGCAACTTTGATAGCAGGACTTACTGCTCTTTGAGTAGAAGCCATATCTAAAGTAAGAATCTCTCCTTCACAAGGTATTGACCACGCAATTGGATTTGTACCGAATCTCTTTTGCACTCCGTCATAAATACCGGATTCAATAAACGGCTTAGTCCAGACAGGGGAGGTGCAAGTGACTCTGCCAGCCAGATTGTGATTTGCTATTTTTTCAGAATAATATCCTGCTATGCCAAAATGAGAGGAGTTAAAGATGTATGCTTTAGCATAACCAGTCTCCTTTGCTTTCTCAATAACCAAGTCGCATGCAGCATCTGCTGCAACATGGCCAAGACTTCCTTTTGCGTCTATATTGAAAATTGTTGTATATTTTTGAGGCAAAACTTCAAATTTTTCTAATGTCACGCCCCCTTCTTTCTTTTTGTCTAAAATATCATCCAAACTACTGCCTCCTGCAATACCATGAGAAGATACCCCCCTTAAATCAGCTTCAACAAGGATTTTAGCAGCAGTTAAAGCATCTCGGAGGCTGTATCCTGCTTTCATCAAAACATCCTTTCCGAAGTTTATTATTTCATTTGCATCATATCTTGCGTCATTTTTCATTTTGACCACCTATCAAAAAGTAAGCAATTGTTAAATATAAACAATATTAGTAGTAGTAATTACTACCTTTTTCAGAAAGATTTAAATATCCCCGAATATCAACACCGATTATGGAAGAAATACTGCAGGAAATAGGGCTGTCAAAAAACGAGGCAAAAATATACCTCAAACTGTCCGAAATAGGTCTTTCTTCTGCTTACAAGGTAGCAAAGGAATCAGGCTTGTTCAAGGCCAACACCTACGAAGCGCTGAAAAAGCTGGTTGAAAAAGGCATTGTCTCAAGGAAAAGTATTGACAAAAAAGTGTTCTATGAAGCAGCAGACCCAAGTTTCCTGATTAATATACTCGACACTAAAAAAGAAAAACTAAATGAAATCATGCCTTCACTCCGGTTAATCCAAAAAAGCGCAAAAGGCGAAAGTGTCTTCAGCACATACAAAGGAGAAGAAGCAAGCATGAACGTCTTATACCATTTTCTTGAATTTAACGAGCCTATTTATGTATATGGTGTCCCGAAAACAGCCCTTGAATTCCTAAAAAAACACAGGCTTGACAGGTTCCACAGGGACAGGATAAAAAAGAAAATAAAAATGTACCATATCTATAATTTTGAAGCAAGTGAAAGGGTAAAAACACTCAAAAAAATGCCATATACCCTAATAAGAACACTGCCCCATCTTTTTGACTCAAATGTTTCTACAAACATCTGCGGAGATGAAGTATTTTTCACAATATTCACCCCCCCTTTGAAAACTATCTTGATTAAAGATAAAGACATGGCTGAAGCTTATAAAAACTATTTCAATATTCTGTGGAAAAACGCAAAAAAAGTTTAACTGTGCACTACCAAACTGCTGAGGAAAAGCATTGCAAACGCCCCAATAACCAGCACTCCGTATGCAACCTTGTTCCATGCAAGGACTTTCCTGCCGTCAAATCCCATGAAAGGAATAAGGTTAAACAATGCAAGCCAGCTGTTGATTAGGACGCCGTAAGCTGCAATTATCTGGACAAAAGAAACTGCAAATATGGAGCCTATTGCAAAGAACAACAAAGCCACAGCAAGGTTTGCAACAATCCCCGCAGCGCTTACTTTTCCGTAATTTTCTTTTGAAATATGCCCTCTTATGAAAACCCCTCCAGGAGCTGCAAGGATAAAGCCAAAAAATGAGAACATGATTGCAAGCATCAGCATCTGGTCAAAGCTCCTGAATTCAGCCCAGCATCCGTATTTCTGCGCCAAAACCTTGTGGCTCATCTCATGCGCAACAAATCCGACTCCTACTGTCAGGCCAGCCACTAAAAATAAAAACAGGAAGTTTGCGTCAAGGCTTAATCCGCTGAACCCTCCTCCAAGAGCTATTGCAAATGCAAATGAAAGCGCAGCCCATGCTTTCAGAAGGTCTCTTTTCTCTAGGAGGGATAATTTAAGCCTCATGAGTTTAATTTTGATTGTTTTTTATTTAAATTTACCTAAAAGCTTATAAATCCGCCCAAAAAAGATAGAATCAAGTGAGTGGAGTTGATAGAAATAGTGTATACAGTTAAACGAGGCTGCCCTGTATGCAGAGGCGACCTGAAAGGCAACAGGAAATACAAGTTCTACTGCAAGAAATGCAATCTGCTTTTTGATTTATAGCCCAAAAAACCCTTTTTTCTTTTTCCTTGCCTCTTTGTCAAACTCCTTCAAAATCTCTTTTTGCTTCTTTGTGAGGCTTTCAGGGACTTTTACTGTAACAATCACGTTCTGGTTTCCATGCCCGTATCCATGAACATCAGGTATGCCTTTTCCTTTCATCCTGAAAACAGTGCCTGGCTGTGTTCCTGATGGAATTCTCAGCTTGGATTTTCCTTTCAGTGTAGGAACCTCTATTTCTGTCCCGAGTGCTGCTTCAGCAAATGTGATTGGGTATTCCAAATAAATGTCATTTCCTCTTCTTTTGAAAATCTTGTGAGGGTTTACATGAATAAGGACATACAAGTCTCCTGCAGGCCCTCCTCTTTCGCCTGCCTCGCCTTCCCCTGAAACCCGTAATCTTGTTCCTTCCTCAACACCTGCAGGAATCTCAATCTCCAGCTTCCTGTCTTTTTTCACTCTTCCGATTCCGTCGCAGTATTCGCAGCTGTCTTTCACAACTTCGCCTGTTCCTCCGCAGGTCCTGCATGTCCTTGTTGTTGAGAATATGCCAAAAGGTGTTCTTGATGTCTGCTTTAAAACTCCTGAGCCTTTGCATTCAGGGCATTCCTTCAGGTCAGTCCCGCCCATTCCGCTGCATTTTGGACAAGACTCATGCCTGGGTATTATTACTGTCTTTTTTGCTCCTGAAGCAGCCTCTTCAAGAGTCACTTCAAGGTCAAACCTGAGATTGTCCCCTCTTGTCTGGCTTGACCTTCTCCTGCCTCCGAATCCTCCAAAACTTCCTCCGAAGAACTGGTCAAATATGTCCCCAAAATCAAACCCGAAATTTGCAAAGTCAGCAAAGTCAAACCCCCCTCCCCCCATGTTTGAGAAGTCTGCTGTTCCAAACTGGTCATACTTCTGCCTTTTCTTGTCATCCCCCAAAACAGCAGCTGCCTCATTTATTTCCTTGAATTTTTCAGCAGCATCGGGGGATTTGTTAAGGTCCGGGTGGTATTTTTTTGCTAATTTTTTGTAAGCTCTTTTAATCTCTTCTTTTGAAGCGTCCCTGCTTACTCCCAAAGTCTCATAATAATCTTTTTTTGTCATGCCAGCTCCTCAATTATCCTGCCTGTTTTTTCAGCGATAAAGTCAGGATTTGCCTTTTCCAAAAGTTTTTTGCTGTGAAAACCCCATGTCACTGCCATTGTTTTTATCCCTGATTTTTTGGCTTCCTTTATGTCTCCGACAGTATCTGTTATAAAAACAGCTTCTGGCTTGGAAGCCTTGGTCTGTTTAAGAAGGTTTTGGATTTTCTTCTTTTTGTTTTCTCCCTCTTCTGTGCCGAGGATATAGTGGAAATTCTGGAGAATGCCTGCTTTTTTCAGGTTTTTCCTCATAACATCATCATAATTTGACGAGATAACTGCCAGTGTGTGTGTTTTTGAAAGCTTTTTTGCAGCTGATTTTACGCCGGAATGCACATGAAGCTGCTTTTTTTCAAGCACTTTTTCTGCGTATTCCTTTATTTCCTCCAAAGTTTTTCTTGAAACCCCTCTTTTCAGCATTGATTCATAGAAATTTGACTTGTAAATATCAATGAATTCTTTTTCATCTATTTCTTTTTTCAGGAATTTCCTGCAGCAGTCCCTGATAAGGCTGAATGCTATCTTTTTTGTGTCAAACAACACTCCATCATAGTCAAATATCAGCAGTTTAATCATTTTATTTCCTCTGGCTTGATGTCAATTATGCTGAAAATTTGCTTTTCAATCCTTTCAATCTGCGTGAAGATTAAATCTATGTAATCTATGCCTGTTTTTTGTTTTAATTGACTGAAAAAATCTCCGTTTCTCTGCTTTAAATCCCTGTGCCTTTCATCAACAGTTGTTATTTTGTCATGCACAACCCTTATGTCAGCATAGCTGAGGATTTTCATTTCCCAGCTCCAATCAGAAATATCCTGCGACTTTGACATTACTCCGTGTGATTTTATCACTTTTGCCAATTCAGGGTATTTTTCCTGCAAAAACTCTGCAGCCAAATCTGCATGGTCAATGTCAGGATATTCCTCCTGCATGTGCTTCCAGAATTTGGCATCTTCGCCTTTTGCGTGCGGATGGTTTTCAGGGTCTTTGAAGTTTACAGCCCTTGCTAAGTCATGCAGCAACGCAGATGCTTCAACAAGCTCGAGGTTTATGTCCTCTCCTTTTTCCTTCAGCTTTTCAGCTATAAGCACAGCAACATCCCTTACTTTTTTGCAGTGCTCCCTTACATTCTGCGGGACATGATACTTGCCCCACAGTTTTTCTATCTCTTTTTTATTCGGCAGGTTCATTTTTATGGTATAATACTGCGAAATGCTGTACTAAAAGGTCTTCAGCTTTCTGCCAATGCACATCAGCTTCAGGCTGGATTCCTTCATCCTCAAGCTTTTCTGCAATATCATGCTCTTTTGTGGCTTCAACCCTCAGCATTACTGCTCCTTTTGCTTCTTCGTAAGGAATAGAATACTGCAAAACATAAAGCTGAGCCATGTGGTCTATCAGTCCATCTGTTTCTTTCCTGGGATGGGATTTCCACCAGCCAATTTCATGCCTTGCAAGCTCTTTTGGGTCCTTCTCTTCCATTATCTATCTACTCCTTATCCTCTTCGTCCTCATCCACAACTTCAGCGTCAACTACTTTTTCATCGCTGTCATCGTCGGATGATTCCTTTTTCTGCTTCTTTCCTTTCTTTCCTGCTGATGCCTGCTGTTTCTTTGCCTGCTCTGCAGCAACCTTCTGGTACATCTCTGTTGCTGCTTCCTGGGCAATCTTGTTGATTTCATCAAGCTTTTTCTTGACTGCCTGGACATTTTTCTTCTCAGGCTCCATCAGCTTCTTCAGTTCATCAACTTTTGACTTGATTTCCTTCAGCTTTTTGTCATCAGCCTTCCCTTCCATGTCCTTGAGCATTTTCTCTGTTGAGTAAATAAGGGTGTCAGCCTGGTTGATTGTCTCAATCTCTTCAAGCTTTTTCTTGTCTTCAGCAGAATGCGCCTCAGCATCCTTCTTCATCTGCTCAATATCATCGTCTGAAAGGTTTGAGCTTCCTGTGACTGTAATCTTCTGCTCCTTTCCTGTCCCAAGGTCTTTTGCAGAAACATTGACAATTCCGTTTGCGTCAATGTCAAACGTGACCTCAATCTGGGGCACTCCTCTTGGGGCAGGAGGTATTCCGACAAGGTCAAACCTCCCCAGGCTCTTGTTGTCGCCAGCCATCGGCCTTTCTCCCTGCAGGACATTAATAGTAACTGCAGGCTGGTTGTCTGCTGCTGTCGAGAAAATCTGGGATTTCTTTGTAGGAATCGTTGTGTTTCTGTCAATAAGCTTTGTGGAAACGCCTCCGAGAGTCTCAATTCCGAGGCTTAATGGAGTTACATCAAGCAGAAGCACGTCCTTGACTTCACCGCCAAGTATGCCTGCCTGTACTGCTGCGCCAAGGGCTACAGCCTCATCAGGGTTCACTGACTTGTCTCCGTCCTTGCCTGTTATCTCCTTGACAAGCCTCTGGACTGAAGGTATCCTTGTTGAGCCCCCTACAAGTATAACCTTGTCTATCCCTTCTGCGCTTATTTTTGCGTCTGAAATAGCCCTTTCTGTCGGCCCCTTGAGCTTTTCAAGTATGCCTTCAATCATCTTTTCAAATGATGACCTTGTCAGCTCTGCATTAAGGTGCTTTGGGCCCTTGCTGTCTGCTGTTATGAACGGAAGGTTGATTACTGCCTTCTGGGCTGTGCTTAGCTCAATCTTTGCTTTCTCAGCAGCCTCTTTAAGCCTCTGGTGCGCAATCTTGTCCTCCCTGAGGTCAATTCCGTTCTCCTTCTTGAATTTGTCAGCCATCCAGTCAATAAGTATGTCATCTATATCATCCCCTCCTAGCCTGTTGTTTCCTGAAGTTGACTTGACCTCAAAAACACCTTCAGCCAGCTCAAGGACAGAGACGTCAAATGTTCCGCCGCCAAAATCAAACACAAGGATTGTGTGCTCATTTGACTTGTCCAGCCCGTATGCAAGTGCTGCTGCAGTGGGCTCGTTCACAATCCTCAGAACATTAAGCCCTGCAATCTTTCCTGCATCCTTTGTTGCCTGCCTTTGCGCATCATCAAAATAAGCAGGTACTGTAATAACAGCATCCTTGATTGGATGCCCCATGTATGCTTCTGCATCCCTTGCCATCTTCTGCAGGATTATCGCGGAGATTTCCTGCGGTGTGTAGTCCTTGCCTTCTATTGTAACAGTTTCATTGCTGCCCATCTTTCTTTTGATGGACCTTACAGTATGTTCCGGATTGACAATAGCCTGGTTTCTGGCTACTTTCCCGACAATCCTGTCCCCATCCTTTATTGTGACAACGCTTGGTGTTGTCCTGTCTCCCTCGCTGTTGCTGATTATTGCAGGCTTGCCTGCTTCCATCACAGCCACAGCTGAAAAGGTTGTTCCCAAGTCAATGCCTATTGCCTTTGCTACACCGCCTTTTTTTGATTTTGAGTTTTCTTTTGCCATTTTTCTCTACCCCCTTGCAATGTTTATTCCATAATGCTTGTGGACTTCAAATGCATTCATCGGCTTTGCATCTGACATTTTGTATCCCAGAAGCCTGACTGCCTTCTGCAGCTTTTTCTTTGCATCTGCGCTGCTTTTTTCTGTCTTTGCCTCAATCTCCACATAATAAGGTATATTCGGATACTTGTCAATCTCAAAATTTATCCCGCCAAGATGCCATCTTTCCCTTTTCTTCTTAAGGCATCCGTAGCATCCAAATCCCAGAGCCAAAAGAGCGTCATGCATCCTCTTGAAATCTCCAACAACAATGTCAGTTTCTTCAGCAACCTTGTACCCTTTCCTGCCTAGGATTTTCTTTATTGTGAGCTGAGGCTCTTTTCCGAACATCCTCAGCCTCAGGAGATTTCCCCTGCTTCTGACCATCAGGTTTTCGCAGTCATAATACTGCGCAAGTATGTTTCCTGCAAAAACTTTCTTTGCCCCTGCTTTTTTCAGCTTTTTTCTTATTTCATTTGGGTTAATCTCAAGTATCTTGAATTCTATCTCTTTCATTTTTCTCACCCGAAGTAAGAAGGGGCTTCTGTTTCAGCCTCGTCCTTCTGCTTTTTGTTTTCTTTTGCGCCCTTGCTCTGCTTTTTCTCAAATGTTTCTATTGCCTTTGGCTTCTTTATTTTTCCGAACTCCTTTTCATATGCCTCAATCATCCTGTTGAAAACATCCCTTATCTGGATCATGTGCCATGGGTCAACCATTATGACATTGTGCTTCAGGTGCAGTGAAGGTCTCCCTTTTGTCCTTGGGTCGTTTCTTGGCGTAACTGACCTGAAATCAAGTATGAACTGCATAGGATTGAAGTTCACGCTCATCTCGTGAGCAAAAAAAGGCTCTCCGTCGTTTATTGTAAGATTAATGCTTTGTTTTTGTTCCATTTTATTTCACCTCAACTGTCATGTTTTCAACAGCTTTTCTTAATTCCTCAAGTTTTTCTCCCTCAACTATAGGTCCGTGGCCCGGTATAATAGCATCGGGATTTTGTGCAAAGATTTTCTTTGCGCTGTCAATATAATCCTGGTTTGGAGGCATTCCCTCATAATTTCCATCTAGTATATATTTTGGGTGAATTGCGTCTCCTGCGATTACATATGTTTTGTCGCCTTTTACTACAACAGCCCTGTGTTCACTGACATGTCCTGGTGTTTCTATTATTTCAACTCCTGGAACTGCCTTAAGCCCATTATTATCAAGTGATTTGTCAGTATTCCAAAACCAAGGCCCCCCTACCCTGACCGCATTCTTGAAAAGATAGTCATTTGAAGAATGGTCTTGATGCCTGTGTGTAAAAAGTACATATTTGATTTCATCAGGAGCTAAACCATTTTCTTTTAACTTCTCTACAATCTCATCTGCATATCCTAAATTCCCAGTATCCACTATTATGTTTTCTTCTTCTGGTGTTTCTGATTTAAGCAAGATTATTGCCCCGCATATTTCTGTGCATCCAACTACTTTATTTCCGTCCATCTTGTCTTCGTGGATTCCCTGCTTTAGTAGTATTACTTTCATTCCAGCACCTTTCCGAGGATGAAGCATGTTTCGCCTTTCCTGTAGTGGGACTTAAGCCCCCCTTCAATTTCATACCCGAGCTTTTTGTAAAAATCAACAGCAAAGTCCTCTGATTCAGCAACGTGAACCTCTACTTTTCCCCTGGCAATTATGTCCTCTGCCTTTTTCATAAGCTCCTTGCCCACACCCTTGCCCTGATACTCCTTCACCACAGCAACGTGCTTTATCTGCGAAAGCTTATGCTCTTTTGTCTCTGATTTTACCACAACAACGCATCCGCCAGCAATTTCGTCATCATGAGACGCGACAATTATTGCGAATTTGGTGTGCATCTTCTTAAGGTAGTCCATAACATCTTTCTCGCGCCTGCTGAAGACATTGTGAAGCCTGAAGACTGATTTGTACATTCTTGCCAGCTCAGGCAGGTCCTTTTCCCTTGATTTTCTTATTTCAATCATTTTGATACCCCCATGTTTTTAAGCTCTGATTTCAGCTGTTCAGCATCTGTAAACTTTATTGTTTTGAACCCTAGCTCCTCTGCAGCTGTTATATTGTTCTCCTGGTCGTCAACAAAAACGCATTCCTCAGGCTTGAATCCAAGCTTTTTTGCGCAGAGCATGAAAAATTCAGCATCCGGCTTTTTCATCTTAACCTCGTTTGAAAAAAGGACGACATCAAAAACATCGTCGATAGGGAGAAGCTTTTTTATTTCCTCAACCCACTCTTCAGCATTGTTTGACAAAACAGCCAGCTTGTATTTTCCCTTGAGCGATTTGTAGACGTCAAAAGCTCCTGGGATTATCCGGTTATAGCTTAGCGACTCTTTTTTCAGTTCTTCAACATTCTCGTCAATCCCTGTTTCCTCGACAAAGCCCTGCCAAAACTCGTCTCCTGTTATTTTGTCAAGCTTGTAGTCTGTCCATCTCCTGTGTATTGCCTTGTTTACAAAATTCTTGTCAAGGCTGTGCTTTTCAGCAAGGTCAGCAGCCATATGCCTGAGTATTGTTGTCATCATAACCCCTCCGACATCTGTTATTACTGCTTTTATCATTTCAGCACCCCATAATCCAAAATTTTCTTCAGCCTTTTCTTGTCAGGAACCAAATCCGAAAGATTCCCTCCTTCAATGACCCATTTTTTGTGGTTAAGGTATGACGCCCACTGCCTTACTGACTCAGGGTCGTCAGGGTTTACAAGATAGTTCAGGTAAAACCACTGTATCATCTGCTCTGCATAAGGGTTGCAGTTCATTATCCTGCACTGGAACGGCTTTGCAATGTGGATTTTGCACCCTTCCTTCTTGTCATAAAATATGCACGGACCGAAAGGCTTTCCAGGCTTTACTGCCTTTGGCTTCCATGCTTTTGTGTTGAACATCTCATTTTCTTCAAGATATCTCTCTTTCAGCTCCTTCTCGCTAATCTGCAAAAGCTTTGCAATTTTAGGAATATCCTCATCGATAAGGAAGCCTGCTCCGTATGTGCAGCAGTTCCCGCATTTGCTGCATTTCTTTCCAAGCTCCCTTATTTCCCTTACAGAAGTGCCTTTAGTGATTTTTGTCATCTTTAGCCTCTTTCTTTTTGCTTATCTTTACCTTGGAATGCCTTATTACTTTCCCATTAAGCAGGTATCCTTTTTGGAATTCCTCTATGACAGTCCCTTCTTCCTTGTCAGACTCTTCCTGCATCAGCGCTTCATGAAGGTATGGGTCAAACTTTTTTCCCTCTGACTCTATCGGCTTAAGCCCAATCTTTTCAAGTGTTGAAAAAAGCTGTGAATAAATCATCTCAACACCTTTTGTGAACTCCTCCTTGTCATCAGTGTTTTTCAGGGCAAGCTCAAATGTGTCAAGTATAGGCAGAATCTCTGATATAATGCCTGAGCATGCGATTTTTGTAAACTCCTTTTTTTCCTTTTCAACCCTTTTTTTGTAGTTTTCAAAATCAGCCTGCACTCTCTGCAGTGTCTCAATAAGCTCTTTAGTGCTGTCCTTTGGTTTCTCTGGTTCCTGTGTTTTTTCTTCAGCTGTTTTTTTGTTTTCCTGTTTTTTCTTTTCTGCCAATTGAATCAAACCCCAACTTTTTCTGTTGATTTAAAATCAACATAAACTATGTAAAAGCAACTGATATATAAATTTTTCGGTTAATTTTGGAAAGTTTTAAATACAAGCCTTGCTTAGCTTATGCCATGAGAATAGTTCATCAGAAGATAACAATCATAAACACGAGAAGGCCGACAAGAAACCTC
>JAFGCE010000079.1 GCA_016932755.1 Candidatus Woesearchaeota archaeon
AACATTATGTGATGGAAAAATAATCAAGAAAAAATGCCGAGGTGGTAAAAAATGAAAAAAACAAATGCAATATTAATTTTAATGGTATTAATGATGAGCGCAGCTGCTTTTGCGCTGACAGGCTATGAAACCCCTGACCAGAAAAGCATCAGGATAAAAAACACAAGATACGAGCCTTTTCCCGTAGAGCCGGGAAATTATTTTGAGCTGTGGGTCAGGGTTGAAAACTTCGGAAGCTCTGACATAACCAACTTCCAGTTCAGGCTTGTGCCTGAATACCCGTTCAGCCTTGACCCTAATGAGGAAGCTGAAAGGGAGTTCGGGCTTCTGGAAGCAGGAGGACAGGCACTGTTTAATTTCAAGATAAGGACAGACATTAATGCTGTCGAAGGAAGCAATCCCCTGAAGTATGAATACACATTCACAGGAGGAAAATGGAATGATGGACAGTTCAACATCAACATATACACGCTCGACCCTATCCTTTCTATAGCTGATGTTGTTGTGGAAAAAGAAAGGGTTGCGCCCGGGGAAGAGGTCGGAGTTGAAATAAAGCTGAAGAACCTTGCAGATTCAACATTGAAGGATGTCAATGTAAAGCTGAATTTCGTTGAAGTCGTGCAGACAGCAACCGGATTTGAGATGGGGAATCTTCCAATATCCCCAATGGGATCAAGCGATGAAAAGACAATAAAGATTATGGAAGGAGGCGCTGAAGAGTCTGTCGGATTTAACCTGATTGTTGACTCAAGCGCAGAATCCACTGTCTATAAGATACCCGTGACAATAACCTACAATGACATGCAGGGAATAAACTATACAAAGAATACAATCATAAGCATGATTGTCGGAAGCGAACCCGACCTTGTTGTGACAATTGACACATCAACAGCCAACATGGCTGGAAAGGTCGGGGATGTCACAGTAAAGTTTGTCAACAAGGGATTCAGCGAGATAAAATTCCTTTATCTAACGTTGGAAGAAAACGGAGATTTTGAAATTATCTCCCCTCCAGAAGTTTATCTTGGCAATGTTGACTCGGATGACTACGAAAGCGCTGACTACAGGGTATATGTAAGCCCAGAAGCGAAAGGCGAGGTTATACTCCCATTGACAATTGATTACAGGGACACAAACAACAACCATTATGTGAAGAAACTAAATCTGAAAAACAGGATTTACACATCAAAAGAGGCAAAGATGTTTGGGATTGAAAAAGGAAACAGCGTTTTAGGAATCGTAGTGCTGCTGCTCATTGTTGGCGGCGGGCTTTACATCTACAGAAGGGTAAAGAAGAGAAAGAAAAAAAAGTAAGCAAAAAACCCCGTAACCGAGGATTGAATTATGAAATTTGATTATTTTAGATTAGCACTAAGCGGGCTTAAACATAGGGGGCTAAGGTCTTGGCTTACCATGATAGGGATATTCATCGGGATAGCTGCAGTTGTAGCCTTAATCGGGCTGGGAGAAGGATTAAGGGAGGCTATAAACTCACAATTCGGATTTATTGGGGCAGATATTATTACTGTCGCTGCTTCTGGAGGGTTGGGCGTTCCTGGGTCAGGTGCCATTAACCCGTTAACAGACAAAGAATTAGAAAAAATAAGGGGGATCACTGGAGTAAAAAACGCAGCAGGAAGGCTGCTTGAATCAACAAAGATTTTATTCAACAAAAAAGCAGTGTTTACTTTTGCGGCAAGCATGCCTGGGGGTGAGGAAAGGGAATTAATAGAGGATATGGTAAATATGAAAGCAGAAGAGGGAAGGCTGCTAAAGGACGGGGATAAGTATGCTGTTGTTTTGGGGTATAATTTTCTTGAAAAGGAAAGATTTGGAAAGCCGATAACAGCAGGCAAAAAAATAACCCTGCAGGACAAGGAATTCACAGTTGTGGGCATAATGACCAAAAAAGGGAATTTACAAATCGACCAGGCTGTTCTAATGAATGAGGATGTGATGAGGGAGTTATTTGAAAGAAATCCCGATGATTATGATGTGATGGCGGTAAAATTTGATGAAGCTGTTGGCGTGGACAAAATAAAAGCAGATATTGAAAAAGAGTTAAGAAAAGTGAGAAATGTAAAAGAAGGAGAAGAAGACTTTTCAGTTGAAACCCCTGCGTCTATTTTAGAAAATGTCAATACAATAATTCTCGGAGTCCAGATATTTGTCTATGTCATTGCTTCAATCTCTATTTTGGTTGGCGGAATAGGAATAATGAATTCGATGTACACTGCTGTTGTCGAAAGAACAAAAGAGATTGGAATAATGAAATCAATAGGAGCGAAAAACTCAACAATTTTCTCCCTTTTCTTTATTGAATCAGGGCTTCTGGGGGCAGTAGGCGGGCTAATGGGGGTTGTCATCGGTTTTTCGGCAGCGACAGGGCTTGTATTTGCGGGGAGGCTTGTCCTGGGCTCAGAGATTATAACAGCTCAGTTTTCTCCATTGTTGATTATTGGGGCATTAATATTCTCATTTACCCTGGGCTCCTTTTTCGGAACACTGCCTGCAATGCAGGCTGCGCAATTAAATCCTGTTGAGGCTTTAAGGTTTGCAAAATGATTAAGGAAATATTAAGATACTCAATTTCGAATTTATGGCAGAGAAGGCGCAGAAGCCTTCTCACAATCCTTTCAATACTTATCGGGATAACTGCCATATTTGCTTTGTCCAGTTTCGGTCTTGGACTGCAGCACCTGATGGAAGAAATTGCAAAAACTATGGGTACAGACAAGATAATGATGATGCCCAAAGACTATATGACTGCATTAGACAAAAGCAATGTAAGATTTACAGAAGAAGATCTGGACTTCCTTAGAAAAATAAACGGTGTAGAGGAAGCAACAGGAATGATAATGTGCAGTAGTAAAGTCAAATTCAAAGATTACAAGGAAAAGTATCCCTATGTGATGGGGATGTCCACTGAGCCAAAAGAAGAGAGGTTAGCAGAAGAAATGTTTGCCGGCTATGGGATTGAAAAAGGAAGGGCGCTAAAAAAAGGGGATGTTCTGAAAGCAACTTTAGGCTATAACTATCTTGTTCCAGACAGGATATTCAAAAAACCTGTTTCTTTAGGAGATAAAATTGAAATCAATAATGTTAAAGTAGAAGTTGTGGGGTTTTATGAAGAGATTGGAAATCCGTCAGATGATATGAATGTATATATTTCGCTGGAAGGGTATAAAGAAATATTTGAAGAAGAAGATTATTTTTTTATTCTTTTAAGAGCTGCTCCTGACCAGGATGCAACAGCACTGGCGGATAAAATAAAAGAAAGGTTCAGAAAATACAAGGGCCAAAAAGAAGGGCAAGAGGAGTTCTTTGCACAAACATACGTGCAGATGATGGAATCATATGATGCAGCTTTAAATGTCCTTATAGGCATATTAGTCCTAATTGCATTGGTTTCAGTTGTTGTTGCTGCTGTTAACATTATGAACACAATGTACACTTCAATTCTGGAAAGAACAAGAGAGATAGGGATTATGAAATCAGTCGGAGCCAGAAACAGATTCATCCTGCTGGTGTTCATAACAGAATCCGGAGTGTTGGGATTAATAGGCGGACTTATCGGTCTTGGGGTGGGGTATCTAATTGCAAAAACTGGAGGGCTAATTGCAATAGCATCCGGCGTGTCAATGTTGCAGCCTTATTTCCCATACTGGCTGGTCATAGGCTGTATTTTCTTTGCATTTTTTGTAGGTGCCATAGCCGGATTGCTTCCAGCTTATCAAGCATCACAATTAAAGCCCGTAGATGCGCTGAGGTATGAATAAATCAAGAATTCTTTGACATTTGCTTAAGGTACTGCTTGATTTTTTGCCCGGTTTTTTCATCAAACCTGGAAATATCAATTTTCGGAAGCCTTGTCATTGTTCCTGAAAAATCCCTCCCCGCTTTTTCTGCTCCTTCCTCAATCTGTCTTGCAAATTTTGTGCTGAACAATTTTATTGACGGAAATTTTGTTATTGATGTTGCTCCTGCTTTCAGAAGTTCTGGGATTTCTTCCAGCCGGTCAACCCAGCTTCCTGCAACAATGTGAAGTTTTGGGAATGCTTTTCTTGTTCCTGAAATCCATTTCAAATAATAGCCTGTTTGCGGGCCTTTTTTGAAGATTGTTCCCTCATGAGGGTTCAGTGCATAGAAAGTAATCTTGTCAATCTTGTGTTTTCTGATAAAATCAATCAGCAAAGGAATGTCTTTTTCTGTTTCTCCCAAGCCGATAATTATTGTCATTGACTTTTTCAAGCCAAACTCATCGCAAATCTTAAACATTGATATTATTTCAGAAATAGGCTTGCTTGGGCAAAGCTTATCGTGAAGTTTTGGGTTGACGCACTCAACTGCGCCGCAGACCCCTTCAATATAAGGCTTGAATTTTTTCAGCTCTTCCTGCTTAAGCACCCCTATATTGAGCCACTGCTTCTGCCCTGTTATTTTAAAAATCTCTTTTGTTATTTCAACAAGCTCGCCTATATCATAGCTTTCATAACCTCCTGAAAGGAATTCAACTCTCCATCCGCAGGCTTTGCAGATTGCCGCTTCTGCAAAGATAGACTCTTTTTTTCTTTTTGCAAGCCTCGGATTTTTTATTTTGGATTTCTGGGTTGACATATAGCAGAACTTGCAGTCCCCCCTGCTGCAGTACCAGCTTAGGAATATTGCTCTCTCAAACCAGGTTTTCATTTTCATGGAATAGATAAAAAAAGAACTGTTTAAAAAGTGTTGCTTTCTTCGCCAAAGTATTGAGGGATTCCTTCAGGATGGTCCATAAGAACTACAGACGCGGCAGTGGTTATTCTTTTTGTAGGCACAAGGCACTCAACAAGCTCCACAAGGGATGCTAAAGCCCTTCCTGTCGAGACATCTTCCCCCAAAACAAGAACATTCCTGTTGTGCAAAATGTCTTTTAAGTATTGTTTTTCCCCTTTTATCAGCCTTGGTTCATCGTCCCTTTTAGAGTCCTGCCCGTTTCTTATTGCACACACACCTGTATCAAAATGCGCTGCAACGGCAAAACCGGGCCTGTATGCATCATGCCCGTCTAGGACAATGTAGTCAATTGGAACATTGTCATCATCAAGTTTGTATATAAGGTTTTCAACAAACAAAGGATTAAAAGAAGCCCATGAGATTGTGTCGGGCTTTTCAGTTACTTCTCCGTTTTTAATATCTCCCCCTAAATCCATCGACAATAGTATTTCTTCTGCTTCCCTATACCTTCCTTGAAAAACGCTTATCCCGAATCTTTCTGCGTTATGTTTTAATTCAAGCAAATCCGTGTCCTGCTCTATTGCATAATCAATTATCCCGCTCAAAAGCCTGTTTGAGAACAAAAAAAGGTCCATCTGGGATTCATCAGAATCAACAGCCAGTGCTGTTTTAAGTGTTTCGGCAACCTCGTCTATTGTCCCCTTGTAGCTCATAAAGGTTTTTGCATCCTGAGAGCTAAATGAAATACTTCCGTGTTTCACCCATCCATAAACCTCCTGAATAAGAGGTGCACATGATGTGCCTGATGATTCCATTGTCTCACTCACTTTCTTACTATTTGAATGATAGAAAGAGATTAACATGTATTTTTAAAGCTTTGCTGAAAAAGCCTCATACTCTTCTCATTGTGCTTGCCTTGAACATCATAATAACCAGAATAAGCATAACTCCAATAAAAGCCACAAGAAGAGTAATCTGAGGGACCAAAGAACTAAGCCCATTTCCAAAAAGCTGGACCTGTTTAATCAGATACTCGCCCAAAACAAGCGGGTTGTAACTGCTTACAAGCCTTGCCAGAGGAGGCATTGATTCCAGGGGGGCTATAGTGTTCCCAAAAAGGAAGAAAAGCAGCGCAGAAAACGTTGTCATTAAAATCGAGCTCTGCACAGACCTAAAGAGGTATGCAAAAAACATTCCAACCAGTATAAAAAATGAGATAAGCATAACGCTTATTGAACTTATCTGCCAAAAAATCCCTCCAATATCAATGCCAAACCTTGTTTCAGCAACAAGGAAAAGGACAAGTATCTGGAAAAAAACAATAACAATGCTTGTAATGAAAAGCCCTGCAAAATAAATTATGCTGTCAACAGGAGCTATAAGATTCCTGAAATAAGCCCTGTCGTTTATCTCGTTTATAGTTGCGATATTTGCAAAAAGAAGGCTTATGAACATTATTATTATGACAAGAAGCTGAGGAAATGAAATTTGGATGTTTGATGCGCCCTTCAAAAGAAGCACATAGCTTGAAACAATCGGCTTTACAAGCTTTTCAGCAAGCTCAGGGTGAAGCTCTTCAAGAAGCGCAAGCCTATTATCAAGTTCAGCGCTGACCTCATCAATCCTGGCTATGCTTGCATCAATCTTCTGGATGTACACATCAGTCATCCTTATCTCTTCGTCAAGCATGAACTTAATATCATCAGCTATTTTTACAGTGCTGTCAACCGCAGAAACAGATTGGTTTATATCACTTTTTGTAGAATTCAAAACCAGAATTAATCCATCAAGTTCTGCTTCAAAATTGTCAAGAGCAAAAACAAGAGCCGTGGTTGAATTTAAGACTAAATCTTCAGGAAGCTCTTCAATTGCATACTCGTATTCAGTAATGTTATGCCTCAGTGCAGATATGTCCTTCTTTATTTCAGCGATTAAGTTGTCAAGCATGTTTGTTGAGTTTTCCAGCGAGGAATATGAGCTGTGCAGCTCTGCCTGTGCTTCTTTTATTTTGGTGTATGCAGGAAGGAAATCTTCCCTTATTGCCTCAAGCCTTGCCTTCCTTTCAACAAGGTCTTTCCTTATGATTGCAGATTCATTCTTTATTTGCCCAATATCCTCCTGGTGCTCTGCTATAAACCCTACAAGGCTTTGAATCTCCTCGATGATTGACCTTGCGCTTCCAATGCTTATCTCCTCTGCCTTAAGCCCGAAAAATTTTTGAATGTTGTTTATGACTGCAAGCGAAAGCTGCTTTCTGGTATTGTCATAATAATAAATAACATTTGCAGAAGGAAGCTGGCTGAAGCCCTTGCCTGAAGAGTTGATTGCATCAATCTCAATGCATATATGCACATCCTGAGCAGACATTGCAGAAACACATTCGCTGACATTCCCATAATCAATTACTGAAGCAAAATTGCTGACATTTTCTGCAAAGCTTCCTATTGCCTGGCTGTCTTCAGATACC
>JAFGCE010000080.1 GCA_016932755.1 Candidatus Woesearchaeota archaeon
CTGCAAGCCAGCAGTTGAAGAAAAGAAATTCCTTTTTCTTCAGCCCTTTTGCAATTCCAATTACTGCAAATGCCGACGCCATCCATCCGTACAAAGCAGGCAGAAAATAGTTTACCTGGTAGGGGGTGTATCCCGCCTCAAATATCATTTTGGAGAAAAATACAGTTAATGTTGAGGTAAAGCTTCCTTTCCACAACAGGATGCCTGCCCAGAAAAGGATTACTGCGGGGAAAGCCAAAAGAACAGGTTTTTGCTTTAGTGCAGAGCAGATAACTTTTTTTGTTTTTTGGTGTTCAATCAGAAGGTAAACAAGGGAAACAGCAAGAACAAGCATGGTCATTGAAGGGTGTATGAAAGCCAGCAGGGTTAATGCTGCAGCAGCTGCAGCAAGCTTTTTGATGTTAAACTCCTCAAACCCCTCTGTAAAGAAAAGCACAAAAAGGAAAAGAAACGGAAATGAAAATGTAAGAGAGGTAAGATATTGTATTCCAAGTATGTTAATGTTTGAGGGAAGCGACGCAAAAAAAAGCATTGCGAATATCCCTGTGAAAAATCCGGCTTTCCTTGAAACAAGAAAAAACAATGCCAGAGATGATATGCAGGCAATTAATGCAGGCAGGAACTTGTAGGCTAAAACAAGATTTGATACCTTGTCCAGCCCTGCAAGAAAAACAAAGAAGCCGATTTCATGCTTGTCTTCTGTATACCCTTTTTCCTGAAGCCTTCTTGCTTCATTTAATCCTGACCACTCGTCAGCATGAAGAGGATATTTATGGTCAAAATGAGGCCTGTAAACCCATACAAATGTAAAAACAAGCAGTGCGCATACGAGCAAAATCTTTGCCTTCTTTGAAATATCCTTTCCTTCCCCCATTTCAGAACTGGAAAACTTTAGTGAATAAATATTTTTGCAAAATAAAAACATCAGGCTTTTAGCTTGCTCTTGGCTGCCTTTTCGCTGATTATTGCGGAGTTGCCTTCAGGGTCTTCAATTATTATCTTCAGCTTTTCGCTGCCCCACATTGCTTTCTGCAGTTTTTTCAGAATGTTCTTTGCTTTCTTCCTGTCTGATTTGTCCTCTGCATTGTCCCTTATGTCCTCAACTATTTTCTTCACTCTGTTAAGAATTCCCTCTATGTTTGTCACATAACCGTTGGAAGCAGGCCCGGACTCAATTGTTGTGACAAAAGGAATCTTAATTGTCGCTGTTGAGCTTTTTACAACCCTTATGCCCATATCTTTTTCTCCTGAGATTTCGATTGTCCACTTTGCAGGCTCCTGTTTTTCAGAAGATTCAACATCAGCCTTGTGGTAGCCGCATTCTGAGCAAGACATAGAGAACAGGTACATCTTTCCGAAATAAGGAACCTCCTTCTCCGCTTCTGTCAAAGTCAAAGTTTTCTTGTGGCAAATCGGGCACGGCTGCCCGCCGAGAACTGACGGCTGCTCCTGCAATGTCTCTTTTTTTTCTGCTGCTTTCCTCGCTTTTGTCATAATCATAATCTGGATTATTTTGTTTAAATAGTTTTTGTTTCTGCAAAATATAGTATTTGGTTATAGGGAAAATAAAAGAAATATTAATCAGAAAAAGAACTAGGATTTATTGATTTATTCAGCTACGTGCGATTCGCCCTTGACTTCCTTTGTTTCCTTGCCCCTGTAAATCTTTGCAAAGGAAGGAGTTACAACAATGTAGTCTTCGCCGAAACCTGCAATTTCCCCTTCAATAGCATCTGTTGTTTTCTTTAGCTTGTTGATTGCTCTCTTAAGCTCAACAAGGTCTTTGTCTTTGAGAGGCTTGATGTTAATCAACGCAATGGTGTAGCCTTCCCTTAAAGAATCAAGTATCGGCTTTATGTCTTCAAAGTCGGATATTGTGAATGGTCTCACAAGGATTTTTGATTTAACATCTTCTGCGTCTGTGTCTAACTCTACATAGCCTTCATCCCCTCCCTCGTTTTCATAAGCAGGACTGGAGATGGACTCTTTTAGTTTGGATAAGAATCTCTTCATTTCTTTACCTCCTTTGAATAGTCAAAATAATCTTGATATTTGTTTTGTCCTTCAGATATATAAATGTTTCGCTCATGCTCAATAAAATCAAAAGCTTTTTAAATCAATCAATTTTCCAGAATGAGGAAATGGCAAAAAGAACAGGAAGCACTACAAGAAAAGCAAGGAACAAGCTTACAAAGCCGGCAAGGGCAAGAGGCAAGCTTTCACTGACAAAATACTTTGCAAAATTCAGGGAAGGCGAAAAAATCATACTTAAAGCAGAGCCTTCTGTTAAGTACGGCATGTACCACATAAGGTTCCATGGGAAAGTAGGCATAATCCAGGGAATGCAGGGAAAGTGCTATAAAGTAGGGATTAAGGACGGCTCAAAGCAAAAGACTTTAATAATCCATCCTGTACATCTTAAAAGGGTAGCATAAGGTTTTTGAAAATGACCAAGCCAAAAATACTGAACGAAGAGCCAATGAGCATAGCTGAAGTAAGGGACTCTCTTGAAAAAATAAAGAAAAGGGACGGCGAGCTTACTTTCAGGGGCAACAAGACAGAGGAATATGTAAACCAGTTCTCAGGCCTGGACACCAAAAAGGCTGCTGAGCTGACAGAAAAGCTGACAAAGCTTAATGTGCCAAGGCTGAAGGAAATGCACATAAAAAAGATTGTTGATGTAATGCCTACGAAGGAAAATGACGTTAAAGTAATTCTGCAAGGTTATGCAGTGACAGTTAAAGCAGAGCATGTGAAAAAGATTGCAGAAACTGTTGCTGGATTTGCTCCTAAGAAATAGTTTCTTTTTTTTGGTAATATTTATATAATACCAATTAATAAGTAATAGAGCGGTTAGCCAGCGAGGGCAAAAAATGGAAAGAAGGATTGTAAGAGAGGAAAATGCAGTTGTGCTTGACTTTTTGCCTAATGGATATCCTTTTGACAAAAGGCCTAGCCACAAGAAGACTGCAATAGTGCAGGCTCTTGGAAAAGGCCATTTTACACTGCTCGAGCTTGTCCCAAAGAAAGGGATATTTGTACAGCCTTATGAAGAAGTGTATATAGGCGAAGGCAAGAGGGACAAGGTCCACCATATACTTGGAAAACTTCCTATTGACAGGCTTACTGCAACAGCAAAGACAGAGCTTGAATTTGTAGTGAGGGATATGGTTCATGGCAATGAGAAAAGGTTTATTGACTTTTTCAACAATGCCCAGCCTTTGACTACAAGGATGCACCAGCTTGAGCTTTTGCCAGGCTTGGGCAAGAAACACATGTGGGAAATACTTGAAGCAAGGAAAGACAAGCCGTTTGAAAGCTTTGCTGACATAAAGAAAAGGGTAAAGCTTATGCCTGACCCTGAAAAGACAATAATAAGAAGGATTCTGGAAGAAATAGAGGGCGGGGAAAAGCACAGAATCTTTGTTGAGGCTTGATTTTATCTGTTTTTGCTTATTACAGCGATTTCTTACTTCATAATGGGAAAAAAGCCAAAACCTTGTTTTTTTCAAAAGATTTATATACTAAAACAGGCAAAATCCAATATAAAATTATATTAAAAATTGGGAAGGTGATTTATTATGCCACAAGGAAGATGCATGAAATGCAAGATGCAGGTTGAAATAAAAGACCCTAAAGAGGTCGTTATGAAGAACGGCATGAAGGCTGTTAAAGGGACATGCCCTAAATGCGGTACAAAAGTATTCAGGATTTTAGGCAAAGCCTAAAATTCTTTTTTTCTTTTTCTTCTCTGTTTTTTCTATTTTCCCCTAACTTTTTTAAAAAGCCAGCAATTTCCTGGGGTATGGCCAGTTATTTCAAGTGCGGAGAAGGCTGTGTAAAATGCTGCGGAGACAATAACCTTCTTATTGATGTTACTGCAAGGGATATGGTAAGGATATCTGCCAGTCAAGGCATATCACTTCTTGATTTTTATGACAGCTCGCTGGTTGCAAGGCTGGCAGGCAGCAGCAATGAGGTTCAGGCATACTTAAGGATGCCGTGCCCTTATATAGGCGAAACTGAGAAGGGGATTATTGGATGCACAATACATGACATCAAGCCAGACACATGCAAACTTGCTCCTGAGGACAGAATGGTTTTTAGCGGAGATTTGCCTGAATGGGGATTTTGCAGGCTGAAGCGCTTAACAAAAAAGAGGTTAAATGAAATAAACAGAATTGGACAGCAGAAATATGGAGATGAACTGATTACAAGAGTTTTGCTTTATACCCCTAAAATTGTCGCTCCTGAACACTTTATTGAAAGGCATCCGGTTTTTAGGGATGCGTTAAAAGAAGAGCCTGACAGCAGCGAGCTAATGAGGGTTATCACCCAAATTGTTGATTCTGAGTACAGGGATATAATAAGGCAGAGAGTGGAATCCCTTCAGGAAATGCTTGAGGAAAAAGGCACGCTTGAGTCAGCTCTTAACTCAATGCACAGGAAAAGGCAGTTTAGAAAGGTTTATAAATCCGTAAATTAAATTAATCCTGTTAAAGGGGGTGTTAGAATGAATCCGAAAGCAAAAGTGGACCTTATTATGGAAATAAGAAGCAGAATCCTTGACAGCACAAACATCAAGGATATTGAGCATGCTGAAGAGATAGCAAGGAGATGGGTTGGCTAAGAAATGAATAAGAAATTTTTGCTTCCTTTTCTCTTTATTTTTATTCTTTCTATTGTATGCTTTTCTGCATCAGCAAATACCGAATGCATTGTAGGAGACTGCGAAGTTGAGATTATAATCAATCTTGCGTTCATAGGCGCAAATGATTCCTACATCTATGACATGGCTGACGATATTGAGTCAGTATGGAACGGGCCGAACGGATTCCAGACAACAGGGGACTGCAAATGCAAGGTCACTTTCTCTGTCAAGCTAAAAAAAGTTACAGACCCAAACCAGAAAAACTGCACACATCCCCAGCCTGTAACTGACGCGCACTGCATTATGGTCACAGATTATACAACTGACCCCCCAAGAAACCAGAGCAACATTACAGGAGCCAAGCTTTATATGGGCTATATGTACGGAGTTTCAGAAAACGGGGGAAGCCTGCAGGGATGGTGGTCAGATGAGATGAACAGGCCTGTGGAAGGCGGAAACGGCGAAAGATATCATGATGCAGCCCACGAAGCAGGGCATATGATGGGGCTTCAGGACAACGAAGGAGACGGACTGATGTCCCACACAAGCGGACCGAATGCAAAGCCAACACAGGAGAATATTGACAGCGCTGTCAAGAATGTCTGCAAAGGAAAAGACTACTGCCCTAACAGGTGCTGCTGCGGAAACGGCAAGGTAGACAAGGACAAGGGAGAGGGATGCGACCCGAAGGCAACCCCTACAGGATGCACTTCTCCTGAATCATGCTGCCCTTACTGCTGCCATTGCGGGAAGATTTGCGACCCAAAAAAGGGAGAGTATCCTTCGCAGGAAGAATGCAAGAAAAACTGCAAGACACAGCCAGGGTGCATGTATAATTATGAAACAGGATGCTGGGACTGCCTGGATGAGCCTTTTCAGGCAACATTCACCATGTATGACAGCTCAACAAGACCTAAGGGCTGCCCCGAGCCTCTGGAAGAATCAAAAATAAGCCAGGAAGAGCTTGAGGACATAAAGACCATGTACAACAACAATATCGGAGCTGCTCCTGTGATATCAAAATTCTTTGCAAACGAGAGAATCAATCTCTACATAGACGGGACAGGGGAGGTTTTCTTTGAGACTGTTAACGGGGTTGTTGGGGTAATCCACGAAGGATTTGAACCGGACCATACGCTTAATATGTTCACAGACTCTGAGACAGTTGACATGATTCTCGCAGGAGAAATGTCTGTTGAGCAGGCTCTTGACGAAGGAAGGATAACTTATGACGGCGAAGGAGCCTTCAAGTCAGTAAAATTCGGGTTTGCAAAACTAATGTTCTGGTTCTACGAGATATTCGCAGACTAAGAAAGAAGCTCTTTTTCTTTTAGATTTATTTCATCAGCAGAAACAACGCTGTTCTCAGCAAGCATTATGAAGTTCTGGAGCTGGTTCTTCAGGTTTGCATAAGGAGCAGGGTTCATTATGCTCATTGCCATCTTTATCTTTGATTTTGTTATTTCCTTTGTGTACATCATGTCATTTGGGTCGTCTGCAGGGAACACGTAAGCAGGCATTATTTTTGACTGCTTCAAATTGTATTTTTCATAAAACTGGTCTGTTAACCTTGCTTCTTTCATTATAAGCTTTCCAATGAATTCAGAGTATTTTTTGTATTTCTCTTTTTCTTCATCTGTAAATTCAATTCCCTCAGATATGCACTTGTGGCTTGGGTCAATAACCTCTTTCAGCCTGTCATTTGCAAAATTTCCGAGAAAAAAATAAGGGAATATCCTGCAGTTCAACGGTCTTGCAGGGTAGATTGTGCATTTTTCGCCCTGCCTGAATTCGCAGGGAATGTTCAGCCCGAGCTCATAATCATACTGGTTTGCTGTTTCAGGGTCTCCGAAAGGCTTTATTCCTATCTTCGGCAGAATATCCCCTACATTGCACTTTAGAAATCTGCAGATCCTTACAATGTCGCCGATTGAAATATTAATCTGCGTGCATTCATCTATGCAGCATTGCCCGCAGTGTTTGCATTGGAAAGACATGATTATTGGATGTTTGTTGGGATATATAAAATGTTCGCAACTAGAACAGTGCGTAGATAAACGGGCTTACTGAGCTGCTTTGCCCGACTACAATCAGTATTGCGACAAGGATTAGCATTACTATTATTGGC
>JAFGCE010000081.1 GCA_016932755.1 Candidatus Woesearchaeota archaeon
ATTGTAGCATCCCTTATTTCAATGGTAAGGGCGCCTGTAAGGGGCCAGCTTATGCCAAGGCTTGAGAAAGAGCTTCTGGAAAAAGAGCCCGCAGTTGCAGAGATAGAAAAACAGCTCCCAAAAGCTGTGCTTCCAAAGAAAAAGAAGGCTGTTAAGAAAAAAGCCAAAAAAAAGGCCAAGAAAAAGAAAAAATAATTTTTTATTTTTTTCCGTATAACTGGTTAAATTTTTCTTTTGTTTTGTTTTCTTTCCAGTAGATAGAGTGGGAAGCCCTTTTCTCGAACAGTGCTATTGCTGTGTTTACAATATCAGTCTGGTAATCTCTGTAACCTTTCTCAGCGAATATTGCCTTTGCATCGTCAATGCACTCTTTCATCAGCTTTATATTTTCATTTCGTGCTGCCTCTTCCTGCTTTTTCTCTTCCTGCTCGTCTATCTCAACTTCCTCCCATCGTGCATAGCTGCTTCCTTCAACAGTCCTTGGAAAAGATTTGCTGAATCCCATCTTAAACCTCCATTTATTCATACAACTTGCTTACAGACAAGCCCCGGTTGATGTTCCTTATAGCTTTCGCAAGCAAAGGCGCTGCTGAAATCTCCCTGAACCAAGGGTTTTCCAGCTTGAACCTTTTTGAATGCGTGACAGTATCAATTCCTATCACTTCTTTTAATATGCCTTCCTTATAAATCTCCGTAAGCCTTTCAGAGGCAGGTTCATTGAATATTGCATGCGTAACTGCTGCATAAACCTCAACAGCCCCTTTTTTGTGGATTTCCCTCGCAGCATGTACTAGTGTTCCTGCGCTTGAGATTATATCATCAACAATGCAGACTTTCTTTCCTTCAACATCCCCCAGAACATAGATTTTTTCGACTTTGTTTGCCTGGCTGTAGTCCCTTCTTTTACTGGAGATAGCATACCCTGCATTAAGCCTCTTTGCATAGTGCTCTGCTCTTGCTGCGCCTCCTGCATCAGGCGAAGCAAATACCCAGTCTGAAAGGCTTCCAAATTTCTCTTTGAGGTACTCCATTATTAATGTTGAGCCGTGGAGATTGTCAATCCCTATGTCATAGAATCCTGCGACCTGGTCTGCATGAAGGTCCATTGTTATTAATCCGTCTGCCCCTGCAGAAGATATAATCTTTGCAACAAGCTTTGCTGTTATCGGCTCCCTCCCTTTCTGCTTGTCCTGCCTTGAATAAGCCATGTTTGGTGCCACAAGGGTTATTCTTGAAGCTTTTGCCCTTCTTAACGCGTCTATGAAAATCAGCATCTCCATAAGGTTCTCATTTATTGAGTGCTCCATGCTCTTGTTTGTAAGCGACTGTACAAGAAAAATATCATTGTCCCTTACATTTTCCAGTATCTCAACCTTAAGCTCTGTATCAGCAAATTGTGTTACTTTTGATTTGCCGAGCTGAAACCCTTTCAAATCTTCTTTTTTTGTATAAATGTGATTAAGTTCAGAACAAATTTTCTCTCCAAACTCTGCGCCAGCCCTGCAGGCAAAAATCTTTGGTTCTTCTCTGTCCAAGTTAACCCCCAAAAGGGGTTAGCCTGCCGGGTATATATAAATTTCTATACTCCAGCAGCTCTTAGAACTCAAATATTTTCCTTTTCTCAGGCATTGCAGTGGGTGACTCTCCTCCATGCCATGTAAACCTGGGCCTTACCCTCATAGGATACATTCTCTCGTTTGAATCGTCAAGAATTATCGCTGCTCCCTTCACCCTGGGAAGGTTGTTAAGCTCCTTGTCAAGCCCCATTCTCATATAGCTCTGCATAAGCATGCCAAGGGCGTCTGTGTCAAGCTTTGCAGTTATCCTGTGGGAAATTATAATGTCTGACTGAGTCATGACATCTGTGTGTATCTTCCCAGGCTGCTGTGTTGCAAGTATAAGGGATATTCCTGGCTGCCTTCCTTCCCTGAGGATTGTGACAAGGGCGTTTGTCGCGCTTGTTTTTCCCTGTACAGGCAGGAACTCATGTGCTTCGTCTATAATAAGCCAGACAAGCGGCATCTTTTTTTCAATTTTCTTTTCCTCTTCAAGATAATGCAGGCTTGTGTAGATGCTTGCATATTCCTCGTCTTTTCTTGCAACCATCCTGTCTATGAAAAGCTTCTGCGCTGTCAATCCTATAACAAGGGATTTTATCTCCCATCCGCCAGGAGCAGTAGCATAGCAGCTTACGTCAAGCACAGTAACCTGGCCGCCCTTTGCAAGCTCGTGCAGAGGCGTGCCTTCTTTGCTAAAGAGCCCCCAGTCCTCTGTTGCGAGAAACCTGTTTTCAGCAGCATCTTTTGTTGACTGGTCTGCCTTCTCGTCTTTCCTTATCGCATCCACTATGTCAGGGATGTCAAAATCTCCCCTCTCTTTTTTGAGGTGGAGAACAATCCTTTCAATAAAAACACCCAACGGCTCTGTTGAGGATATGCCAAATGTAAGCCACCAGTCTTCAGGCCCTAGCTCAGACGGCTTTATTGAGAAAGGAAAATCAGTGGGAATGCCTTTTTTCTTGTAATCATCATAGAAGCCTGCAGGAGTATAGATTTTTACATCAAGCCCTTTTCCCTGCAAGCCCCACTCTTTTAGAAGCTCTTCATCTTTGTGGTTGGGATATTTCATTGTCCAGTAAATGCCCATTGTGTCAAGCATGACTATGCTGAGCTTTTCTGCAATCTCTTTCGGAAGGTCTGACATTCCTTCTGCAATAACGCCCATGGTGTATGATTTTCCCCCTCCCCTTTTTCCGCACACGAATACAACATGTGCTCTCGTTACATCCATATAAATCGGGTTAGAAAGTGAGGTAACCTGC
>JAFGCE010000082.1 GCA_016932755.1 Candidatus Woesearchaeota archaeon
AAAAAATCAATAAGGGATGCCTTTGAAAAAGCCCAGCGCAATGTACGAGCCCAGTAACATTTAAATATCTCTTCTCAAATTTTTGTTGTAAATGAAAAACAGAGACTGTTTGCAGTGGCTGAAAAAAGAAGGCGTACTTGACATTGCCCAAAGGCATTACAAGAGCATGGCAAGGGTTTTCAAGGACTGCCTTGCTGCAAAAGAGAAGGAAAAGCTTCTGATTATCGGGGATACAGGGCTTAAGGGAAACAACCTTTCTGCAGCCTTGTCCGCATGCTACTATCTTTATGCCAAAGAAAAGGGGTTTGATGTTTCCATTGTTATGCAGGAAAGCAAGACAAGAGGGGACAGCGCTGAAGAGGATGTTGTAAACGCACTTTTTGACCACCCCCCTTATAATATTGTTGTTACAAACCTTTCCGACAAGCTTGGGGACCTCAGGAACATAAAAAGCTACAGGAGATTCTGCAAGGAAAAGCCTTTCAAGTTTGTTTCCACAACAAGCCTTGGCTATATCCCCACAGAATATATCACCCAGCTTATGACCATGCTGAGCATTGACTACAAAACCCTCAGGAGAAGGCAGAACCAGCTCAAGGTGTATCTTGACAATGCAAAAGAAATAACAGTAAAGACAGACAAGGGAACAAACATAAAATTTGATGTTGCCGGCTATGACTCAATATCTGCAGACGGAGACTTTAAGGAATATGGGCAGGGAGGAAACCTTCCTGCAGGAGAAGTTTACATAGCGCCTAATGAAGGAAAAGTCAGCGGAAAATTCGTGATTGATGCAAGCAGCAGGAACAGGTTCAAGACAGAAATCACAAGAGAGCCTATTATTGTAAAGGTAAAGAAGGGCGCAATAACCAAAATTGAAGGCGGTGTTGAGGCAGATTTGCTGAAGCAGAGCCTGAAATGGGCTGCTGAAAGGGCAAAATATCCTGCAAGGGTAAAGAAAATCTGCGAGCTTGGAATCGGAATGAACAAGAATGCAAAAGTGATAGGGGCAACAATCATTGATGAGAAAGCCCACGGCACAGCACATATTGCAATTGGCTCAAACTATTGGTTCGGCGGCTCAATAAAAACAATAATCCACCTTGACCAGGTTTTCAGGGACCCGCAGGTATTTGTTGACGGAGTTCCATTAAAAATACCTTAGAAATCTTTTTCTATTTTTCTAGTTGAACAAATCTGAAATTCCAAGCGCTTCCTGCACTTCCCTGCAGAGAGCCATCATGTAATCCTTTGCTTCAGAAGCTTTTTCCTCGGATTCTTGCACAGACTGATGGGCATCTGCTGTAATAACAGCCATTGTGGTATTATTATGGCCATTGTAATGCAGATGGACAAGCCTTACATTTGCATCTGTAACTCTCTTTTTCAGTTTATCATCACTAATATGGGTAAACGGGTCTTTTGAGGTTGCTGAATCCTGCCTCCAGATGTAAACGCCATAATTAGCCCTTTCAGGGGTTCTTCTTCTTCTGCCAGCCAAAAAATCAGATTTTGCACTTCCGTTGCTGTTGCAAACATAAGTAGGAAATTGCTCGCTTCGCTGGCTTATCACTTTTTCAAGCGCTTCCTCAACAAAATCAGAGCCCAAGCCCCCCCTAAACTTAAAAGAACAGCTTAAGGATACATATCCCTCCCTTGGTTCGATTCTGTAATCTATACTGCCTGCTTTTGCTTCATCAACCAAAAAACTCATTAGTCTTCACCACTAATGTTAGAAGGGTAGTACGGACTTATTTATAAAATCTTCTATCGATTTCACTGAAAAACAGCAACATTTATAAAGTCCCTGCCTATTCTCGGCACTATACATTGGAGAGTATTGGAGAGATAACTATGGGAAGAATAAAGACTCAAAGGGTAAAAAGAGCATCAGAAGAGCTGTTCACCAGGCATAGTGGCAGCTTTAAAAGCGATTTTACAGAGAACAAGAAACTAGTAGGCGGATTTGCAGAGATTAAGTCAAAAAAGCTTAGAAACATGATTGCCGGTTATGTAACAAGGCTAGCCAAGAGAGGCGAAGCTTAAGCCAGTAATTGGGGGGATGACACATGGCAGAAGAAGAGAGAGAAGCGAGTGAAGAGAGAAGACACGCAGGTTCAGACAACTCCATCTTTATCGGTGGAAAGCCTTTCATGAACTATGTGACAGGGGTAGTGATGCAGTTTACAACAAAGGGAGCAGAAGAAGTTACAGTAAAAGCAAGAGGAAAGTTCATATCAAGGGCTGTTGATGTCTCGGAAGTTGCTGCTAAAAGGTTTCTGAAGGACAATGTAGTGGTCAAAGGGATAGCTATTGACTCAGAGGAATTCGAGAACAAGGAAGGCAGGCAGGTTAGAGTAAGCACCATAGAAATTACATTAGCAAAAAAGTAGGTGAAGTATACTAACCAAGGTGGGATTAATGACTTTAGAAATCTATGAAGTAAAAAATGCTGGTTACAAGAGATTTAAGGATTATGTGAAGAAAGTTTTGCCGTTCTTCACCCGGTTTTAATACTTTTTCTTGGGTTTTTAATAAACTTTAAATACCTCTATCCGAATATTCTAATCATGGGCCTGTAGGCTAATGGACAGACCATCCGGCTTCGGTAGGAGAAGCGAGCAAGCTTCACTTGCAGTTACCGGAGAATCGGGGTTCGAATCCTCGCAGGCCCGTATAAGGGGTTGGGAGCTTTATGCTCCCAATACTAGTTTCGCTCCGAGTTGGCGAAAGAACTCGTTCTGAATCCTCGCAGGCCAGTTCATTATTTTGGTAAGAAAAAAGAAGAAAAATAAAAAGAATTATTCGAAACGCAGGTAAGGCAGTTCTGCTTCTTTTGCTTTGATAAGAGCTTCTCTCTTAAGCAAAACACCACTGACATACCACGTTCCTGTCAAAAAAGCCAGCCTTCTTGATTCTGGAAGATCAACATCAAATTTGTTTCCGTTATAAGATATTGTCTTGCTTTCCAAGTCAAGAACAAACTTCATTGAAGAGTCTTTTTGGGCTACACCAACCAGCTTATCAACAATTTCAGGCGCAGCAGTTACTCCTACAATTCCTATGTTCTGGCAGTTTTTAATGAAAAGGTCTGCAAAGCTTTTTGCAACAATTGCCTGTATTCCGTCATTCCACCTTAGCAGCCCCTGAGGCGCGTGCTCTCTTGATGAGCCTGTTCCGTATTCTGTCCCTGCAAACACGATTCCAGCATGCGCGTAAGCTTCCAGGTTCATGACATGGTCCGGGTTTGGCCTGTTAAGGTCGCCTTCAACATACCTTTCATTGAAATAAGCATACTGCCCCATTGGCTTAAAGCTAATTTCATTAAGGAACTTTGCCGGCAGTTGGTCATCTGTAGTCTGCCCGTTCCTTGGAAGAGGCAAACCTGTCCTTTCTATCCTTGTTATAATTTTTTCAGGTATTGTCAAATCGCTGCTCATTGTGACTCACCTCTCAAGTATTTCCTTGGGTCGCTGAATTTCCCGTCAATAGCAGTTGCAGCAGCCATCTCAGGGCTGCATATGTGTGTCCTTCCTGTCGGGCTTCCCTGCCTTCCCTTGAAAGGCCTGTTGGAGGTTGAACAGCTTCTTTGGTATCCAACCAGAACATCCGGGCTCATTCCCAGGCACATTGAGCATCCAGGCTCTCTCCATTCTGCGCCTGCTTCAAGGAAAATCCTGTCAAGTCCTTCCTGCTCAGCATCGTATTTTACCTGTTCTGAGCCTGGAACAACCAGGGTTTTAACAGCAATTTTTCTTCCTTTCAGAATATTTGCTGCAGCCCTTAAATCGGTAAGCCTTCCATTTGTGCATGAGCCGATAAAGACTACATCAACAGGCACTTCCCTCATGTCTGTTCCTGGAGCAAGACCCATGTAAGTATAAGCATCAAGGATTGTCCAAGGGTCTTCTCCGTTCTTAAACTGGGACTTTCTGTAAGGTGTTTTTTCTGATATTCCTACCGAAAAGTCTGGAGTGATCCCCCAGCTAAGCATTGGCTCAACCTTTGAAACGTCAATTGTTACTCTGTCATCATAAACTGCATCATGAGCAGATTTTATGGAGTCTGCATATTCAATCAGCTTGTCCATATCTCTTTTTGGCGCAAATGGTCTTCCTTTCAGGAAATCATATGTTACCTTGTCTGGGTTAATGTAGCACAATCTTGCGTTAATTTCAACCCCCATGTTGCACATAGTAAGCCTTGCTTCCATGTCCATGTTTTCAATAACAGGACCTCCAAGTTCGTGTGCATGCTTAAGTCCTGCCTTTAGTCCCAGCTCCCTGATTGTGTAAAGAGTTATATCCTTGGCGCTTACCCCGGGCTGTATATTGCCTACATAATCTATCCTTCTAACTTTAGGTTTGGTCATGGAAGTTGAATCTGCACCCATTCCAAAACCTGCTTCTGTTGTTCCAACCCCAAAAGCAACTGCGCCAAAAGCGCCGTATGTTGACGTGTGGCTGTCCCCCATAATCCAGATAGTCCCTGGCCAAATCATTCCCATCTCAGGAAAAACAACATGGCACACCCCCTGTTTGCCTGAGCCTGGCGCAAAATACTGTATTTTATTCTCTAGGGTATTCTTCTCAAGCTCAGCCATCATTATCTCGTCTTTTTCTTTTGCAAGAGGCCTTTTTCTTCCTTCAGTTGTGGTGGGTATTACATGGTCTGTTACAGCAGCGTGCTTGTCAGGGCTTCTTATTGGAATTCCGTTCTCCCTGAGTTCTTCAAAAGCTGGTGCACTTGTAACCTCATGAAAAGGTTGTCCTGTGACATAGATATGGTCCTCTCCTGACGGGAGCGGATCTCCAATTTTATGTAATCTCCATACATTGTCTAATAAGGTTCTTTCAGCCATTTTATGCAGCCTCCTTTATGTATTGTACTATGAAGTCTCCCATTTCGCTTGTTGAAACTTTTTGGTATCCTTCTTCCCATATGTCTGCTGTCCTTACTTTGTGCAGTGCAGCTGTGACAGCGTCATTAACCATCTTTGCCGCATCAGCATAACCGAAATCCTCAAGCATCATCGCAGCGCTTCTTATCTCAGCTATAGGGTTTGCAATGTTTTTCCCGGCAAGAGAAGGCGCGCTTCCCGCAATCTGCTGGTAGTTTCCGAACCCGTCTGCATTGATTTCAGATGAAGGGAACATCCCAAGTGTTTTCCCGCCGACAGCTGCAGCAAGGTCTGTGAATATATCGCCGCTCATGTTGCTTGCAATCAAAGTCCCGAGCATGTAAGGGTTTGTCATCAGCTCTGCAACTCCATCCTGCTGTTTGTAGTGCTTTAGATTATATCTGTTTTCAGCAGCATCTTCATCCAGGATCCTGCCCCAGAAATCAAAAGTAGGAACTCCTGCAATCTCCAAAGAGTCAATTGTGCTCAGCCCAAGCTGTGCATTTACTTTTCTTGCAACAGCAGCAAGGTCTCTAACAGTCTTTGCATCATATTCCATTGTGTCATAAATAAACTCAGGATTTGATTTGTCTCTTGGTCCAAAATACAATCCCCCGCAAAGCTCCCTGATAAACACTCTCTTGATTCCCTCTTCCTGCATTCTCTTCTTTGCGCCCTCGCTTACAGGCTTGCTTCCTGTTACTACATCAATTATTGTCTGCAGGAACCCCCCAAACATAGCATCAGCAACAACAACAGTGTTTGCATATCTTTCAGGATATGCTGCAAACTGCATGCCTGCATTGTCAATGATAAGCTGCCCGGTTATATTGCCTTCCTTATCCGTGTTTGTGTGTTCATTTAGAGTCACCCTGCCTGCATATTCTTGGGCATACTGCTCAAAAACATTGCTGAGCATCTCCTCAGAAATAAGGACATTGAATTTAGATGCGCACAGGATTTTCTTTCCTGTTCCCATTGCTTTCTCAAATGCATCCTGGACAGTTTTTTCCAGCTTTGCCCTTGAAAATCCTTTTCTTGTCCAGCTAAGGTTAGGACCTATCTCATAATCCCCGCTGAATAATGATTCTTCAGGAGATACTATCTCTATCCCTGGAACATGGACAGGATTCCTGTATAGTGTGGAGTTGTGGGCAAGTAGTGGGTCTATAATAAACGGCCTGTTGTTGTTTGCATTGTATCTTTTTCTCATCCCAAGAAGGCCAAGTTCAGCAAGCCTTTTTGGCAGGTCAGGCCTGCCTACAGCCCCGAACAATACAGCCCCTTTTTCATCTCTGACCATATCCATTAACTCTCTTGTTTCTTGCGGAAATGAAAGTTGGGTCTTATCCTCATCGCTCCATCCGTTAATTGCTTCTTTCTCTTCAGGAGTCATATGTGCGGTTGATTTATCAAAAGAAACACCACCCATATCTGAGTCTATAAACTCAAAATCAATCCCAAACTTTTTGCCCACTTCAGCCACGACTCTTCGGGCTTGGTAACAAATC
>JAFGCE010000083.1 GCA_016932755.1 Candidatus Woesearchaeota archaeon
CACATGGGCTATCCTTCATCAGTGTCTATAGCAGACTGGCAGACTCCTTTGGGTATAGCAAAAAATGATTCTGAGTTTGGAAAAAAGCTTGCAGAAAATTCAGGGATTGAAATAAACGAGGAATCGCATGCAGAAGAGCACTCAATAGAAGTACAGATTCCTTTTCTTCAGTTTACATGCGCAAAATTCAGGTTTTCTCCTGTAATGATAAGCCATGACTTGAGCTTCAAAGAGGCTGCTGAATCAATAAGAAAAACAGCTGAACAGCTCAAAAGGGAGATTGTTGTGGTTGCATCAAGCGATTTTACCCACTACGGACCTGCATACGGCTATGTTCCTTTCACAAAAGATGCTAAGAAAAATATGTACGCTCTTGACAACGGCGCGATAGAGCTTATAAAAAAACTTGATTCGGGAAAGTATATGGATTATGTAAACAGCAAACAGGCAACAATATGCGGGCAGATGCCTATTGCTGTATTACTGGAAACAATAAGGGCAAAAGCAAAAAAGGCAAGGCTCATGAAGTACTACACTTCCGGGGATGTCACAGGAGACTACAGCAATGCAGTAGGTTATGCATCAATAGTTTTTGAGTAGAATGATAGCAAACAAAACAAGAAAAAGGGAGATAAGCAAAGAGCATAAGCTGTGCACAAGCGCAGCCTCAAAATCATTCGGGCTTATGTTCAGGATAAACCCAAAATCACTTGTGTTTGCCTTTGATAAAGAAAAAATAATTCCGCTTCACATGTTTTTTGTTTTTTTTCCGATAGATGTTCTTTTTCTGGACAGGAGAAAGCGAGTTGTTGAGGTAAAGAAAAATTTTATGCCTTTCACATTCTATAAACCGAGAAGAAAAGCAATGTATGTTGTTGAGCTTCCTTTTGGGGCAGTAGAAAGAACAAAAACAAGATTAGGGGATATAATAGATTTCTAGGCAAATCCCTTCAGGAGAGGGTATAATGTGTCCTGGAAATACATGCTAAGAACCACCAGCACAAATATTTTTACAAACAAGCCCAGGATTGTGAAAATAATAAATTTCGCAAAAGAGAATCTTGCAGAGCCAATAACAACAGAAACAGGCTGTATCGGAAAAACAATTGCGTTTCCAATAAAAATAACAAACGAGCCCCATCTTGTAATCATGTTGTGGAATTTGTCAAACTTCTCCCTTAAGATGAACTTGACAAGCCTTGCTCCGACAATAAGCCCGAACATGTAGTCAAGGCACAGTCCCATCAGGCTTCCAATCAGCATGAGAGCCATTATCAGGGGCACAGAAAACCCCAATGAGAGATAGTAAAGGAAAAGAAGCTCCATCGGAAGCACGATAAAAAACAGGGAGCCGAAAAAACAGGCGTAAAAAAATCCAAGTATTGTCCTTTTTGAGATTTCATTGAAGATATGCGAGAAAAAAGCCCAGACATAGGGATTTGCTTTCAACAGTTCAAGAATCTGTGACTGGAAATAAATATATGCCAGGTATATGGCTGAGGCTGCGACAAGCATGATAAAAAGCTTGTCTGTAAAGCTCAGCCCGCCCTCTTTGCGGACCGCCTTTGATTTTAGCTTGTGCTCAGGAATTGCAGGTTCCTTCTCCATGGAGCCTATTATCAAAAAAATAGTATAAATATCTTTGCAAATAAGAACAAAATTTATAAAGAACCAGCCTCTTCTATCCTCTAAAAGGGGACGTAGTATAACCTGGCTAGAATAAGTGGCTCCAGTAATGGAGCGATGAGGCTTTTGCCGATGATTAAGCTGATGGTCTGTCGCTTTGATGAAGAGACCACTGGGTCCGGGTTCAAATCCCGGCGTCCCCACCTAATCCTTTAGAAAAGTATTAGAATTCCAAAACCATAAGTGAGGCATAAAGCCTCACGATGAATTTTTGGCGAAAGAACTGGTTCATATCCTGCGCTTCTACCTAATCCTTCTATTTTTTTCATTCCGCAATTGATACAAAAGTATATAAACTAGTTTAAAGGAAATGCAGTCATGCAAAAGAAACATTTTTACGCTGCAATTGCAACTTTAGTCGGCACTATAATCGGCGCAGGTGTTTTGGGCATACCTTACATTATCGCAAAAGCTGGATTTCTCACAGGGCTTGTAAATCTTGTTGTTTTGGGGATTGCTGTGCTTTTGCTTTATCTTTATCTTGGCGAAGTTGTCCTAAGGACAAGAGGCAACCACCAGCTGACAGGCTATGCTGAGATTTATCTTGGCAAATTTGGAAAAAAGCTTATGGTCTTTGCAATGGTGTTTGGGATTTACGGAGCTTTAATTGCATATCTGATAGGCGAAGGGGAAACGCTTGCAGCGCTTTTCAGCTCTTCCAACCATCTTCTGTTCAGCATAATATTTTTTGTCATAGTCTCGTCAATAATCTATAAAGGTTTGAAAGCTATAGAAAATTCAGAGCTTTTGCTTGCTACTCTTGTTGTGATTATAATTGTATTTATCTCAGTATTTACAATTCCTAAAATCAACACAGCTAACCTTGCTGTCTTCAATCCAAAAGCAATATTCATTCCGTATGGGGTTATACTGTTTGCACTGGCGGGCTCTATAGCCATACCTGAAATGAAGGAGGAGCTTGTCAATAACAAAAAAATTTTGAAAAAAGCAATAATAATCGGCGCTTTGATTCCGAGCATAATGTATATTGTTTTTAGCTTGGTGATTGTTGGCGCAATGGGAGCTTCAACAACTGAAGTTGCTACAATTGGGCTTGCAGAAATTCTTGGGCAGAAGGTTTTCATGCTTGGAAATATTTTTGCTGTGCTTGCAATGGCTACAAGTTTCCTGACATTAGGGCTTGCCTTGAAAGAGATGTACCATTATGATTACCACATAAATGAAAAAATTTCATGGCTGCTTACAATAATCCCTCCTTTTGTGCTTTTTTTGGCGCTTAAGAAAAGCTTTGTAGGGGTTATAGGGCTTACAGGAGGTATAGCCATGGGCCTGGAAGGTGCCCTGATTGTGCTTATGTACAGAAAAGCAAAGAAGTTAGGGGCAAGAAAGCCCGAATATGAAATGATTAAATGTTCTGCAATAGAATACTGCCTGATGCTTATATTTGCAGCTGGAATAATTTATACAATGATAAATTTCTTGGGCATTATTTAGATAGAAAAAAATTAATCCTCTTCAAGGAATTTCATTATAGGCTTCCTGAACTCAATAAGAAGTATGATTATAACAAGTATCAGGATTCCCATCATAATGTAGTTAGAGTAAATTGAGATTCCCTCCTTGATTTTTTCTCCAACAGGCGGCTCTTCAACCTCATTAACAATCAATCTTACTTCATTGCTGCTTACGTTTGCCCCTTTGCCGTCGTCTGCATTGAAAACAACCATTTCCTCGCCGAACCAGTTTCTTGAAGGTTTTAATGTTGCTATGCCCTCATCATCTATTTCAATTTCAATATTTTCAAGAGGAGAGTGTGTATAAGCCAAAACATCGTTGTCAGGGTCATGGAAGTACTGTGAAAGGTCTAGTGTGTGTTCTGTGTCTTCATCCCATTCCTGTGCAGGGATTCCTCCCTCCAAAACCTCTTCCTCTTCTTCCGGCTCTTCTGCTTCAGTTTCCGGCTCAGGTTCAGCTTCAGGCTCTTCTTCTGCCTCTGGTTCCTGCTCCTCAGGCTCCAGTTCAAAATCAAGCTCCTCAAGGCTTATATTTTCCCATGTAACATTTCCTATTGTGATGGATGCTGTTGCACTTTCTGAAGCATTTTCTGTTTCATTTTCTGCTGCAGGATAGTTTTTTACAGCATAGAAAATTCCAAAACATACCAAAGCCAGCAATATTACAGCCAGCAATATCCATCCGAGCCATTTAAGCGCTTCAGACTTCTGCTTTTTCTTTTTTGGCTGCGGCCTTTTCTTTGCAGCCTTTTTCTCGACAAAAACCTTCTTTATAACAACCTTCTCCTTTACAATAACCTTTGGCTGCGGCTCTTTTGCCTTTTCCTTTTTTACAGGCTTTGGCTTGCCTACAATTGCAAAGAAACTGCATCCTGCAGATTCTGATTCGTAGTATATGTATTTTTTGTCTTCTTTTATTTTTTCAGTTTTCAGGGTAAGCCAGATCTCATTATTGTATCTTGACAGCTTTATAGTGTCTTCAGGAACATTGTGCCTTGCAAGCCAGCATTTCTTTATCCTGAACCTGAACAATATCTTGTCTATGTCATTGTTGCCAAAGTTCTTTTTCCTTATCTCGAAATACTGGTATGCTTTGCCCCTTGCTGCAACAAATGTAGGCTTCCAGAAATATCTCTTAACTGAAATCTTTGCCTCCTCAACAGGCTTCTTCAGCTTTACGACAATCTCGCCAAGCCCTTTGCGCCAGCTAAGCACAACAACCCCTTTCTGTGCAGGAACAAGTGTTTTCCAAACATGCCTCTTGTACCACTTGGATATAAGAGTCTCTAATATAATCAGGACAGCAATAATTATTACTGCTGTTATCAGCCCCCTGAGCATATAGGCTTTGTAGAATCCCAGGTTGACCAGTATCTTATAAATTATGAAAATAACAGCTGCTGCTACTGCAATAACAACCAATGCAAGAATAATCCTGAGCAGCCACTTTACTTTTCCAGGCCTTTCCTTCTTCCCCGCTTTTGCGACTGTTTTTCCTGCTGCTGCTTTTGCTTCTGCTTTCTTTGCTTTTTTAGCTTCCTTCTCTTTCTTTTTTCTTTCCTTTTCTTTCTGCTTTTCAAGCTTCTTTTTTTCCTTTTCCTTCTGCTTCTGAATCCTCAGCTTTTCCTTTTGCTTCTTTTTTCTTTCAAGCTCCCTCTGTTTTTTAGCCTGTTTCTTTTCTTTTTCTCTTTGTTTTCTCTCCTTTTCCTTTGCCCTCTGGACCTTGAGTTTTTCTCTTTTCTTTGCCCTTTCTTCTTTTGTTCTGTCAAGATAAACAACAGTCCCAATAGATGCAAGAGCGATAACAATCAACAGTATAATGAATAATATAGTGAAAGGAAGGTATTCATCAAATATCATGTTTGAGAATCTTGGCTCTTTCAGCTTTACTTTAACTTCTTTAATATACTGGACATTGTCATCAGCTGTCGCTTTAACAGCCACGACATAAGTTCCTTCAGGTGTTTCTCCTGCTACAGGGCTTAGCCTTAATCTGAATGTTCCTTCTTCGCCTGGGGCAAGCACAACTGTTGAAGGCTCTGCTGCAATCCAGTCAGCGCCTTCAGTTTCAAGCCTGTAAGTTGAGGTTTTTGAACCTGTGTTTACAATTGAAAGTTCTGCAACACTCTCGTTGTAATATGTTTTTATCCTGCTTACACCCTCTGCAATAACGGGTATATGGCAGATATCAACAATAATGCTTCTTGCCTCGGATTTTTCTATCTCTCCAAAATCAGATTCTGCATTGAAAGTGATGTTCAAAACTTTTCTCATTGGCTCTGGAGGAGCTACATTGATGTTTACATAAGCAGACTTGCCTGGTTCCAATGATACAACATCTCCGCTTAAAGATGTCCATCCGTTTCCTTCCAAATCAAGGAAATATGTGTTTGCAATCTTTGCTTTGTTCTCTATAAGAACAGGCACTGCCCCTTTCTGCTCTTCGCACAGGAAATAATCCCCAGCGTAAGCGTTTAGATTCGGTGTTTTTCCTTCTTCAGGAATGTAGAATCTTCCGAATGTAAGAGAATAGTCATATGCCCTGTTGATTTTAAGGCTAATTCCTGATGTCTCGGCAACTGCATTGCTTAGCCTTGCGCTTGTCTCAAAACCAAGTGTGTAATCCCCCCAGGACTCGCAGCTTGGAGCGACATACATGCTAAGCCTTAGCGTTTCTCCGCTTAGTATTGTTACATTATTGAAATTAAAATTTACCTTGTCTGCAAAATCCCCAACACTTGTGAATTCATATATCTCTGGAAAATCCCCTGTGTTTGTCACATCAAAGCTGAAAAAAGCTGTCTCGCATGGGTCTATTACATCTGAATATACAACAGGCACAATCTTTATGTTCTGTGTTTCATGTATAGATATCTCCTGCTTTAGAACCTTCTGTACTCCCAGTTTTGTTGTTATGTAGGTCTCCAGGTTATATCCTCCCTTTGAATTGCAGGGAGCCTTTACATAAGCATAAACCTCCTGGATTTCCCCGGGTTTTAGGGTAAATGACACAGGTGCATATGAAACAAGATTTGCAGCTGAACCTTCAAGATTAACAGTGTATGCGCTTGTTATGCTTCCTGTGTTAGAAACAACAATCTTGTCAAGTGCTGTGGAGCACTCTCCGACACGGATAATTTTAGCAGACTGCGCTGAAAAATCCTCTGTCAGCGCGCTCACATTAGCGATGCTCAAAAGCAGGATAATGCATGCAATCAGGGTTATTATGTTTTTTTTATTCATTTTGAACTCAATTCCCCCTTTCAGGGTTCTATAGTGCTATAGCCCCCAGTGAGCAACGACCGAAATTATAAAAAATAAAAAAGAAAAAGAGGAACTTAGTAGTAGGTCTCTGTTTCAGGCTCTGTTCCGTCCTCATCGTTCTTAAGCTTGCTGAATCCTATGATTAATCCAAGGATAACCAGCAAAGCAACAAGCACGACAAGTGCAATCTCAAGCCCTTTCTTTGCTTTGTCCCAGCTGCTTACTTCAGGCTCAACTATGTTTGCAGTCAGTGTTGCCTGCTCAACTGTTTCTGAACCTGATTTGACTGTTGCTGTGAAGACCTGCTGTCCTACTGCTGTGTCCTTGTTGGCAGCTACGAAAACATATATGCTTTCTGAGTCTCCGGCTTCTACAACAACTGTGCTTGTTGGGCTTATCCTTACTGTTCCCCAGCTTGAAACACCGTCAACAGTAACTGAGAATGATTTTCTTGTTCCTGCATTGTTCAGTATTGTTATTGGGTATATTGCCCCGCCGTTTCCTGGCATGACATTTTCAAGTGTTGAGCCAACAACAACATCTGGTTCTGCTGAAGCCCCAGCAGCTTCGCATATGCTTCCTTCAACAACTTCTATGGTTGTCATCTCTGAAACATCCTCATAGCCTTCGTCATATTCTACTTCAGCTATAACATCATAAAGTTTTGCCTGTGCGCATGCTGGTATTTTAAGGAATAGCTCTTCTGATGTTTCTGAATCTCCTGATTCAATCTCATCAATGTAATCAGACTGGCTCAATCCCAGTGCAGGTATGCTGACTGTAACCTTGACTGAGTCCTCGTCTCTGTCTCCCATGTTCTTTACCCTGACAGAAGCAAGCAATCCGCTTCCAGCTTTGACATCATTTTCAGGGGTAAGTACGATGTCTTTTATTACTAGGTTGTGTCTTGGGGCATCAATCTTAAGGTTGTATCCTGCAACTACCCTTTCGTTGTTCCTGTCGCTTATTGTTATCCACAACTTGTAGCTGTCCTCTTCAACCCTGCTTGGAACTGGAACATTAAGTGTCTTTGTATATGTCACATTCTCTTCAACATCAAATGTGTGAGTTGAGTCTGATGTGCTCTCCCGGTCATTATATTCGTATCCTTCTATCTCAGCTTCCACTTCCACATTTTCAGCGTCAGCGACAGCTGTAAGGATAACCTTGACCTCAACTTCTTCTCC
>JAFGCE010000084.1 GCA_016932755.1 Candidatus Woesearchaeota archaeon
CTCCCGACAAGCTCGACTCTCTGGTCAACAAACTCGACAGTGCCGTCCTCATTCTTGACTGACTTTTTCTTTGTGCTTTTGAGCTGAATTACAACTCTTTTTCCTCGTGCTTTGTTTAAAGCATCCAATGGTCTTGATGTTTCGTTCATCTTTGTTTACCTCTCCAAAAGCCAAACAATGGCAATATCCTCGAATATTAAGAGTTGGTATTTAAAGCTTTCTAAAAAAAATCTAAAATCTTTATATATGAACTCCTCTTTTTGGTGCGAGTGAAGAAAAATGATAGCTGTCGGATATGATGAGATACAGATTCCTGAAGCTGAAAACAGGAAATATTTAAGGACTGCTGCCAGTATTGCCAAGGTATTGGAGCAAAAGTACTGCAGCCATGACCGAGACCCAACACAGATTATGGGCGCGCTTTACGCACAGCTGCCTTATTTCCTGCATATAACGGATTCTGACCTGAGGGAGTTTGTTATTCTTGACCTTGCCTGCGGTTCAAGGACTAATCCCCCTGATTGGGGCGGCGATGTACGTGAGCCTTGGTTTTGCAGGGCTTTGCACCACATGGAAGCGCATCCAATAGGTGTTGACATAGGAGAGCTTGCGCTGGAAGAATTTGAGCACTACAAAGCCAACCTGCTTGAGCCTGACTCTCTCAGATGCATTCCTGACAACAGCGTTGATTTTGCAAACATCAGAGACCTTTTCACATCCCCTATGCTCAATTACATAGAAAGAATGAAGCCGGAATATGCAGAGCTCAGAAAGAAGCTCATGCAAAATATTTTCAGCCAGCTTGAAAGGATACTCAAGCCAAAGGGAATACTGTTCTATAATGGGAATTAGCTGATTACCAGTAAAGTTTATAAATCAACTGGGTTTTCTAGGCTTAAAATGGTTGTAACACAGCACAGGGCATACAAAAAACCTACAGGCTCAAGGTATATTGCAGCCAGGTCAAAAAGAAAGTACGAGATAGGAAGGCCTCCAACCATGACAAAGTTTGAGCCAAGGAAAGTAAAGACTGTCAGGACAAAAGGCGGCGGAAAAAAGACAAAAACCATTTCTTCTGATGTTGTAAACCTGTTTGACCCGAAAACAAAAAAATACAGCCAGGCAAAAATAAAGACTGTATCAGACAACGCTGCAAACAGGCACTTTATAAGAAGAAACATAATCACAAAAGGGGCTATAGTCGCTACAGACAAAGGAAAAGCAAGGATAACAAACAGGCCTGGCCAGGAAGGCACAATCAACGCTGTTCTTGTTGAGTAAATTAGTTCTTGGTTTACTTAATTGATATATAGGCTTAGCCATGCAATAATATAAATAGGTGTAGCTACTATTAAGTAGTTAAAAAACGAAAGATTTAAATAGTAGTAATACTCACTATATACAATGCTAAGCTCAATCGTAGAAGCGGTTTTTGCAATTAAAAAAGATCCTGGGGTAGTCTTTAAAGGCAGGAACCGCCAGACAGAGGAAGCAGTGTTTGATGCAGTTGCAAGAGAGTTCTATGACTATTTTTCAGATGACTTTGGAATTCAGAATGCCCCCCCAAGGATAATGCCTACCTGCAGTTTCAGAAACACAGGTCCGCATTCATTTTATGTTCCTGAAACAGACATTCACAAGTTTCCTGTTTATTTGGCAGAAGTTCCTAATATCGAATACAAATACTGGATAAACAACAGGGGAGAACTGGACAGAAGCCAGATAAGCGAGGACCCTGTAAAGCTTGGCAATGTAACCTTAATCCAGCTTGCTCCTGAAAAAAAAGATGAATACAGAAAAGACTGGGATTTTGCGCACGCGCCATTTAAAATAGACAAGCAGACATTCCTGGCATACATCAACATGTACCATCCCAAAGAGTTCAGGGTTGATAAAAATGCAAGCATTGACGAGAGAAACAGGTTCCTTGATTTTGTTGTAAGGAGAAATTCCGGGCTGAAAACAAATTTTTAGCTATTCAAAGATTTTTTCTATTGCAAAAGTCCCAAGGTTAGTCTCGACAATCCTGTATGTATTCCTGTGGTAATTCTTGTCTGCATATGCAATAGCATCCCGGTACGTCTTAAAGCCGTATACCTTTTTCATAACTCCTCCTTAACTACCTAGAAGTCTTCACCCAGTTCGCTTAGGTATAATACCGTATTTTTGGATATTTAAGCTTTTGCAGGTATTTTTAACAAATTTTTCCATTGGGTTAATAAAGGCAGGGAAAAATTATCTACCTCCTGAAAATGCCCCGGACAAGTATAAGGAGAGGGAATATTTCCAGCCTTCCGAGAAGCATTGCCAAGATGAGGACAGCCTTGCAGAGCCAGTTCAGCGCTGCCAGCTCCATTGTCTGCAGACCAACAGTCCCAAGTGCAGAGGTTACCTGGAAAGAGGAATCAAGAAAATTATATCCGAAAAACATGAAGATTATTGTGCCAATAACTATAATAAAAATAAAGCTGAAAGCAAAAACATAGACCATCACAAGGTCTTTTTCCTCCATTGTCTGATTTGATATTCTAAAAGGGATTACAGTGTGGGCAGGCGATGCCAGTTTTTTCAGCATCCATGGGATTGACTTGAGTATAGAATAAACCCTTGACACTTTCATGCCTCCTGCTGTGCTTGCTATTCCTCCCCCCATAATCATCCCAAGCATTATAACCATAATGAAAAGATGGGGGAGAAGCGATATGTTTGTGATTGAATATCCTGTTGTCGTGAATGCTGAAACAAGCTCAAAAAGCACAACCCTTGCGTCCCTGAAAACAAACAAAGCCAGGATAACAGCCAGAAGAAGGAATGCAAAAAATATATTTTTTTCAAAAGAGGTGATAAACTCCCTGAATTTCTTCTGCAGCAGCTTGTTGTGTATTATGAAGGATATTGAGCCAAGAAGCATGAGAATGCAAAGCACAAGAAGCTGCCAGTTGTTTGAATAAAATGAGTCGCTGACTGTAAATCCGCCTGTTGATATTGACGTAAAAGCCATTGCGATTGATTCAAAAAAATCCATGCCTGCAA
>JAFGCE010000085.1 GCA_016932755.1 Candidatus Woesearchaeota archaeon
AAGAAATAGATAAAAAAATTGGTTTTTATACAAATTCGGTGGATATCACTTCTACAAGCGTCTTAAGCAATGCGGTACTTAAAAATATAAATAAAGCAAGTGAAAAATTACCAAAGGGTAATGTCGGAAAATTATTTGAAACTTTCTCAGCAATACACTCTGAAAGCTTAAGGAGGTTAGAAGAAAACAAAGGGTACTTAGTAAGAGAAACAGTCAATGAAAGTAAAGTTGATGGATACCTGAAAAACGTTTTATTATTTTTTAATCTTAAACTTAAAAAAGAAATTGAAAAAATGAATCCCCAACCTAAATTAGAGAGACTAAAAGCTATGAGACCCACGTCTTCTATGTGGCGCACCATTAAACAGGTAAAATATGATGCAATTATAAGAGAATGCCCGCATTACGGAACTTTAAAAAATAAATTTGTAGACTTCCCTCCTGATATGGGGGACATTGCATTATTGGCGCAAGCCATTTATTTTCACGAGTTATTTTCAAAAGCTAAACTTAAATTTTACCTGGCTTCTACGGACCATCATTTTGTTGAAATTGAAAAGAATGACACGGTCAATGATTTTGTCCCAAGCAAAATTAAAGAAGAATTTGGGTTTGAGTGTTTGAGGCCCAGTAAAGTTTTGGATCAGCTGAAACATTAACTTTTTATACTAAGATATAATTGGAATTGTTAAAATGAGCAGATGGGGGAATCAGTTCAAGACTTTTATTTTGCTTGCTTTGCTTACAGCGCTCATGCTTTGGGCAGGAGAGGCTTTCGGAGGCAGGCAGGGATTGTACATAGCTCTTGTAATTGTCCTGCTGATGAACTTTTTCACATACTGGTTTTCAGATAAGTTAGTTTTGAGAATGTACAGGGCTCAGCCTGTAACAAAGAAACAGGCTCCAGAGCTTTACACATTAGTAAAAGAAGTTGCGAGTGCAGCAAAAATACCAATGCCAAAGGTTTACATAATACCCACAGACTCTCCGAACGCTTTTGCAACAGGAAGAAACCCAGAGCATGCTGCAGTTGCATGCACGCAGGGCATTATCAATTTATTGAACAAAGACGAGCTAAAAGGGGTTATTGCCCATGAGGTAAGCCATATCAAGAACCGGGACACATTAATCCAGGTTGTTGCAGCAACAATTGCAGGAGTTATTTCATATCTTGCATTTTTCGCAAGGTTTGCAGCAATCTTCGGAGGCGGAGGAAGAGACAGGGATTCAAGAGGCTTGGAACTTCTGGCATTGGCAATACTCACTCCATTAATCGCAACAATAATCCAGCTTGCAATCTCAAGGTCAAGGGAGTATCTTGCAGACGCATCCGCTGCAAAAACACTTCATAATTCAGACGGGCTTGCTTCTGCACTTCACAAACTGGAAACAGGAATAAAACAGCATCCGTTAAGATTCGGAAGCGCCCAGACATCAAACATCTTCATTGCAAACCCTTTCTCAGGAGGGGGCATGCTTGCATTGTTCAGCACACACCCGCCAATGCAGGAAAGGATTAAGAAACTGAAAGGAATGGAACTATAAATAATCCTGGTCAACAACATCCCTTATTCTTTTTGCGATTTTGTCGCCGACTTTGTCAACTTTCTTCAGCTCTTCCTCATTAGAATTGATTATTTTCCTGACACTTCCTAACTCTCTTAACAATTCTTTTGCCAAGCCAGGACCGACATTCGGGAGAGAAGAGACAATATACTCCTGCTGTTCTTTCAGTGTCAAAGGCTTCCTGTCTCCGTGCAGGTTAAAGTCTTTTCCTGTTGTTTCCTGCTCTCTTCTTGCAATAACAGAAAGCAAAGAAGCAGTCTCTTTTGAATTTTTAGTGTAAAGCACAGGAATGCCATAGCTTATTGTGATTGTTGCAAGCATGCCCCTAATTGCATTTGGATGGACTTTCCTGACAGAATAAATATCTTCGATTCCTTCAATTATTATAAGCGGGCGCTCAAAATTCCTTTTCAGCTCCTTTATCTGCTGCAATAACCTTCCGTCTATAATTGAGCCAACAAAGTCTGAAACAGTCTTGTATTCAACACCAACCCTTGAGCTTAACAGAAAATCAGCAGCCTCAAGCTTTTCAAGCTTTACTGAAGCTCCTGAATCAACAAGCTCCTTCACAACTCCAGAGCCTTTTTCCCTGTAGTCAACAAAAACCTTGATATTTTCTTCCTCTTGGGCGTATTTGTCAAGCCCTGTCTGCCCCCTTGGCTTAAGCTCAAGCTTCAGCTTTCCTCTCAAATCCTCAAGAGTCCTGTACATCCTCTTTTCCTTGTAAAAAGCGCTCCACCTGTATCCAACATCCCTTGTCTGCTCTGTCATTAAAATCATAACCCTTCCTTTTTCCTGCCTTCCGGTCCTTCCCCTTCTTTGTATGTGCCTTATTGCAGAGGGAATTGGCTCGTAAAACAAAACCAAATCAACTCTTGGGATGTCAAGACCCTCTTCCGCAACTGAGGTTGCAATCAGGACATTGAACATTCCGTCCCTGAACATCTGAAGCATGGCAATCTGCTCTTTTTGGGTCAAACCTGTTTCCCCCTTTTTTGCCTGGCCGACAAAAATCTCTGAAAGGACATTTATTTTATCCAGTTCCTGCTTTATTTTTGATGCAGAATCCCTATACTGCGTGAAGATAATTATTTTTGTCTTGTTGTTTTCATTAACCTCTTCTTTCACTATCCTGTTCAGCTCTGCCAATTTGGGGTGCTCAATCCCGTTTTCAATCAGCGAGTCTGTTTTGATTATTGCAGACTTGATGTTTATGTCCCTCATAAGATTCTGGACAGCCTTTACTTTTGTTGTTGCTGACTCTGATGTTAATTTGTCAAGATATTTTTTCAGCGAATTGGCGCCCTGAGTCTCAATCAGCTCCAAAGCGTGCTGGACCTTTATCGCCTCTGCTGTCAATGACAGTGATTTCAAAGTTTCAAAGTCTTTTTCTCCCTGCGAAATCTTTGCATGAAGGCTTCTCTGCAAATCCAGCAAATCCTTTTTTCCGAAATTTGAAAGAGCAGAGGTATTGACAGAGCCGTACTTTTTCATCTCTGCAAGCTTGGACTTAAATGATGCTTCCAGGTATTTTTTTACGACAATAAATTCTTCAGGAAGGTTAACCTTGACCCATTTTATGTCCATCTCCTGCACATAAGGCTTAACATCAGGGTCGTCGTCAGTTCTTATTTCAACCTCTTCAATGTAAAGGTTTTTGCATACTTCCCTTATCTTTTCCAAATCAGAGCCAGGGGAAGCTGTCAGTGCAAGAATCTTGGGGTGTTTTGCTTTTTTGTTGTACTGCTTTGCAAGAAAAACATAGGAATAGTCCCCCACAGCCCTGTGGGCTTCGTCAACAACAAGCAGGCTCACATCCCCTATATCTATCCTGTCAGAGATAATGTCATTTTCCAGCCCCTGGGGTGTTGAAAAAACTATTTTTGCTTTCTTCCACATCTCGTGCCTTTTTTCAGGCCTGATTAAGCCTGTAAAAACAGCTAATTCTCCTTCATTAATGTCAAAATGGCTCTTGAAAGTCTGCAAATGCTGTTCAACCAACGGCTTTGTAGGAGCAATAAAAAGCATTTTTGATTCAGGGTACTGCCTGAATCTTTGGGAAGCAAGCATCAAAGCTATCATTGTCTTTCCCATTCCTGTAGGCAGGACAACAAGGCAGTTGTTGTTTACACAAGTAGAAAGAATCGTTTCCTGGTAAAGCCTCGGGATTATGTCTTTAAGCATATACTTTTTTTGTATGATGTGCTTGTTATTTAAGTTTTCGATGCTCTCAATGTCCTCAAGCCTGACTGCCTCAATCATACACTACTTTGGAGAAATTTCATTTAAATACCTCACAGGAGGATGTCCAGTGGGCAGTGCATTATCTAAGCAAAGCAACAACACTTGGCAGGCTGTCAGGATTTCCTGCAAGTTTTGTATCTGCTTTAAGCATCTCATAGGATTTTTTCCGTGCATAAAAAGCCTGTATTTTTCTTCTTGCATTTCCGGATAAAATGGAGCAAACAAAATCCAACGGATTAAGGGTAAGAATTTTTGAGGGGTTATCTTCCACCCACCGCAAGCTAAGGTTCTCCAATTCAACATACCTGCTGAACAGATAAAGACCCAATTGGTCCTTGTCAAACCAATATTTATCCTGTTTTGGCCTGAAAAAAGGTTTTGGCCAGTCATTCTCAAAATGGTAGTGCACTGGCTGTATCCCTGCAGGAGTTGAAATTTCCATAGATTCTATCTGGGGCAGCTGCATATACATCCCAAAAGGCATTGCTGCTGAAAGGGGGTCTGCTTCAGCCAAAAGCTCTGCCGCAAAGTGGGCCATATCTTCCAATTCTTCAGGAATGCTTCCTGGCTGGATGTTTGCGCGGGTGCTTATTTCCTGTGCTGTTTCAGGAATAGTCTTTTCGTATGCACCACCATGCCTGTAAAAAATATCAAAATTTCCTATATGATGCTCTTCTACATCAGCAAAGCCGTCAAGAAGAACCCCTTTTTCAGTAACATGCTTTTCTCCAATCAGCCCGGCTTCATGTATTATCTTGTAAGAAAGCTCAAATATATCCCTCGGCATGGTCCTTTCAGCGCCTCTTGTTACTCTGGCAGTGAGGTTGTATTTTGGCTTTCCCGGGTTAAACATAAACAGAAGAAAATTCAAGATGTTTTTATAATTTTGCTGTCTGGGTTGGTGGCAACTCAGTAATCATGCCCTGGGCAAAGAATCTTGAATGGATAGTTAATTAATTTCATCAGTGATTTTGGCATTTCTTCCGGCAAAGAATTAGGCAGGTCAGTCCTTCCCAAGACCTTTTCCTTGAAAATAGTGTCTCCTGAAAATAGGATTTGCTGTTCCCTCAAATAAATGCAGATGCTCCCTTTTGTATGCCCCTGTGTTTTTATTATCTCAATCTTTGGATTATTAATCCGGCTAACCGGCTTCAGCTCAGCTTTCTGGAACTTTTCAGCCATTTCCTTGTTCAGGACAGTTCCTTCAGGGTCTTTTTTGAATGATTCAATCTCTTCTTCAGAAGCAAAAAACTCAGCATTTGGGAACAAATCAAAATTCCCGATATGGTCGTAATGCAGATGAGTAAAAATAACCTTCCTGACCATCCTCGGGTCAATTATGTGCTCAATAAACTCAGCCTCTTTTCTTTTGCTTCTCTCGCCTGCGTCAATCACTATGGGTTCATCTAGCCTTAGAAGGTATATGTTGCTTCCAGCAGGTATCTTCCATATCCCTTTGTCAATATTCTGCACTATGTATGATTTTTCTTTCATGAAGATAATAGCTTGCTGCAAACCCTGCTACAAAAAGAAGGATTACAATCTTCCTGTCTCCGTAAAAAGAGCCGAGAGTCAGCCCTATCAATGCTCCGATTGTTATTATTGATGCAGGAATCTTCAATTTTTTCTTGAACCTGAACCACCATCTTCCGAAAGCAGCTCCGAACAAGACGCTGATTATGTACAGAATAACTGCAGAGCCTGCTGAAATCCCAACAATAAATCCCACTATCAGGAGAACAAGGGCGAAAAATTCAGCCCAGTTGTCCATAAACCAATCTGCTTTTTTTCCAATCATCCTTGCCACCATGTGCTTTCAAAAAACACATAAAACAACAGCCAAACAGCCCCTCCAATTAGCAAAGCCAGGATATAAGAGTAAACTCCCAGGCTGTACAGCACAAGATATCCTGCTATTGAGCCGAAAATAAATGCATATGTCAGCCTTGAGTAAAACAAAAGCCTGCTTCCGTCAAGAGGGGGTATTGGCAGTAAGTTCAAAACTGCAAAAAGCCAGCTGAATAAAAAGAATTTTTGTGCAAAAACAGAATCCATCGGAATAAGGTGAAGGTTAACCTGCAAAAACTTTACCAAAGTCGCGACCAATATGTTGGCTATAGGGCCCATCAGGGCTATAATGCCGAAAGCCTGCACATTCGGGCCATACCTGAAATATCCAAGCCTGTGCACAGCAAGATGGTGTATCCACACTCCTGTTGCAGCAAAGAAAAGAAGCTTTCCGTTTGAGAGTATTGCAAGCAAAAGCGCAATTATAATCCCGTACCACCAAACCTTGACTTCTGTCTTAAATCCGACTTTGAGTGCTGCAAGCCTCTGGCCTGCTTCATGTATAAATATGCCAAGAGCAACGATTATTATCGCCCTAAAGAAATTGCCCAGCCCTACAAAAATGTCAAATTTTTCATAACCCCATTCGTTATAAGAAAATATGAATGCGAAGACAAGGACTACAATAGCGAGCGCTTTCAGCTCCTGCCTGCTGAACCTGAAATATCTCTTTACAGTGTCAAGATATGTTCTTCCTCCCATAAATAAACCCTGTTTTTCTTTGTTTAAATACTTTTTCTTTAACCGACAGTGTAAGAATAGCTTATTTGCGGTTTTGCCAGCGCTTCCTTCACAAGCCCTATAATCTCCTCCTCATGTCCTGCCCCGATTATTGCAAGAATCTTTTCATCAGGATTTTTATGCATTATGCCTGCAAGCTTTTCAGCCATTATCCTGTTTCTTTCATCAACAAGGACATAGTAAAGGTTCGGATATCTTTTCTTAACCTTTGATGTCAGCTTTTTTATTACACTCTGGCTCGGGACTTTTGCAAGGTCAAACACAACCTCCCTCTTCCTTAGGACAACAGCCTTTAAAATATCAATAACAAAATTCCATTTCTCTTTCCAGCTGAATACTTTTGATATTTTTGCCATTGTTATGGAAATATCCTGGTCAATAAGGTAAACCCGGATATTCTTCTCTTTGGCAAGCTCAAAAGCCTTTTTCATCTCAGAGCCAGGAGCAACTCCTGTCTCTTTCCCGAGCTTTTTCTCAGCCCATGCTCCAAGCAGGTTAAACAAGAATCCTTTGAGCCCGATTTTCTTCAATTCCCTTAAGCCTGGCTTTGGCCTTTCCTTTTCAAACAAAGCCGCCAGCCTCTGCCTGTCAAGCTCAAGTGCGATTATACCCGGCTTTTTGTTTTTTATTTCATCCTCTACTTCCTTCAGGCTCTGCTTGGCTATATGGGACGTGCCCAGCACATAAAGGTTTTTGTATTTCATGCAGATAAACCGGAAGACAGTGGTTAAAAAGCTTTCTAATAACCAGTTTGCCATAACAAAAACTTTATATAGTAATTAGTGCTTGTATGGATTATACCTAAATGGAGGGGATTCACTATGCTTAAGATGAAGAAGATTTCAGAAACATATGAAATGAAAGTTTTTACTGATACTGGGGACTACTTCGGCGATATCGAGGAGTCAATCATCACGCAGACAAAAGTGTTTGGATGGAGAGTCAGGGCTACAAAGAATTCTTTCCTGAATAAAGTGCTTGGAAGCGCTAAGGGGGTTATTGTTCCTCACCAGCTTGTGAAAAGCATTGGTGACATAATGATAATCTCAAAAGCAGCAGTTCCTTCGTATTCAGGAGAGGAAGAAGAGGCAGAATAAATTTTTTATTCTAGTGTGGTGAAAACATCACCACAAAATATTTAAATTGCTAAATCTTAGCTTGTTCTATGGACACGCAGTTTCTTGAAGACATCGGGCTGACAAAGACAGAAGCAAAAGTCTATCTTGCTGTTCTTGACCTCGGCTCTGCCCTTGCAGGGACAATCTCCCAGAAAGCAGGGATTCATAGAAGGTCTGTTTATGACTCACTTGAAAGGCTGATAGAAAAAGGGCTTGTTTCTTTTATCTCAAGAAACAACAGGAAATGGTTTGAGGCTGTGGAGCCAAAAAGGCTTATCCAGATAGCTGAGGAGAAGATGCAGAACCTCAAGCAGATAGTGCCCAAGCTTGAGATGAAGCACGGCATGACAAAGGAAAAAGAGGAAACTGTTTTCTTCAAGGGAAAGCAGGCGCTGAAGACTGTTTTTGACGACCAAATCCAGGAAAAAAGGACAATATATGTCACAGGAGCGTCTGCTGAAGCATCTGACATACTCAAGTATTATTTCACTCATTATGACAAGAAAAGAAAAGCAAACAGGATACATGTGAAGATGATTTTTCCTGAGGACTCAAGAAAAAGCGAAATGCTGAAGAATGTTCCGCTGAGCGAGATAAAGTTCCTTCCGCACAAATACCTTTCGCCTGTCGGCACAAATGTCTATGGAGACAAGGTTGCGATTGTTGTATGGACAGACGAGCCGATAGCAATATTAATAAAGAACAAAGTTGTAGCAGAAGCTTATAAAAGGTATTTCAATTTTATGTGGGAGAGGGCAAAAAAATGACAGCTGAATTTTTGGCAAAAGATGTCGCATTAAGCGTTTTTACAGCATGGTTTCTGGCGCAGGTTGCCCTCAAAATACTTATTTCAAGCTGCAGGAAGAAGCAGGTCATGTGGAGAGCAGCTGTAACAGGAGGGGGCATGCCAAGCGGGCACGCAACCCTTGTGGCTGCGCTTTCAACAGCAGTCGGGTTAAGCCAGGGATTTAGCTCTGTCATGTTCATAATAACCATAGTTTTTTCAATTCTTGTAATTCACGAAACTTTGCAGGCAAAAAAGGTTATTGTTGACTTTCTTGCAGCAATAGCAGAAAAACACCCAAAACGGCATTTGCTTGAGGAGCTCAGCCACAGCATCAAGGAAGCGGCAGCAGGAGTAGCTATAGGCGTTATTGTTGTTCTCTTATTTTATTATATATAATCATCTTAATGGGTCTACTGTCTGGAACAATGACTTAAGCCCTTTTTTGAGGCTGGGTTTCTCTGTTATTTTGTCATGAGTATATGGGTAGATAATCCATCTCTTTTCAAGCTCAGAATTCGGGTTTACAAACATAACAGACAGTTTTGGGAAGCAAACAAGCCTGCTCCAGTTTTCAGTGATAATGTCAAGGTTTTCCTTCTTATTCAGGACAACAAGCGTGACAAAATTATCATTCAGCTTCCCGATTATCTGGTTAATATCTTTTATCACAGGAGCAATAATGCAGTATTTGTCGCCTGTTTTTGTTTTGATAACCAAGTCCCACCCGTCTTTTTCTTCTTCTATTGACGCTATTGCTTTTGTAAGGACATCCTTATTTTTGATGTAGTTGACAGTCCATTCTTTCAGCACGCCAAACTCATTTTTCATAATTTGTGATTGTTAATTGGGGTTTAAAAATTTAACTAAGTTCGTCCACTTCGCCCACTGGACATCCTCCCACAAAATATTTAAACAATCTAACAACACAAAACCCATGATTCCTGTAACTGCTCTTTCATCATACCTTTACTGCCCCAGAAAGCTGTTTATCGAAAGGGTTCTTGGTATCAAAATTGAATTGCCGAAAGAGGCGATTATCAAAGGCTCAATAAGGCACGAGGTTTATGAAAAAATAAACAAGGCACAGGAAGAGCTTGTCAAATCAATAAAAAGCAAGGACTGGGCTTTTATTTACGAGATTTACAGGGCAAGATACATTAGGATACTGAAGAAAGTAATTATCACAAACAAAGAACAGCTCAGGCTGATAGAAACCCCGCTAACAGACTTCTTCAGGGAAATAAAGCCAATGATAGAGAATGAGGCAGAATACAGGGCTATGGGCATATTTGATTTTGCAGGAAGGACAGGATTCCTGGGTGAAGAGCTGTGGGAAAACCTTATTCCTAAAACAAAGCCTGAATACAGGATTTCTTCTGACAGCCTGGGGCTGAGAGGGATAATAGATGAACTGCAGGTTTATGAGAATTTTTTTGTTCCTGTGGAATTCAAGACAGGAAAAATGCCAAATGAGGGGGTGTGGCCAGGCCACAAGATACAGGTAGGGGCGTATGCGCTTCTTTTGGAGGAAAATTTTGGGGTTCAAATAACAAAAGCTGTAGTAAGGTATCTTGACACAAACACAACAAGGGATGTGCTTATAAACCCCTTTTTAAAAGAAGAAGTAAAATCGCTTATAATCCGGGTTCAGGAACTGCTCAATTCAGCTGAAATTCCGGGGTTTGCTGACAACGAAAACAAGTGCAGCGCATGTGATTTAAAAGACGTGTGCCATGATAAAAAGGCACTTGAACTAAAAACAAAAGATTTAAATAGAACATAATAAATATTTAATTCAGAATTTTAAGGGGTTAGGTGAATTAAATGGCCGAAGAAGATAAAAAATTTTCAAAACAGCTTATAGGAAAAACAGTAGTCAGCAAAGCAGGAAAAAGGTTTGGCGAGTTGGGAGACATTATCTTTGAGACAAGGTCCGGAGAACTTATCCATATGGTTCTTCAGAATCCTACATCATACACTGAAAAACTGGAACTTGAGAAAAACAAGGAAGGACAGATTCTTATTCCTTTCAGTGCAGTGATTGCTATCGGCGACTTCATGGTTGTGTCAGAGGAAGACATAATCTAATTTTTTTGTTTTGCCTGCTTCTTGTTTTTTAAGAAAAGTATATAAAGAAAGCCAGTTTTCTAAAAACCTATGACAGATGCAATCTGGACTGAAAAATACAGGCCTAAGAAGTTTTCTGACATAAAGGGCCAAAAGGAAATTGTAAAAAGGGTAAAGGCATTTGTCGAGCAGAAAAACATGCCGCACCTTCTTTTTGCAGGGCCTGCAGGAACAGGGAAAACATCACTTTCACTTGTTATAGCAAGAACACTGTTTGGGGAAGAATGGAGAGCGAACTTTCTTGAGCTTAATGCATCTGACGAAAGGGGGATAGATGTTGTAAGAAACAAGGTAAAGGATTTTGCAAGAACAAGGGCAATAGGCGATGTTCCTTTCAAGATAATCTATCTTGACGAGTGCGATGCATTGACAAAAGAAGCGCAGCAGGCTTTGAGAAGGACAATGGAAAATTATACCCAAACATGCAGGTTTATCCTGGCTGCAAACTACAGCAGCAAGATCATTGACCCGATACAGAGCAGGTGCGCGGTTTTCAAATTCAGGCCTTTGGATAAAAAGGACATATTTTCTATACTGGAAAATATAAGCAGGACAGAAAAACTGAAGATAGGCCCGAAAGCAGAGGAAGCGCTGTTTGAAGTCAGCGATGGAGACTGCAGGAAAGCTGAAAACATCCTGCAGAGCTGCGCTGCAATAAGCAATGAGATAACTGAGGACTTTATTTTTTCACTTGCCTCGGCAGCAAAGCCAAAGGAGGTAAAGGGCATACTTGTGCTTGCAGTTGAAGGAAAATTTATTGACGCGAGGAACAAGCTTCTTGATGTAATGCTCAGCTACGGCCTAAGCGGCCTTGACATAATAAAGCAGATACAGAAAGAGGTTTGGGAGCTTGAGCTTGAGAACAGGAAAAAGGCAGCTCTTGTTGACAAGTGCGGGGAGATTGAGTTTAGGATGGTTGAGGGCAGTGATGAGTTCCTGCAGCTCGAGGCGCTGCTGGCTTTTTTTTCTCAAATAAAAAATAAAGAATAAGAAAATAAAAAAATAAATTTATTCTCCGCTGTGCCTTACAAGGATTTGTGTTGAGGTTGAGCTTTCATAGTCATACCCCAAGTCTATCCTCAAAGGAAGCTGGTAATCCCCTGGGTTAGGTATTGTCAAAGTGCATGAGACTGTCTTTGTTCCTCCGAACAGCTTGACAAACCCTTCTGTTTCTTCGCTTAGACCTGAACACTCTAAACCGGAGATCCCTGCATCAACTTTCACATAAATCCTGTCCTCAAATGCCATTGACTCCTTGTTGCACAAGGTATCTTGCTCATAGATGCTTCCTGTTCCTGAATGAGTTATAGTGAAGCTGAACCCGACTTTCTCGCTTGACCTTGCGCTCTCTGTAAAGCTTGTTACCTGGACAGGAGCTGCTGAGTTGAACAGTGTCTTTGCTTCGTTTATTGTGCAGATTCCTCCTTCCTGAGGGTTAAGTATGTTCTCCCTTACACAAAGCTGGCTTACAGCAGTTGTTCCATACCTGTAGCAGACATCAGCCCTGATAGGGTATGTAAGCTCTGAGCCTGTGATAGACTCCCGGTGGTTGAAGTTTGTGAACTCAACAAGCACAGGAGGGGATTCAAGCAAAGTTCCTGTAGGGTCTCTCTGCTTCTTTGGCAAATCCTCAGGCGCGTTCTTTGCAAGCTGGGATTCAGCGAGATTGAACTGCTCAGCCCTTATTCCGCTGATTTTTACCTTTATATTGTTTTTCGGGATATCCCATTCGCCGTCATTCTTCAGCCTGACAACGATGTCAAAAGGGAAGTCCCCGCCGTCAAAAACTTCTGCAGGAGGCGAATCCTCAAAGCTTATTGAAACTCCGCTTGTTCCGCCAAGGAATGGAGTTCCAGCTCCAGGGAGCTGACCCTCTCCTTCACCGCAGCCTGTTAAAAACAGCATGCTTATTACCGCCATTGCAAAAATGTATTTTTTCATTTTTCATTACCTCGTTTTTTTATTTTGATTATGGAGTCTGAACTATTTCTATCTGCTTTGACACTGTTGACATGTACCCATAGTCAACTTCAACTGTCAGGGGGGTTGTATAAGCAGGTCCTGTGCCAAGATTGCCGAGCTCGCAGAACACTGTTGCCTGGCCGTTAATAAGCCTGACATTTCCCTCATTGTCCATTGGCTTGCAGCTTGGCGTTATTGTTTTTCCGGCTACACTTACTCCTGTTAGCCTTACAACATCAATCTCATTGAATTCAAGACCTCTTGTATGGTATGGGTTGCATTTAGCCAGGTAATCCCCTCCATATTTGAAAACAGTACCTCCGCCAACATTAGATATATGTATCTTGAATCTTGTAATCCTAGGAGTGGGGTCAACTTCAACAGTTGTTACAGCTATAGGAGCTCCCTGTGTTCCAAAGCTTACCGGGCCTGGTGTGCAGACTTTCCTTTCAGTTGTTGATGCAAAAGGGTTTGGGTCAATGCATACATTGTCGCTTGCTGTTGTTTTGTATCCATAGCATACAGTTGCAAGGACAGTTGCAGGATACCTGTCAACCTTTTTCATACTCAGAGGATACACCTGCCCGCTGAACTGGATTGTGTCATACCCTCCGTCAGCGTTGTATTCAGTTATTCCCTCAAATTCTGAAGGAAGCCTTTCTCCGTTTGTTGATATTCCGGTTATGATTCCTATGTCAAATCCGCTAAGGTAAATTCTGTCCCCTCCGAATCCGGTAGCATAAGAGCCTTTGTTTCTCAGCTCGATTATCACATCAAAGGGCTCGTCGTCATACATCTGGGTCCTCGGGTAGTTCGGCATAAAATTAATTACAAGACCCTGGCTGCCGGTCCTGTAGCCAGCTACAGGCTCTTTCCTTCCGCCAAGCCCCTCCCTGCAGCCGGAAAAAGCTATCATAAGAACTAAAATAGATATCACCAATGCTTTTTTCATTTTATACATCCTCTTAGCAAATGCTTATTTAAATTTTTTGCTTAAACCTGTTTTCTTACAAGCACTTGTTTTGATATAGTGAAAGTATATCCGTAACTCATGTCAATCATCAGAGGGGTTGTATACGTTCCTCTTGATTTGGGTATCCCTTCTGCCAGCGTGCATCTGATGTAATCTTCATCACGCTCAAGCTTTACATAGCCTGTCTTGCTTTCTTCCGAGCCTTCATATTTTGGGGTGCAGTCAAGCTGTACGCTTCTGTCTGAAAGATACGCATTCAAGCCGACAACATTCCATGCCTTGCTCGCGATTCCGGTTGCCTTGCACGCGTTTTGGTACAGCCCCAGCTCTACAGGCAGGCCGTTTCCCATGTTTTTGACATAAATCATGTATGTTGGTATTATCAGCTCTTCATTTTCATGAGGCATCATCTTCTGCTCAATTTTTGTTATAGCTATTGGCGCTCCCTGTCCTGCAGGCAGTTCCTGGCCTCCCTGGGTTCTTGTCCCCATTCCGATTGTCGTTGGAGTGCATGCTTTTTGCGCCTGCCTTTCCCCGAATATGTCAGGGTCAACGCAGACTGTTGCTGTTGCCTCTGTCCTGTATGGATAGCATGCTGTCAGGGCAATGTTTGTTGTGATTGTCTCAGACTGGGGGTCAAGTTTTGCAGCTTCAACCTGGATTGTTTTCCTATCAATACCTCCAATAGGGTCGTACAAAGATTTTCCTGCCAAATCAAAATTTTCAAAGCCGTCCTGGTATTCCTGCGACCTTACATAAAGATACTCTTCAGTGCTCAGGACGAGAATCCCTCCCTTTATATCATAAGCTCCCTGGTTTGACATTTCAATAGAAACAGGGAACACTTCGCCTAAATAAACCTCTCCTGGAGGGCTTTGTTCCATAAAGCTCATTTCAAGCCCCTGCGTTCCAACATGCACTTCGACAGGTTTTGGTGTTGCAGGACCTCCGCAGGCTGCGATTAACATAAGCCCAATTATTGCAAAAATAAATTTTATTTTCATTTTAGCCTCCAGTGATAGCAAGCTCGCCGGTTTTTTCATCCTTGTTCCCATTAACATCTTCTGTGATAAGCCTGTAGCTGTAGCCAGTTGTGCCGATGCTGCCTAAATTTCTTGAGTGTGATTTATCAAAAGTAACTTCGTTTGGCGTTGGGAAGACAGAATAAGGGCGCAGGGTTTCAAAATACTCGAATATGTCGTTTGAAGGCTCGTCAGTTTGCCACGAAACAACAACAGAACCGCCCTCCTGCTTTACTGCCCTGAAGTGTTCTATTTTAGGAGGGGTGATGTCATATGTTTCTGATGCTCCAGCCACAATAGAAGTTGGCTGGACTGCCTTGACATCAATAACTTTTTCCTTTTCAAGATTATAAGTATAATCTACTGTGACCTTGAAATATTTTGTTGATATCGGAGAGACTCCCAGGATTTTGTCATAATTTGCTTTGTTGACCCTCATATATCCTCTATAGCTCTTGAAATTTCCTGTGTAAAGCTCACCAATGTTGTCTGTTGTTACAACATAAACATTGTTTTCGTCATCATTGCAAAGAAGGCTTTCGTTTTTAGGCAGGTCAATGCAAAGCGCCTGGCTGTAGTTCGCCCCAATATCAATCAGCTCAAACCCTTTCGGCACGATAACAACCATCCTGTTAATCTGCGTGACCATTCCATCCCAGTTGTTTTCAATTGTTATACCCAAAGTTAATGTTGTCTGCGGTTCATTGAGGTCTATGCCAACAGGAGGCTTTCCTACACTCATTCCAATACCTACAGGACCGACAGTGTATGTTGCAATGGGCTCTTTTTCAGTTATGCCATACTGCTCAAGAGGGTCAATCTCCTCCCTTCTCATGCTTCTCAGCCTGTCTAAATCCATGAAATAGCTCTTGACATAGCTCATTGTCTTGAAATTGAATTTTGCTCCCAAAGTAACTGTCTGTGCTCCTTTTTCCAACTCTCCAGACTCAAATTTGCAGTCAATATCCCTTTCGTCATATATGTCCACAAGGAAGCTTTCCTGCGGGAATATTTTTGGAGTCACATCCCTTTTTTGGCGGTCGCTCTTGCAGTATAAATCCACGTTCATTGCCTCATCCAAAGTCTGGACAATAAGTGTTGCGTATAATGTCACAGGTCTGTTTTCATAGAAGACAGGATCTGCCTGCTTTATATCCTCAAGATAAACCCCGAGCTTTGCCTGCGCGTTTTCATCAACCTTTCCTGTGTAATAATCCCCTGTTGCCTTGTAAAGCTGTTTTTGGTAATAGGTCTGTATTGCATTTATGGGGTTAAGCTTAGCAAGGGTATTCTTGAATCCCTGTCCAGCCACATTAGCGCTGCTTATCGCATCCCCCAATGGGCCTCCAAAATTTTGACCTCCAAGAAGAGGTGCAACTACAAAGAAAACAATGCTTCCTAAAGCTCCAATTACAAGAACAGTCAAAAACAGCCCAATAGCTATCCCTCTTGAATCAGGGTCTCTTAATGCAAGCAGGAACACAATAACAAGGAATATTACAATCGGCATGATTGCAAGCGCCCTGTTCATGAGATAGAATGAAATAGTTGCAAACCCTGTAAGAGCCAGAATAAAAGTCCATCCTTTTTTTTCAACACCAAGGAAGCCAGGTCTTTTTGTTCTTCCGGCCCCTCCAAGTTCCTTTGCTTCTTTTTTGAGGGATTTTATTTCCCCTTTTTCTTTTCTTACAGCCCTCCATGACATAATGACTGAGATAGTATACCAAGGCATGACATCCAGGAACGGAATGAATTCCATCAAAGCCATTTTTTTGTAGTATTTGCCGAGCATGAAAGAGAAAAAAATCTGCATAGGTATATCAGCAGCCCATTCCCCTGCTTCTGAGCTAAAAAGTGTGACTATGCTTATAATTATGTCAACAATATCATAAATCAGCGCAACAACAAGGCAAATAAGTATCTTTGTTGTTGAAGGAATAGTAGACCTTATTTCTTTTATCTTTCTCTTTATCTCGCTCGTCATTGTTTTCTTGATTGCCTGAGTTTCAGCTTCCTGCTCTTCCTGTTCTTCGTGCTCTCTTTTTATTTCACCCTGCTGTATCTTGGTTGCCTGCTCTTCCTGTTGCTTTTCCTTCTGGAGCTGCTCAAAAACATCCTTGTAAAGTTCGCCTTCAGCAGAATATGAGCCTCCCCCGCCAGCACCGGGGAAGGCCATATAGGTCAGGTAATTGGTTTTTACCTTCTTAAGTTTAGAAATACCACCCTCTTTTTTCCCTGCTGGTTCCATGGTCTACCAATTACCTCTTTTTTAGGAGAAGAATCACTTGTCGTTCATAGTGACTTTCAAATCAACAATCTTGAGCACAGTCTTTGGCTTTATCTCAACATAGTTTCTTGCGCCCTCTTCAACCCAGGTGTTTATGTTTCTCCTGTAAACAGCGGTTTTCTGGTCAAGATAAGCGAGATGCCCGTTGACATTGATTTCAGCTTCCTTGTCCTCATCGTCATCAACAAAGTTAATCTCAAGCCAGACATCCTTGTCTCCGTCAACAATTTCATCATAGCTTGTGCTGTTTATATCAAAATAGTCGAGATAAGTCTTGACGTCTTTCAGGTCTGTTTTTACCTTAATCAGCTCAATCCTGTAATTTCCCTTGTCTGTCTTGAAAACAAGCGTGTTTTTTCCCGGATTAAGCTCTGTCGTGAAAATATCCTGCCTGTTCATGCTTTCGCAGTCAGGCACAGCGCTGAATACCTCCCGGTTGTTCAGCAGAACCTGGAGCCTGCCTACCGCCTGCTGTGTGCATACAGGATAGAAGTCAAGCCTTGCGCTCTCAATGTTGTAGTATTCGTCATTAGTGATTGTGAATATGTTCCTGCTCTCCTGCTGGCTTATGTCTCTTATGTCTCCTGTAACCTGCAGGTCTTCTATGCTGTACTCATTTGTTGTCCAGAACTTTATGCCTACCCCTCCTACGCTGAACACGAGATTGTTTTCCCCTTCTTTCAGAAGCTCGTTTCTCAGCTCTATAGGCCCTACATTAAGCTGGCTCACTTCATATTCAAATACCTGGACTCCGTTCAGTGAAATCATAAGCTTTCCTTTTGCTTTTGGCGCTTCAAAAGACAGACCGACATTTCCTGTGTTCTTGAGGTCTGTTATATAGAAAGTAACATTTTCTGTTTTCTTGTCAAACCAGCCGTTTCTTATGTAGAAAGGATTGACAGCCTCAATGACTTCAGCCTCTGTTTTTTCCGAGAGGTACACATTCGGGATTGTATGTTCATACTCTGCAGCTCCGACATATTCAAGCCTCATGGATGTTGCGTTCAGGAGGGTTATGTTCTCCTCATCAGCGCTTACGCTTGCTGTCCCTGTTCCGTCTTCCAAAAGCTCTTCCCTTTCCTCTGGAGGAAGGAATAAAATATACGCAATAAGAATCGCGGCAATAATCCCAATTAAAATAGCGGCTTGCGCCCCTGATTGCTGGCCTTTTTTCTTCAACATACAATCACCTTTTTTTCTATTTTTAGCACTCTGACTGATATACTAAAAATATGACAAAGTATATATAAATGTTTTTCTTTTTCCAGAGGGAATGAAACAAATACACCTTAATTTGAAGCATGGAATCGCAAAAATAGAGGTTCAGTCGCAGGATGACCTGTGGTACCTGAGCCAGATTATTGACACAGGCGATTTTGTTAAAGGAAAAACCCTGAGGAAGATACAAAAAGGAAGCGAAGAAAAGTCAAGGCAGGTAAAAAAAGCGGTTTTTCTTAAGATAGAGGTAGGGAAAGTTGAATTCAGCAAAACTTCTGCAGTGCTCAGGGTTGGGGGAAAGGTTGCTGAAGGCCCTGAGGATGTTGCAAAAGGCTCATGGCACAGCTTTAGCATAGAGCCTGGAACAACAATAACCCTTGAAAAGCAGCGCTGGCTTTCATACCAGCTGGAGAAGCTGAAGGAAGCATGCAAATCCAAAGTCCCGAAAATACTAATCTGTGTTTTTGACAGGGAAGAGGCATATTTTGCTTTGATGAAGAAATACGGCTATGAGCTGCTGTCCAGACTAAAAGGAAAAGTGCAGAAAAAGGCTGTTGAGGAAAAGGTTAAGCCAAGCTTCTATTCTGAAATCATAAAACTGCTGGAAGAATATGACAAAAGGCACAGCCTTGAGAAGATTATCCTTGCGAGCCCGGCATTCTGGAAGGAGGATCTGATGAAAGAGATGAGAACCAGCCAGCTGAAGCCGAAGATTGTCCTTGCAACATGCTCGTCAGTAGGAGAAAACGGAATTGACGAGGTTTTGAAAAGGCCTGAGACAATGGAAGCGCTGAGGGAGGAGAGGGCTGCAAAGGAAATCAATCTTGTCGAGAAAGTTCTCGGGGAGATTTCAAAAGACGGAAAGTCTGCCTACGGAATAAAGGAAGTGGAGCAGGCTGCATCAGCAGGCGCTGTTGAAATGCTCCTTGTTACAGACGAGCTTATACAAAAACTGAGGGAGAAGGAAAAATACGGGCAGCTGGATGCACTAATGAAGGCAGTAGACTCTTCAAAGGGCTCAATCACGATAATATCATCAGAGCATGAAGGCGGAAAAAAGCTTTCCGGTTTGGGGGGAATAGCCGCCTTGCTGAGATACAAGCTGAATTACTAACTACTTCTTTTTCAGGAGCCTGCCTCTCTCTATAAGAACTTTCATCGCCCTTGCAGCTTTTTTCAAATCGTTAAAATCAGGGATGTCATTCTCCTCAAGAAGCCTTCCTCCCTGCTTGCTGTAAAGCCCGCCCATATATGTGCAGAGAATCGGTTTTCCCGGGAACTTTTTCTGCGCCTGGATAACCCTAAGTGCGTCTTCTTTTGGGTCAGTCATTGTCTGCAGCGTCTGTATCACAATCAATCCGTGGATATAATCCTCATCCAGCAATGTGTTTACTGCAACCTCATATCTTTCAGGCAGGGCATCCCCTATAATATCAAGAGGGTTTCTCCTGGAATATGCTGGGTGCATCTTCCCGCTTTTGTCAAGCTTTTTCAGTGTGGATTCTTTCAGCTCAACAACATTAACCCCCAACTCTTCGCAGCTGTCTGCACACAGTACTCCGCACCCTCCTCCATTAGTCACAATTGCTACAGCATTCTCCCTGCAGGGAGGCTGGTAGGCCAGGGCTTTTGCCAAATCAAAAAGCTCCTCAACAGTATCTGCCTGTATCACTCCTGCCTGCCTGAATGCTGCTTTGTAGATTTCATAGCTTCCTGCAAGGCTTCCTGTATGGGAGCTTATTGCTTTTTCTCCTGCAGATGTCCTGCCCGCTTTCAGGACAATTATGGGCTTTGTTTTGCTCACTTTTTTGCATACTTCAATAAACCTGTTTCCGTCTTTCAGCCCCTCAACATAAAGGGCGATTGCTTTTGTCTGGGGGTCTGCCGCAAGGAACTCAATAAAATCATGAACATCAAGGTCTGCCTTGTTTCCGTAGCTGATAACAGCGCTTAAGCCGTATCTTTCGGCAACAGCCCAGTCAATTATGCTGTCTGCAAGCGCTCCTGACTGGGAGATAAATCCGACAGGGCCTTCAGGAGGCATTGTCGGCGCAAAGCTTGCATTAAGGTTTTTATTCGGCCTGATTATCCCGAGGCAGTTAGGCCCTACAAGCCGCATCCCGTATTTTTCTGCGATCTTCAGGACTTCATTCTGCAGCTTTTCGCCTTCTCCGCCGACTTCTGCAAACCCTGCAGAGATTATTATTGCAAAAGGAATTTTCTTTTTTCCGCAGTCCTTGAGAACCAATGGAACAACTTTTGCAGGAACAGAAATAACCGCCAAATCAACCTCTCCGGGAACATCTTTTATCTGGCTGTAGCATTTTATTCCGAGGACATAATCAGCTTTTGGGTTCACAGGATAGACTTTTCCTGGAAAAGACTTGCAGTACTCGCTGCTCAAAACACAGCCTCTTACAAGGCTTTTCAATACCCCATATCCGACAGATTTGGGGTCTCTTGATGCTCCGATTACAGCAATGCTTGAAGGGCTGAACAGCTTTTCAAGGTCTTGTTTTTTTGCTTTCATTTTTCAGATATTATCCTTGCATCCACAACAACCGCTGATTTTTCATTTACAATAACAGGATTAAGGTCAATTTCGGTTATTTTCTTGTTTTTGAGCCCGATGCTTGACACAGCCATCAGGATTTTTACAAGCGCATTGATATTGACAGAAGCCTGCCCCCTTGCTCCTTTCAGGATTGGGTATCCCTTAATTTCCTCAATCATCTCGATGCAGTCATCTTTTGTAAGAGGAGCAATCCTGAAGGACACGTCTTTCATCACTTCAACAAAAACACCGCCAAGCCCGAACATAACAACAGCCCCGAACTGCGGGTCTCTCTTAAGCCCGATTATCACTTCTCTGCCTGACTCCATTTTCTGGACAAGGATTCCTTCAGGCTTTGCCTTTATCTTTTCTTTTGCGCTTTTTGTTATCTCATCAAAAGCAGCAGCAACCTCTTTCTCGTTTTTTAAATCAACTTTCACTCCGCCAACGTCACTTTTATGCACCACTTTCTTAGAAATAATTTTCATAGCCACAGGAAAACCAATTTTGGCTGCAAATCTTGCTGCCTGCTCTGGTTTTTTGGCAATTTTCCATTCTGCATATAGCACAGAGAACCTTTTAAGAATGCCAAAAGCCTTCTCCGTCTCAATCATCTTTTGCATTAGTGCTGTCATGCGCCTTCTCTTTAAATAATTTAATGAGTATTCAATAGGTATAAAATAATCATTATCTTAGACTACAACAATACTTATATATTATATGGCTTTTAGTTATTACTCTAAAGTGCACAACCCTTTTTGCAAGTTAATTTATACCGCACTAACTAGGGGTAAAAAAACGTAACATATTAATAGTAGTAGTATTTATTTACCCGGTGAAGTAATAACTTCGCAAAAAAAGGGGGAGGATAGAAATGATAGTAAAAGAAGAATTTTTGAGCAAGCTGAGGCGCTATTTTTCGCTGAATTTATACGAGGTTAAGATATGGGCTGCTCTGCTTTCGAGAGGTGTCTCAACAGCAGGAGAGCTTTCTGACATAGCAAACGTTCCACGATCAAGAAGCTATGATGTCCTTGAAAGCCTCGAGAAAAAAGGTTTTGTTGTTATGAAGCTAGGCAAGCCTATCAAATATATCGCTGTTCCGCCAACAGAGGTTGTCGAAAGGGTAAAGAAAAACATGAGGTCGGATGCAGAGGAAAAAGTAAAAAGGCTTGAAGATTTGAAAAGTACAGAAGTGCTCCAGGAGCTTACAACTCTCCACACCCAGGGAGTTGAGCTTGTTGAGCCTGCAGACCTTTCAGGAAGCCTGAGGGGAAGGCACAACCTATACAACCATCTTGAGCTTACAATAAGAAATGCAGAAAATTCAGTAACAATGATGACTACAACACAGGGATTGATGAGAAAGATAGAGGGACTGAAGCCGACATTTGACAAGCTTAAGAAAAGGGGAGTAAAGATAAGAATAGCAGCGCCTATCACAAAAGAATCTGCGCCTGCGATAAAAGAGCTGGGCAATGTTGCTGAAGTGAGGCATACAGACGCAAAAGCAAGGTTCTGTGTTGTGGACGGAAAAGAACTGATATTCATGGTTCTTGACGACAAGGATGTCCACCCAACATACGATGTGGGCATATGGGTAACAACTCCTTTCTTTGCAGGAGCTGTGGAAAACCTGTTTGACCTTGCATGGAAAGGCATGAAAAAGGCTTAAGCCTTTTTTTCTTTCTTTTATTTTATTTTCAGTAAGGTTTTTATAGGTTTTTAGTTATTTTGGTGTTTATAAGATGGCAGACCTCAAGAAGATAATAGAGGGGTTACACCCGCTGGAGAGAAAGACTCTTCCTGCTTTAGCTGGCTGCAGTTCCCTGCCTGACATTACAGCGAAGACAAAGCTGAAGGAAGTTGAGGTAATGAGAGCGCTTCAGTGGCTTGAAAACAAGGGCATACTGAAGATAAAGAAAGGCCTGAAAGAGGTTGTTGTTCTTGACAAGAACGGAAAGGAGTACCTGGAGAAGGGGCTGCCTGAGAAAAGGGTGCTTAAGGCATTGACAAAGGGGGATATACTCCTCGGGGATGTTGTGAAAAAAGCAGGCATTGAACCAGGGGAATTCAATGTTTCTCTCGGTGTTTTGAAAAAAAAGGCTGCAATCCTGATTGACGGAAAAACAGTTAAGATAACAGAGCCTGGAAAGAAATTCCTGGAAAAGGAAAGCTTTGAGGAAAAGCTGCTGAAAAAGCTTTCTGAAAGGGAGGTTGAGCTGAAGGAGCTTAAAGACGAGGAAAAGTTTGCGTTTGACAATCTTTCAAAAAGAAAGCAGATTATCAAATCGTCACTGCTGAAGCTTGTGGGCATTGAGCTGACAGAGCTTGGCAAAAAGGCGGCAAATGAAAAGATATCTGAGGGGAAGACAGCAGACAGGCTGACAGCATCCATGCTCAAGACAGGAGCATGGAAAGGAAAAACATTCAGGAGATATGATGTAAAGATTAATGTGCCTGAAATAACCGGCGCAAAAAGGCATTTTATAAGCCAGGCAGTTGAATATATCAGAAAAATCTGGATTGAGATGGGGTTCAAGGAAATGAAAGGAAGCCTTGTTCAGACTGCATTCTGGGATTTGGATGCATTGTTCGTTCCCCAGGACCATCCTGCAAGGCAGATGCAGGACACTTATTATCTCAAAGACCCGGCAGCAGGAAAACTTCCCTCCCCATTATGGAAAAAAGTAAAAGAAGTCCACGAAAACGGAGGGGACACAGGCTCAAAAGGATGGGGCGGGAAATGGTCAGAGGAAGCTGCAAAGCAGAATCTTTTGAGAACACATACAACCGTCTTGTCTGCGCAGACTATCAGCGCTTTAAAAGAGTCAGACCTTCCTGCAAAATTCTTCTCAGTTGCAAAGGTTTTCAGGAATGAGGCGCTGGACTGGAAGCACTTGTTTGAGCTTACTCAGGTTGAGGGAATTGTTGTTGACCCAAAGGCTAACATGAAATACCTCAAGGGATACCTGAAGGAGTTTTTTGCAAAAATGGGATACCCTGATGTAAGGATAAGGCCAGGGCATTTCCCTTACACAGAGCCGAGCGCAGAGGTTGATGTCCTTCACCCTGAGAAAAACGAATGGATTGAGCTGGGAGGCTCAGGAATATTCAGGCCTGAAGTTGTAAAGCCTTTATTGGGTATAGAAGTCCCTGTGCTCGCATGGGGGCTTGGGATGGAAAGAACTGTCTCAGAATACTTCAAGATTAATGACATACGAGAACTTTACAAGAATGATTTAAGACAGATAAGGAACATGAAAACCTGGATGAGATAAAATGCCTTCAATAAAAATAAACAAGGAAGTTGTTGAAAAGCTTGTTGGGAAGAAAGTACCTATTGACCAGCTGAAGGACAGAATCAGCATGCTTGGCACAGACCTTGAAGGGATTGAGGGAAACGAGATTAGTGTTGAAATATTCCCAAACAGGCCTGATTTGCTGAGCGAGCAGGGGCTTGCAAGGGCATTAAGCTCATTTATCGGAGCAAAGACAGGCTTGAGAAAGTACAGAGTCGGGAAGTCGGGCGAAAAAGTTATTATTGACAAGTCTGTAAAGGATGTAAGGCCTTTCACGGCATGCGCGATTGTTAAAGGGCTGAAGTTTGATGACGAGAAAATAAAGGAGATAATCCAGATTCAGGAAAAGCTCCATGTAACTTACGGAAGAAACAGGAAGAAATGCGCTATAGGAGTTTATCCGTATGAAAAGATAAAGCCGCCTATAAAATTTATCGCAAAAAAACCAGGCGAGATTAAGTTCCAGCCTCTCGAGGCATTCAAGGAAATGACAGGCTTGCAGATTCTGAGCCAGCATCCTACGGGAAGGGAGTACGGCTATCTGCTGGAAGGAAAAGACAAGTTCCCGATTTTTGTTGATTCAACAAATCAGGTATTGTCCATGCCTCCTATCATAAACTCTGAGCAGACAGGCAAAATCACAGAAAAAACAACAGACGTGTTTGTCGAATGCTCTGGCTTTGATTTTGATGTTCTTCACAAATGCCTGAACATAATCGCAGCAGCGCTTGCTGACATGGGAGGAAAGATTTACTCAATGGAGTTAAGCTATCCGGACAGGAAAGTCACAACACCCAATCTTGAGCCTGTGCCTATGAAATTTGACACCAAATACATAAGCAGGATAATAGGGGTTGACTTCAAGGAATCAGAGATAAAAAAATATCTTGAAATGATGGGTTACGGCTATGAAAAAGGAAAAGCGCTTGTTCCTGCTTACAGGGCAGATGTTATGCACCCGATTGACCTGGCTGAAGACATCTGCATTGCTTACGGATATGAAAACCTTAAGGAAGAGATACCGAAAGTCGCTACAAACGCAGAAGAGGACAAGTTCTATGTTTTCAAGGACAGGATAGCAAATATCTTTGTCGGATTGGGAATCCTGGAAGTAAAAACCTATCATCTCACTTCAAAGGAAAACCAGACAAAGAAGATGAAGTCTGATATCAGTGTCATTGAGCTTGCAAACCCAAATTCAAAGGAGTACCATGTTTTAAGGGCATGGATTATCCCAAGCCTTATGGAAGTTTTGGCAGGCAACAAGCACAATGAATACCCTCAGCACATATTTGACATTGGCACGATTTTCAAGAAGGGAAAGACAGACACAGGAGTTGAGGAGGCTGACAGGCTGGGTGTTGTCCTGTGCAATGAAAAAGCAGACTTTACAGAGATAAAGCAGGTTCTTGACTATCTTATGAAGATGCTGGATGTGAAATACGAAATAGAAGAAACAGACAATTCAAGCTTTATTCCGGGAAGAGCCGGGAGAATTTCTGTCAAAGGGAAGAATGTTGCTTATGTTGGGGAAATTAATCCAGAGGTTCTTACAAGCTGGGAAATGCAGATGCCTGTAGCTGCTTTGGAAATTAACCTAACAGATTTATTTGAAGCAATCAAAAAATAAAATTTATTTCTTCTTAACAGCGAAATAATAGACTATTGCTGTTATTATGCTGAAGACGATAGCTAAAACAATCCATACTATCTTATGGGAGTCTTTCATCTTTTTCTGCTTTGTCATAACATCAAAGATTACCCACACAGCACAAACAAGCCCTATCAGCCCAACAAGTGTTCCGAATACCATTTTGCACCTCTTATTTTTTCTTTCGCGAATTTGGAATCTCAGATTCCAATTTTTCTTCTTTTTTTGCTGCAGGTTTTTCTTTCTTTTTCTCTGCTTTTGACACTTTTTTTGCAAGCTCTTCTGTTTTCTCTTCTTTCTTCTTTCTTGCTTTCTTAGGCCTTTCTGCAGCTTTCCTTGGCTTTGTCTCTTTAACTTCAAGATTCAATTTTTTGAATTCAGAAACAACATCAGAATGGGTTGCCTTTGCCTTTATCTTTACTACCTGGCCCAAGGGCTCAAGGTGAAGGATATTGCACTTTCTCCTTCTTGTCTGCCCGTCTATCATAACAAAATTCTTGTCCAGAACTTCAACAACAACGCATTTCAAGCCTGCGTCCCTGCCAGCGATTTTTACGCATAATCTTCCAACTTCAATCATTTTTCCCTCCTATCTTCCTGTTAAGCAGCTGTTGCCATTACTGCGGAAGATTTCACTTTCTTGCTTTTTCAATTATCTTTTTTCTGGTGCAGGATGAGCACAAAACACCGCCGTAAGGTCTCTGAGGCCTTTTTGCTGTCTTAGGCATGTTCTGCATCTTATGGGGTCTTTCCCTAGGCACGCCTGGCAAAACTTTGCCGCAGCCGGCGCATTTGGCTTTAGACGGCTTTCTCTTCTTGAAAGCCATTACTGTCTTTCCCCCAGGAGTTCTCCTGAAGACTCTCCTCATGCTTCTTGATTTATGCTTTCCTGATACCATAACAGTGCAGGAAACTGGTTTTATTTAAAAAGCTTGCTGAAATTGGCTGATTGCAACTAAAACCAAATACCAAACCACAACCTTTATATATAACATATGAATTAGATTTCATATGAAATGCCCATCATATAATCTGTTTTTTGAGACAATCGCAACAAAGGTAAGAATGGAGATAATGTGCCTTCTGAGGGAAGGACCTAAATCTGTCAGCCAGATATGCAAAATTCTCGGAGAAGAACAGAGCAAAATCTCCCACAACCTCAAGAAAATGGCTGAATGCCACATACTTGATGTAAAGCAAGAAGGAAAGCAGAGAATCTACTCATTAAACAAGGATACAATCATACCCATCCTTGATTTGGTTGAAAAACATGTCCACAAATACTGCGGCCAGGAGTGCATGAAGAAAAAATGAAAAAAATAATCTACCTTGACAATGGCGCAACAACAATGGCTGCTCCTGAAGTTGTTCAAGTTATGAACAAGTATCATTCTGAAAAATACGGAAACGCATCCTCCCTGCACAGGCTTGGACGAGAGGCAAGTATGGCAATTGACGACGCAAGAAGAACTATTGCAAAATCAATAGGAGCCAAAGAGACAGAAATCATATTTACATCAGGAGGGACAGAATCAAACAATTTTGCAATAAAGGGAATTGCATTTGCAAACAAAGGCAAAGGAAAACACATCATAACAACAAAAATAGAGCATGACTGCGTTCTTAACAGCTGCAAATGGCTTAAGGAGGAAGGATTTGAAGTTACATACCTTAACGTTGACAAAGAAGGGTTTGTAAATCCAGATGATTTGGATAAAGCAATAAGGAAAGACACCGTCCTTGTTACAGTTATCCACGGAAACAACGAGATTGGGACAATACAAGACTTGGAGAAATTATATGCAATATGCAAAAAGCACAATGTTTATTTTCACACAGATGCATGCCAGTCATACACAAAAACAGAGGTTTCAGCAAAGCACGCAGACTTAATAACATTAAATGCGCATAAAATCCACGGCCCAAAAGGAGTCGGAGTTCTTTACATAAAAAAAGGAACAAAAATAACTCCTGTTGCCCACGGAGGAGGGCATGAGTTCAGCCTGAGGTCTGGAACAGAAAATGTTCCTGGAATTGTCGGATTCGCAAAAGCTGTCCAGCTTGCAATGGACAGGAAGCATGTTGCATACATGGCAAAGCTGAGAGACAGGCTAACAGAAGGGCTTCTGGAAGTTCCTGGCACGATACTTAACGGACCAAGAGGGGGCAAGAGGCTTTGCAATAATGTCAATATAAGCTTCAAATACATAGAAGGCGAGGCAATAGGTACACATCTTGATTCAGAGGGAATCTGCAGCTCAACAGGCTCAGCTTGCTCGTCAAAATCTCTTGAGCCAAGCCATGTTCTGATGGCAATAGGAATGAAGCCTGAAGACGCCCACGGAAGCCTGAGGCTTACATTAAGCAGATACACTACAGAAGATGAAATTGACAAAGCACTTGAAGTCCTGCCAAATGTTGTTGAAAAATTAAGGAAGATTTCTCCGCTTACAAGGGTGATTAAGCGTGTACTCTAAGAAAGTTCTGGATAAGTTTAAGGACCCAAAAAATATGGGGGAAATAGAAAATGCAGACGGGCTTGGAAAGGTAGGCAATCCTGTGTGCGGGGATGTCATGTGGGTCTATATTAAAGTAAAAAACAACAAGATAGAGGATGTCAAGGTAAAGACATTCGGGTGTGTTGCAGCTATAGCCACATCTTCAATGATGACCGAGCTCGCAAAAGGAAAAACACTTGAGGAAGCTGAAAAAATAACAAACATGGATGTTGCAGAAGCGTTAGAAGGACTTCCTCCTATAAAGATGCACTGTTCTAATTTAGCGGCAGATGCACTGCATAAAGCTATTGAAGATTACAGAAATAAAAAAAAGAAAAAAATAATCCGCTAGCCAGCTTCTCTGTTCAGCTCAAAGTCGAAACTGAGCAAAAAATCCTCTGCCCTTTCCCCAAGCTGTTCTCTAAAAAGCTGATAAACGTCTTTGCAAAAGCAGTGGGCGCAGACTCTCATGTCTCTTCCGCATATGATACAGTTAACTCCGTCCTGTGTATAGGCATCAAAAATCCCTGTGTAATCCCTTAGCTTTGGCACAAGGGATGGGTTAAAGTCGGCGAGCCAATGCTCGACTTCCCTCTGCAGGCACTCTGGGCATATTGGGTTTGTGATTGCCTCTTGGCAAATCACACATTTTTCTTTTTGCGGCATTTTTGTCACCTCGGTTTTTTTGGTTACCAAGGGACAGGCAACACACCACTTTTTTCTGGCTCGTTTAGAAGTTGGCGATGCATTGCAAGTCCCGTGATTTTGAGCGGTTCTTAGCAACACATCGGATAATCGCCGAATGTCTTGATCTGAGAGCACCCTTTAGCCTTGACAACCAGAACTTCCCAGTTGAACCTTCTATGTTCCTGGCTAAATATTGAGTGCTTCATAATACTCTATCCTGCGCGATACCAATATTTAAGCTTTTCGCAAAAAAGCATTTTTTGGGGTTACTTTTTTAAACTTCCTTTGGTTTTGAGAATAAGATGAAAAAATCAGACAAAGCATTTGTAAAGAAAATAGAGAACAAGGTAAAGGAAACAATAAAAAAATACAAGCTTTTTAACAAGGGAGAAAAGATTCTTGTAGCAGCCTCAGGGGGAAAAGACAGCACAACCGTGCTTTATATTCTCAAAAAATTGGGGTATAACATCGAAGCAGTAACAATAGATGTTGCTATGGGAAGTTACACAAAAAATAACCTTAAAAATTTAACTGAATTCTGCAAAAAAGAAAAGATAAACCTTTATTCAATGTCGCTCAGGGAGGAGTTCGGCGGCTCTGTCTGCTACATAAAGTCTGCATTGTCTTCAAAGGGAATAAAGCTTAATTCATGCGCTGTCTGCGGTGTTCTGAGAAGGTATCTTGTAAATAAGGCGGCAAAAAGGCTGAAAGCAAAGAAGCTTGTTACAGGGCACAATCTTGATGATGAAGCGCAGTCAATAATGATGAATTTTTTCAGAAACACGCTGCATTGGTCTGCAAGGCTAGGCCCAAAATCAGGGATTGAGGGCGCAAAAGGCTTTATCCCGAGGGTAAAGCCGCTTTATTTTATTCCTGAAAAAGATATTGCAAGATATTCAAAAATAATGAAATTTCCTGTTTATTACGGCAAATGCCCATGCAGTGCAGAAGTTTTCAGGAGATTTACAGGAAACTTATTGAATGATTATGAAAAAACAAACCCGAAGCTAAAGGAAAATATTGCTGATTATTTCCTGAAGTCTCTTCCAAAACTCAAGCAGAAATACAAATTCGGGAATGCCAGGAGATGCATACAATGCGGAGAGCCTTCAAAAGAAGCAGTCTGCAGGGCATGCCAGATAATCTCGCAGGTAAAAGCTAAGGTTTAAATAAAACTCTTCTCTACAATAAACCATGTATGTTGATATTGTTTTCCCGGATGGAAACGAAAAGGAATTTTTGGAAACAGCGGAAAAGCTGGGCTACAGCAGGCTGGTTTTTGTTTATGAAAAACAGATTCCAGAAGCCCCAAAATCAAAAATCAAGATAATCACAGGGCTGGTTGCAGAGGAAAAAACAATCCAAAGGGCAAAAAACCTTGCAGGTTTGGTCCTTGTTAAGTCATCCAGAAATGACAGGTGGGTTCTGGAAAAATCAAAAGCAGACATCCTGTTTGGGCTGGAAGAAGGGCAGAGAAAAGATTTTATGCACCACAGGGCTTCAGGATTGAACCAGATACTGTGCAAGATTGCAAAACAAAAAGACAAGATGATTGCATTCTCTTTTTCAGCAATACTTAACTCTAAAGGAGAGAGGAGAGCCCAGCTTTTGGGCAAGATGATGCAGAACATCAAATTCTGCAGGAAATACAAAGTCAGGACAATACTCGCTTCTTTTGCAAAAACACCTTACGGCATGAGGGCGCCTAATGACCTTGTTAGTTTCGGTGTCAGCCTTGGGATGCATCCAAAAGAAGCAAAGGATTCAATGAGCTGGACAAAATGAATAGCCTGTGGTTTTTTTTGCCTGGGATACTCTATCTTGGCATTATAACATCTTATACAGACATAAAGTACGGCAAGATAAAGAACAGGGACATTGTTATTGGGATTTGTTATGCTTTTGCTGTTTATCTTGGGTTTATAATTTATTCACTAATAACAAAACAGGGAATAAATTATACCTATTTTCTTGAGCTTTGCACAAACACATTTTTTGCTTTGGCAATAGCTTTTGGATTGTGGTATTTCAAGCTCTGGTCTGCGGGAGACGGAAAATTATTTTTTGCTTTTGCTTTGCTGGTTCCTTTTGAGGTATATCAATATGGGAAGTATGATTGGATTCCTTCCCTCACTTTGCTGTTTAATGTGTTTATCATAGGATTGTTTGCGATGCTTTTGCTGATACTCAAGAATGCAAGGATAAATGATTATGCAAAGATGTTAAAGACTTTTTTTAAGAATTTTTTTGGGCCTGTGAGGTTAGCAAAGAGCGCAGTTTCCTTGTTTGCAATGTTCTGGCTTATTGACATCGTATTTTCTTATTTAGGATGGGAAGGAAACCGCGTTTTGAAATATTTATTTACATTTTTGATTCTTTCCCTGATTCCTGCATTAACCAGTACATTTCCAGCAGGGAACAAAAAATTCCAAATTGAGTACATTGAATTGTACATTTTTGGGGCAGTATCTGTTGTCAGGCTGGTCATAGACAAATCTGTTTATTCCAGTAGTTTTTTAGTGGAATTTATCATGATGCTCATTATCTGGAGGATTTTCAGGTCATTAATGAGGCATGGGTTAAGCTCTTTAAGCAAGGACGTGTTTTCTAAGGAAATTTCTGTTAAAAAATTGAAACCCGGGATGATACTATCTGACAAAATAACTAAGGTTAAGAAACTAAGCAAAGACGAAATAAAAAAAGTGAAAGACAAAGAAATGATATTTGTGACTAAGGGGAATGCTTCTTATATCCTTGGGGGGTATAAATCCGCAAAAGAATATATTGATGTCGAATCTGAGGGGCTGGAGAAAGAGCATATAGAAAAAATAAGAAAAACCGGGCTTAAGAAAGTAAGAATCTCTACAACACTGCCGTTTGCCCCCCTTCTTTTCATGGGTGTTCTAGCGACATTGTTAATCAAAGGAAACATTTTAATATTAAGGTATTTTCTCTTGAAATAGGGGTGATTATATGCCAGATTCCGGTAATCTTAGAATAGAAAACAATCAATTAACCATCTCTGTTAATCCCAAGCTTTATCCTTTGGAGGCAGTTTATTCTGCAGCCTACGTTTTCATGGACAGGGCTTATATTGTTCTGGACGGTGACCCAGACAAAGGAATACTTGTTAAAATGAAGCTCAAAAAAGAAGGTTCTTTGGAGACACTTGGAAATGAATTCAACAATGAGCTGCTTAATTATTCTGACTATCTAACTAGAGCAAAAGAGACAAAAATTATAAGAGAATTGCTACTGCAAAGAGCGATAATAACCAACGATTCTTCTGTAGCAGAAAGCATAGATTTTGATGAGCTTGAGAATCTTGAGGAAGAATTTTTAGATGACCCCGAGGGGATAGCTATCCCGTGGGAAGAAAAATATGGCAAAGATGAAAATAAACCTGAATAATAAATTCTATAAAAAGGAGGCAATAGAAAAAGCAATTGCGGCATTTAAGGAAGTGTGCCCTTGCAGAATTATTAATTGTTCTTTTGAGGTTGAGATCAATGCAGAAGATGATGCTGTTGCAGACGAGTTTTGTAATTTTGTCCTTGGCATAACAAAAGACAGCATGCTTTTCTAAAAATGGGGTATACTATAAACAATTACAGATTCAGGGAACTTGATGATAACTATTTTATCACAACAGACAGCGGGAGCTGGATCGCTTTAAACAAGGATGAATTTAACAGCCTTAAATCCAAAAAAATTGATGAAAAATTAAAGCAAAAGCTTTTGCAAAGGGAAATACTCTTAGATGAAACAAACGAAAATGAATTTGTTAATGACTTAAGGAAAAGGAACAGCTTTCTTTTCCAGGGAGCTTCTTTGCATATTGTTGTAGTTACTTTGAGATGCAACATGAACTGTGTCTACTGCCATGCAAGCTCAGTAAGCCAGGATAAGAAGGGGTTTGATATGGATAAGGACACTGCGAAAAAAACAGTAGACTTCATATTCCAGTCCCCAAGCCCAAATATAACAATAGAATTCCAGGGGGGTGAGCCACTTCTTAACTGGGAAATTCTCAAGTTTATTGTCGGTTACGCAAAGCAGAAAAACAGAACAGCAAACAAAAAACTTAGTTTTTCTGTTGTTACAAATCTTTCAATGATGGATGAAGAAAAAATGCAGTATCTAATCAGGGAAAGGATCCTTGTTTGCACTTCTCTGGACGGGCCAAAAGAGCTGCATGACAAAAACAGGATATTTGCAAGTTCCAGCAATTATGGGCAGGTTGTTTTTTGGATTAAAAAATTCATGGAGGAATACAAAAAGAAAAAAATAGAGAATGCCCGGATAAATGCTCTGGTAACATTGACAAAAAAAAGCCTCGGATATCCTGAAGAGATAGTTGATGAATACGTTAACCTTGGGTTGAATTTTATCCATCTTAGATTCCTAAACAATCTCGGCGTTGCACAAAAAATATGGCCACAAATAAGCTATTCTGTTGAAGAATACCTTGCTTTTTGGGAAAAAGCCATGGGAAGAATAAAAAAACATCAAAAAGATGGAAAAGAAATCTCAGAAAGGATTGTTGACATAATAGCTCACAAGATAGGGACAAAATACGACCCAAATTATTTGGACCTGAGAAGCCCCTGCGGGGTTGCAATAGGGCAACTTGCCTACCATTATAATGGGGATGTTTACACATGTGATGAGGGCAGGATGGTAGGAGATGAAATTTTTCTTTTGGGCAATGTGAAAAAAGACAGCTATAAGGATGCAGTAACCTGTGACAAGGCTTGCGCTGTCCTGAATGCCTCAATAAATGACCAGTTTGTCTGCGATGCATGCGCGTACAAGCCTTACTGCGGGCTTTGCCCTGTCTGCAGTTTTTCAGAAGAAGGGAGCATAATTGGAAAGGTTAGCCAGTCTGCGAGATGCAGGATTTTCAAAAGGCAGTTTGACTGGGTTGTTAAGGAAAGATTTATAAATCAAAAAAAGGACAATAAATAAAAAGAGGTAAGATGGCATCAGTATACAGCAGAATTCCAGTTTTTAAGAAAAAAATAAGCTCTTTTCTTGCAAAAGAAGACGGCAAGATTAGCAAGGAGAATTTGATTAAAGCAGGCATCTTGGCAGCAATCCTTTCTGCAGGAGCAGCTGCAAGCGCAAAACAGGTTTCTGCCAGTGTAAGCTGCGACCCGTCATGCAGTGGAAACCCAGACCCGCCTAATGAACTCAATGTAGATAAAGACCTTGACCCTATCCATTATAATTTTTTGCGCTTGGGCAAGTCCGGAGGAGCTTTTCAGGGAACCCACGAGCACTGTATAGAATCCTGTCATGTAAGCCATTCCTCTCATGGCAGCCATGGCAGCCATGGCAGCCATAATTCAACAGGCTGGTGATTATTTTAACAGGCATAATAAAATGGTATCCGAAAAAAGACCAACAATTCTTTTTTTTGTTTTAATCTTATTCGTTCTCATAGCTCTTGCTTTTTTGATTTATTTCTTTATGATGAGAGAGCCTGAACCAAAAATAAACGAGAGGGAGACAGTACAATTAGATATCATGATCTCCGAAACAAAAGGCATAACAGATTGCGAAGCCTTAAACTTCACTAATCAGAGTGTTAATTTCACAGATGAGCTATCCCCTGAAGAATGCAAAAGTTTGCTGTACTTACGAGAAATAGTTAAAAGAGGGGACTGCTCCTTGTCTCCTGCGGGCTACTTTGACGAGGAAATAATACTTGAAGGTGAAGTAACAAAATACTGCGAAGCCATAATTTCAGGGGATGCAAGCAAATGCAGCGATATAAATGTAGACACGATGAAGATTAGTTGCCGGTATTTTGCTGCAAGACTTGTCCAAGCGTACAGGGAAAAGAATGCAGCCCTGTGCGAATTAAATAAAGATGAGAGTTATACAGTACCTATTGAAAGCGAGGATTATTTTTTCCCATTAGATGTCTGCAAAGCATTGTCTGCAATGCCTTAATTCTCTTCATTGACTACCTCTATTTTTTTGGAAATATCATCTAACTTGCTGAACAATTCCTTATTATCCAAGAATTTATTTTTTACTAAAAAAACTGGAAAATTTATTTCAAAATCAGAAGTTGATGAAGCATATTTTGAGAACATAAACGGGGAAATTTCGCTAAAAAATCCTTTTGCCCCGGGCTTCCAATAAGGGTGCATGTTGAATACCTTGATTCCTGAATTTAGATAGCTCTGGAAATGTACCGTGCCTGGTTTTATCTGGAAAGGGTATGCTAATAATGAAGTATTTTCTGATTTTAAATTATGAAAAAATTCATAAGAAGCGTCCATATCCTCTTTTTTCTCTTGGGGAGAGCCAAAAATATAAGAGTAAGTCACTTTAAGATTAGAATTCCCGATAACAGGAATTATTTTCTTTATATGATCAATATACTCTTGTGGATTTTGGCTTTTATTGAAAAATTTTATGATGCTTGGGAATACGGATTCAATGCCTATAAAGAATTCGAGATTCTTGTTTTCTAATTTTTTAATTAGCTCTTTTGAAAAACTATCAATCCTTGTCTGCAGACTGAATCTCATATCAAATTTGCCGAATAAGTTCAGCAAATTTTTCCCTCTTTCGCAACTAGGGTTAAATGACGAATCCTTAATTTGTATTGCATTAATGTCATAAAGCTTGGATAATCTTGCCAGCTGGTTTTTAACATAATCCTCACTAAAGACGGTGCGGGGAGAGCAGGAATTATGCATACAGAAACTGCATTTATTGGTGCATCCGACCGAAGTAAAGATTTCCGCCCTCTTGCCATAACTCTTGATGTTAAAACCCTCAAAGTCGTCATAGTCAAAAACAACCGGATTTTCCTCAGACGGTCTTCCGTAATTTATTTTGCGTGCATCTGTATTTTTTTTTAGGTAAATCTTTTCAATTAATTCAAGAACTTCCTTCCTTCCTGTGGCTATGTAGCTCTCATCCCCCTTGCAATTTCTGATTATGCAAGACAGAATTTTTGGCTCCAAAAAAAAGGAGTAAAAAATTATTTTCGTATTTGAATCCTTCTTTAGCCTCTCTATTAGCTCAAGTGAGAATAGTATGTCTGATCTGGGTGTGGCAGAAAACACTAGTATTTTGGGGCTCATGCCAAGCACTTTATTTTTTATTGAATCAATTGCTTTCTCTCTTTTTTCCCTTATCTCTTCCTCTTTTTTGGAGTCATAAAGCCCCCTTATGCAGGAAGAGAAATCAAGCCCTGTGCACCTGTCCTTGAATTTTTGTTTTGCTTCTTTCAGGAGCATAGCAAAATGAGGGAAGGGAGGTCTTCCGCTCGCATTTCTTTCTAGCACAGGTATCCAAATGAATAGCGTGTCTTGGTGATTTTTTTTGGGCAATGTGGGGTAGTACTTAAGGTATTCTTTCCAATATCCCTCGCATTTATCGGAATACGCACATTTTTCGCATTTGTAAATTTTTGTCCTTGCTATACTCTTCCTGTTTTTTTCAACTGATTTATTTATGAAGTCAGGAGCTATATGCTCGGTATGGAATGTTTGTGTTTCGTGTAGCTCGCTGATTTGGCTGTGGTACTCTTCATTTACATAGCATAAAGGGTAATACCTAACATGCCAGTGTCTTGCTTTTATTTCTCTTCCAAATTTTAAAAGATTGTTTACATAAGGCGAAACCTGCTCATAAGTGGGGACAACTTCCAAGAAATTATTCTTTGTAGCGCCATGGGTGGGATCCACGAATATAAATTCAGAGTTCCGTATCCCCATACCAAAAATTAATTTGCCTATCTCCAGAAGATTTTTATAATTTTGTTTAACAATTGTTGTATTAGAGCCAATATTTTTGAATCCAATCTCCTGCAGGTTTTTTATGCCTTCTCTTAGCTGTTCAAAACTTCCGGGAACTTGTGTTAATTTGTCATGGAGCTCTGCATTATGCCCGTGTATTGAAAAGACGATATGGCTGAGCCCGCATTCGATAATTTTTCTTGCAAAATCCTTTTTTGAGAACATTCTGCCGTTAGTGGCAATCATTATTGTCCGGAAATCAAGTTTTTTTGCAAATGCAATAATCCCTAAAATATCCTTCCTTATTGTAGGTTCTCCCCCGATAAATTCTATGTAATCTGCCCCGCTTTTTTTTGCATTAATAATATCCTTCTTCACTTCCTCGGTCGTTTTATCTTTTATCTTCTGTCTTTTGTTTTCATTGCAGCAGAAAATACATTTGTTGTTGCATGAATACCCCATAAGTATTACTGTTTTCTTAATTTTCATTTTTATCTTTCCCGAATTCAATCAAGATGCCCGAAAATTTATCCCTTTTTTCAATAATGTCTTGGCTTGCATTTGGGATACTTATTGAATCTTTGCTTAAGGTTAATTTTTTGGTTATAAGGAGGGTTTTTCTAAATTTTTCGGAGGGCATATTCAAATTTTTTCCAGTGCCATTCCCCCCAAACTGGAGACACTTGCTAAATTTGACAGTTCCTGCCGAGAAATAGTTGTTGAATGTTATCTGGAACCTTGTGTCGTGAAACAGCCGTATTCCATGCGAGCAGTCAAACCAAAGCAGGATTGGCTTGGACAGCCATCCTGAAATTTTATCTGCAAATGGCTGATTTATTTTTTCAATAAATGCCAGGATTTCCTTGTTGTATTTGATAGTTTTTTCGCAGCCGAAACTGCATGGCTGGTGAAAGCTCAATGAGAGGTTATGGGGATACAAAAGCCAGTTGCAGTAGCAGGACTTAATTCCTTTGAGTTTTTTTAGTAAATGTTCGTGCGCTTCCTCCTTATTTTTTTTGATTAGACTGGCTTGGTCATTTATGCAGCAGAGAGGATAGCCAAGAGCTTTTGCAAAGTCGAGCATTTCTTTTTCTGTTTGCTTTTCGTATTTGTTTTCAGGGTCATTCAGGGAGTAGTATTCTGCCAGTTCCTTGTCTTTGGAAATATATGCTGGAAGCAACAAGCCTCTTCCCTTTCCAAAAGAAACATGTACATCAAAAAGTTTGAAAATCTTGGCAAACTTTTCTTTATTTTCTTTGTGCACATGCATCTTAGCCAAGTTTTTGATTCCGCTTATTACAGCATAACTATTTGCGCTTATTGGGAAAAAAGATATGACTTTGTCATGTATCTTCTTGTATTTCTTTAGTTGCTGCTCGCTGCATCTTGTCTTGTCCATTTTTTATTTTCCCGTGTCTTTCACTGGCATGAACTCATTTTCGCCAAAAAAATCTAGATAGCTTTTCCATATTCCAGAGCATTCGCTCTTTTTTTGACACAAACTGCACTTTTCAGCAAAAACAACTGATGAAGAGTCCGCAGTGACCCCTTTTGAATACTCCCACAGCCCTTTTGGCAGGGTGCAGTGGGGGAAATGGAACAGCCATACTTTATATCCTTTTGAAATCAATTTTTTTATTGGAGCCTCGAGAACTTCAGATAGCTTAGTTATCCTCTCAGCTACAAATTTGGCATTCTTGCCGGCAGTTCCTGTCAATTTCGGGTTCATAATAACTATTGAATTAAAGTTGCGGCTTTCAAAGTTATCAATTATAAAATCTGCAATTTCGTTGAAATGCGCGTAATTCATCTTGTGGAGCAGAATCCTTAGCTCAATCTTCACATTGTTTTTGGCAAGATTTTTTATTCCCGCTATCTTGTACTTGAAACTTGCAGGGTTTCTTGCTATTGAGTTTTGTATTTTAGGATTATGCCCGTATAAAGTCGTGATTATCTTTAGGTTTTTTATCTTTGAGATTCTTTCAGTGAATTTGTTATAATAAAATGACTGGGCGTTTGTCAGAATCCCAATCTCATGCGGGTTCTTTTTTTCAATATACTTTAAAATTTCCAGCAAATCCTTCCTTAAAGTAGGCTCCCCTCCATTTATCTCTATATGGCTGTGAGACTTCAAAATTTCATCAGCCTCCTTTTTGATATCTTCAAGAGAGGGGTTTTCCATTCCGTATCTTCTTGAGACAGGGCAGGATATGCAGTTGTCATTGCAATTGTATACCACAGGCACAAATGTTTTATTCTTTATTTTGTTCATTCTTTATTTCTCCGCAAACACTTTTTAAAAAACATAGACTGCACAATCTATTTTTTTCATCTAGGAAACAGTCTTGGTTTCCGAGATTATTAAATTCTCCTAAAAAGTTGATATACTCAGCGAGAGAAGGGGCATAGCTTTCATAATCTTCAAAATACTCGGGCTCAAAGAACTCAAAATGAAGGGGCACTTTTTTATCTTCAGCAAAGGAAATTATGCCTGGCAGGTATTTCTTAAATGAGGACGGCGAAAAACAGAGCTTTTTTGCATTTAAAACGCCTCTTCCTTTTGGGGCAAATTTCTGGATATTGAACTTATTGACCCCGATTTCATGAAATTCCTTTATAACAGGCAAGATGTCATTCAGGTTGTCCTTAATACAGACATAATTTATCCTGACATTAACCCATTCTCTGACAAGATTTATTATGCCTCTTCTTGTTTCTTTGTACGCCCCTTTTACCTGTGTTATTCTGTCGTGGGTCTGCTCGCTTCCATGAACAGCGACTATTGCACTATTTAATCCGCTCTTGGCTGTGGCTCTAGCGAATTCTTTATTGGAAAATCTCCTGCCGTTTGTTACAACTCCAATTCTCTGTATTTTCCTGTCAGCGAAAAATCTGATTAGCTTTAGCAGGCTCTTTGCGTATATTGTCGGCTCACCGCCTGTAAAAAATATTTCTTCGGGCTTCTTTTCCAGTATTTTTTTAACCTGGAACAAAACTTCTTCTTCATTTTTTTTGGCTTTGCTATCCCTATTATTGTCCCAGCAAAAAATGCAGTTGTTGTTGCAGCTATGCCCGAGGATTATATTTATTGATTTTGGCATGTGTTTTTGTTTCTTTAGCTGCAGGTATCTTTTAATAATAACTGATAAATCAAAGAAAAATAACGAATAAAGAAACCTTTCTTGAGCTTTTTCAGGAAGGAAAAACATTCTGTTTTTTTCTATCCTTGCCATATTTATCCCTTCCAGTTCTTTCACTTCTTTCCTGAAATCCTGGAGAAACTCAGATTTGAACAGCGATTTGTACTCAGGAAACCTTATGTATTGCCGGCATGCCAATTCGCATAAGAGGTAATACCTCTTTTGGCTTTTCTCATCAAGTATAACCCCCTCCGCAGACAGTTCATTAGTTCTGTACCTAACCTTATTAAATATATAAGAGCAGGAATATCTCCCGATGCCGAAACAGCTGCTTTCCATTCTATTGTCAAAAGAATACTCAAAGTCAAACGAATGCCTTTTTTTTGACAGCAAAAACCATGGAGAGGCTGTCCTTATGTTGTCCAACAAGGGTCTGTGTAATTCATAATCCTTAACTTTCTCTTTAATGAGCCGGGATAATATTTTGATTTTTTTATTAAGCTGGTTGTAATAAAATTTAACATCACCCTTAAAATTATTATCAAGGTATTGATTTGTCGGCTGGAGGGGGTAAAGGGAGATTGAAGACGGGTTAAGTTCGACAAGTTTCTTTAGGCTTTCAAAAACAGTATTGGCTGAATCCTTTTTAAGACCGACGATTAAATCCAGGCCAACATGCTTTATTCCATACTCCTTCACAAGCCTAACCATCTTTTTTATTTTTTCATAATCTTGATAAGACCTGTTTTCGGATTCAAGAACCTCTTTATCGAGTGACTGAACCCCCAATGATATAGAGTTAATGCCGTATTTTTCCAATATCCTCAATTTTTCCTGGTTCAGGCTGTCGGGATTGCTTTCAAATGTTTTTTTCCCTTTCTTTTCAAATTCAAAATTGGCGAATAGGTTTTTCAGGAGCACATCAATCTGCTTTTCAGATAATATGCTGGGGGTTCCTCCGCCTATATAGAGGCTTTTGAACTTTATGCCTTTGAATACGCTGCTGAAGCATTTCATTTGACCAACCAAACCCGAAACATATTCATTTATCTCGTTTTCAGAAGAAACCTTTTTTGAGATGTACATGCAGTATTTGCATTTGCTCCTGCAGAACGGAATATGGAGGTAGAATTGAAGGCTATCCCTGGATTTCCCAGATTTTATTTCTGCTGCTCTTTCGCTCCATAACCCTTTTATTTCATGCAAACTAAAATTTTTCTTTGGCATGACCAAATCCAGGATATCAGGCAGCAAAAAATTATTTTTGTATCCACTTTTTTTAAGCAAATCAGCAACTTCCCCAAAAAATTTTATTTTTTGATGTGCAAACTTCATTTTTTGTAGATTTTTCCGTTTGTTACTTCAAGATAATCCCCTGTTTTTATTAGGTCTGTACAGCCGTCTACTCCAACTAAGCAAGGAATTTCCAGCTCCCTGCACACTATTGCAGCGTGAGATATCAAACCGCCTCTTTCTGTGATTACACCCCTGCAGACAGCCATGGCAGTAACAAGGGAGGGAGAGGTTTCTTCAGCTACAAGAATATCCCCGGGATTTACCTCTTCCTTGCGCCCAACAAAATCAATGATTTTTGCTTTTCCCTCAAAGTTTCCAGGTGAAGCTATTTTTCCATTCAGAGGAAATCTTCTTTTTTTTCCTGTAGGGACCTCTTTCTTTGCTTCCCTGATTTTTTCTGCCTCTCTGATTATCTGGGGGATGGTTTTTTCTAGTATAACTCTGAATGGGAGTTTACATAGGGGATTAATGTCGCTTTTTGTTTCCATGTAAAACAATCTTGCATAGTTATGTGATACTACCTCAATAAAATAATTGTTTGCGTCATGCAGCCACAGCAGTTTTTGCAGGTTGTTGACAACAGGAACGTTGGATTCTAATTTTTGCCCGCTTTTTTTTTGCAATTTCATCCTTAATTCCATAGCGGATTTGCCAGGCATTTTTTTTATCAACCCGGGCTGCGAAAGTATATTAGAGTATAATGCTTTTCCGCTTTTGAAAATAGAAAGAAGATTCATGCTGGTAAGAGTCAATTTATCAGGCCTAAAAATATCCGGTCTGCTCTCCTCATTTATTTTGAGTTTTTCCTGCAAATATTCCTTGAGTGCAAAAATCAGGAACCTGTTGATTAGGTAGTCAATAAAAAACAAAGTTATCTGGAACCTCTTGAATTTGATGATATAGTCTTTCGCACTTTTCTCCTTTTCCAGCGAGGTTTGGGCTTGCTTTTCCTGAAACTTAAGAATTTTTTCAATAAACTTGTCTATTATCTTTTTATCTAATATTTTTATATAAGTTTCCTCTATAATTTTAGAATACGAGCCGTAATCTATGAGTATATCAGAGGACTTTTTTTCCATGCTCTGTATTCTTGTCCTGAAACCCAGCTTTTCCAGCAATAAGTTAAGGTTGCTTAAGGATACATCTTCAACATGCAGCCCATGTTTTTCTGCACTTCGGAATATAAAATGCTCTCTTACCCTTAGCGGTGCAGTAATCTTCCTCATCTGGGTTATCCATACTTTTCCGTTTCTGACAACAAATTCAAGGTCAGCATTTTCCCAACCAAACTCATTTATTTCCTTGGGCAGGTTTTTGAAGCTGTTTATGAATCCATAATTTTTAACTTTCTTGTCGTTCAAAAGCAAAAATCCATTTTTTAGCGCAAAAATTTTAGGATTTATCCTGCCGAGCTCCACATCAGATGAAGAGCCTTCAGCAAATTCAACAAAAAGAGAGCTGTCTTTTTTATTGTAAAATGCAACGCCTCCCAAATCAGGTTCTATGTATTCCTGGATTATTACCCCCATTCCTGTTTTCTGCTTGATTCCCTTTGTTCTAATGTATTCTGCAGCCCTGGGGTTAAACTGGCTGTGCCATACTTTCTTGATATTTTCCGGTATATGTTTTGCAGGGCACTTAATTGAGTCAAACAATCCTGCAAAACTGTGCTTTTCAGTATCCTCAAAAAAATATGAAGACCGCAGAATCGGATTTTTTATGTTAAGATTGATTAACCCCTTGTTTATCTCGCTTAATAGATTGTCGTCAAACATGTTTTCAAATATAATTTTCTTCATCTGGTTTTTGTCTAGGTTACTAAAATCCGGTTTTTTCAAATGATCAAAAAATACAGAACTGTCTAAAACAAGGAAATTCGGGCAAAGGTTTTTTTTGTCTAATCTTATTAGATTTTCAGCCTTCGCCCCGATTCCTGTTTTTTTATTCTTGATTATTATGCTGTGCATTTTTTTGTCCTAGAATAATCTTGCTTCCAGGCTGGTCCATGGAAATATATTTTTCATAATTGCTTTTTGCGACATCTATCAGGTTTTTTGGGGGTATGGTTGTTGTTATTATGCTAACCCCTTTTCTAAAAAGGGCTTTCGGATAAAGCAAGGCACTTCTTCCGAAAATAAAAACCATCTTTGCCTGTAGGGCATTTCTTATTATGCTTTCAAATGTGCCATTAGGGATGGTAGAGCCTGATAGCACCAGCACATCACTTTTTTTTATTATATCTTCTTTTACTTCCTTGTAAAAAAACGCCTCCTTGCCCGTTTCCTTCTTGAATTTAGCATATTCCTTTTCTATTTGCTGTTTTCTTTTATGGTCTGTAAAAAATCCCCTGTCAAAGATGTGGATTTCGGCTGCTTTTGAATATTCAACAAACCCATGCAGTGCGAATCCAACTTGGGAGATTACAGGATTTTCCGCGCTTTTTTCTTGGGGGTATTCTTCCAGTGTGTTTTTTTTGATTATGCTGCTTTTAATCAGGGCTGCGGAATTAAGCGCTGCTGTATAAAGGCTGAATAATCTTGCATTGTTCCTGAAGGGAATTGTGAACCCGTCCTTTTTTAGGTTTAGTTCTGAATCAACATAAAAATCCCTTAACCATTCATTCTCCAGTTCTTTCCATCCGCCTATGCACAGGCATGTCCCGCAAAATCCCTTGTCATTGACAGCAACAGGATAAAATGAAAGCAAAGCCTCCTTGATTAATATTTTTGAAACGCTTAACTCTTCAAAAAGCTCTTTGGCTGTTGCTTTCAATATATTGCCTGAAATACCCTCTTCTGTTTCAAGTTTGCTTAGTTTTTCAAATATTGGCTTTTGTTCAACCATAGCGATATGCTTTTTTATAGTATTAAACTCCTTATTTCCTAATTTTTCGGGATATTCCTTCCACGGACCCTCACAAATCGGGTTATAACCGCAGCCATCGCACTGAGGGAATTTTGCTTTCCCTTTCTCCTTCCTTTGCTTTGTAAAGCTGTCTGTGTTCTGGTGCTTCTGCCCTCGTATTTCTGTTTCTGGAATCACTTTCTCAGAAATGTAAGCCTCATAACCAGCCATCTGGCAGTAAGGCATTGCCTCTGCCATAACTTTTTTGCCTGCATCAATCCCAATCTGAAGCCCATTGTGAATGTAAGGTGCTGCCAGAGATATTGAAGGGACAATACTGTCAAAATTATTCCATGCATTCCCCATTGGGTGGACAAAAGCAAACTGGAACTGGTCAACATTAAGATTCACAAGCAGTTTTGCTATATCAGGCAGATTCCTGTAGTTCGGCTTTACAACAACTGTGTTTGTAAGGACATACTGCCCAAGTGATTTCAGGTTTTTTATTCCCTGAACAGTCTGTCTGAAGCTTCCAGGAGCTCTTGTAAGGAAGTCATGCTGTTCTGCGCAATAGCCGTGTATTGCAGGGGAAAACTCTGTTGCCCCTGCTTTTATTGCTTTTTTGCAGAAATTAAGCGATGAGAACATCCTGCCGTTTGTCTGGATTTGTATTGTTTTATAGCCAAGACTTTTTGCATATTCAACAATATCAAGAAAATCTTTTCTTATAGTAACCTCTCCGCCTGTAAGAACAACTCCTTCACATCTTTTTCTTGAATCTTCCAAATCTTTTTTTATCCCTTCCAGAGACCGGTTTCCTTTGCATTTGTTGTCTGCTTGGACACAGAATCTGCAGTTATTGTTGCAAATAAATCCAGTCTTGATATCCACCCTTTTTCCCATGCAGTTTTTAAATTACTGAATGTTAATAAATTTATTGATAATCTAGTATATAATCCATATATCAAATATCACAAGCTTTATATATGAAAATAGGGTAAAATTACCTATTTTATTTAAAAAAGAGGTAAAATGATAGATAGGAAAATATTCCTGATTTTTGTAGTGTTATTTGTAGTTCCAATATTTCTTTCTTCTGAGGCAAACGCCCAGACATATAAGTGCAACCTCCCGCCGCTTTGGGACAAAACCACCACGGGATCAATTAATGTAGGCGAAATACTAAAAGCAAACATGTTCTTGTGCCCTACAAACCATGAAGCTCCAGGCAAGCCTTCATGCCCTCCGACTTATGACAGCGGTGTTGAGCCAGCTTTGTTTTTCGGAGGTGACGCTGACTATGCAACACAGGAAGGAACAGATTACGCAGAGTATGGGGCAAGAGAAGCAGGGGTGGCAACAACTGACTGGTCTATCACATTTGAAACTGAAGGAGTCTGCTACCAAGGCTATGAAGGGCAGTATTATGTATGGTTCCAGGTTGACACAATGGGAACCCTCCCAAGTGAAGCCCCAACAGACGGCTACTGCTATGGTCCTGCGCACTATGTTGACTGGGACACTGAACAATACTGCACTGAAAACTGCAAAGGGCATTCTGTTGAGTGGGCAGACGGGCTTGAATGCTGCGGTGATGATGACAATATCTCAGCAACAGGAGGAGATGCGCCTGACTGCCTTAAGTCAAAAGGAAGCGGGCTATGTGTATCAACAACAAATGCAGGATGGGAATGGGTAATAAAAGGGCAGCCAGAAGACATCGGAGACATAAAAGACCTTGCCTGCGCAAACATTTCAATTGTTGCCAACAGCACCCATATAATGAGATGTGCTGCAGGAACAGTGCCAAACCCAGGCTCAACAACCCCCTTTGATTTTACTTATATAGGCAAAGAAGACAAGCTAAATGCTTATGCATGTTTTATTGATGATGCGGGAAAAGCGCAGATAGCACAGTGCGCAGACGCGCCTATAGGTGATATTTATGGCGGCATAAGAAAAGCTCCGGGAGAGTCTATACTAAAAAAAATCGGGGATGAAAATGTAACTTATTACTGCACAAGGCACAGGGAATATGGAACTCATGTAACAGAATGGAAATCTGATTTGGACAATTTGAACAAAGCAAACAAGGAAGACTGCCAGAATGCAAAGCTCCCGACAGGCGCAGTTGCAGGATACAAATGGACAGGCTCAAAATGCTGTTCAGAGGCAGACGACAAAAACGAATATTATAATGACAAGGAAGGATATAATGCAACAGACCCTTACCCAGGAGGATGCTGGAACAGCCAGTATATCGGAGAAGGAACAAGACCTCCTGGAAGAACAGTATTTGACATAATCAACTATAAAGGAGGGTTTGAAGGATGCAGCCTTCCTGAAACCGACCCGTCTCTTGCTTTAAGAGACTCTCACACAGGCGGGCTTCTTGTAAATAACAACCCATACTGCAGGGTGCTTGTCGATGCAACAGGGATAGGAAACAATCTCTTCTGCTCGTACAGCGGAAACTGGATTTCAACAGATGCTGGCGAAACAGTGGATAAATTATCCCAGGATAAAACAAGCAGGGGATGCTGCGCTCCAGACCAGTGCTGGAACGGAGTTGAGTGCATAGAAGACCAGTCAACAAAATCAACCCCCGAAACATACGACGGCTACAGATGCATACTGGGAAACTGGACTAATGAGACAATTTTGAAATACACTCCTGACGGAAGCGCGTCAGGCTACTGCCCGCTTGAATCACAGTGCCTTGTCAATCCTTCGGAGTTTGCGGATGTAAACTGCATTGGCAACAGGGAATATCTTGGGAAAAATTTCTGCGAAGAAGGCCAATGGACATCAAGGGCAAAAATGCTTGCAGTTGCCCTGCTTAGATATGCAAACCTAAAGTCATCAGACGATTACACATTATTCTGCGACACATATGAAAACATCCTGAACTTCTACAACTATCAGGTTGGAGGCAATTATGTCCTTAACTACATGGGAGATGTTCACTGCCAGGGCAAGGCGTGTGTCAACGAGTTTTGCGTCTTGAGATACAAGGACGGAGTTGCATTCGGAACATCGCTGAATGAACCAGTTAACTCATCAAGAAGCTTCCTGAAATCCCTGGACCAGCAGGCTTCACTTTGCGACAGCGCAAGAGCCAAAGACAACCAGTATCACAGGTGCGGAAGCTCAAACATCTGGTATAATGAAAATCAGGGAACTCTGATACAGCTTCCTACAGACGACGCATTCGGCTCTGTCTCATGGCAGGAGGCATTTGTCGCGTTTATAAAAAATCCTTTTGATACAATAAAAAACTGGATAGTGCCGAGAACAACAGGGCTTGACTTTTTTGACCAGACAAGGATGTTCACAAAAGTTTATGCAGAGGTTCACGGAGACAAAAAGGTGTTCGCATTCATGGAAGAGGGGCAGACTGTCTATATCGGAGGATGGCCTGTTTCAGGAATGGACTATGTCGGTCTTGAATACCAGGGAATGGATTTCACTCCGTGCGACCTGATAAGGCACTATGATTCAACAATAAGCTGTTCAGCTGACCAGACAATTTTTGCGCAGTCAAGAAGACCTGGACAGCCGTCAAACCTTGTGGATGCATGGCCTGACCTGACAGCAAAACTAAGGGTAAGGTAAGAATGTTCAAAAAGTCGCAAGTCACAGTGTTTATCATAATAGCGATTGTGATTATAGTTATGTTTGGTTTGGGGTATTATGCAATGATTTCAAGGATAACTGAAAAAGGAGAGGAGCAGCTCTTGAGGCAGCAGATAAGCGCAGAAAAAATAAACCCCCTGAAGGATTACATTACTTCTTGCTTCAGCCTTGCCTCAGCAGACGGGCTTGAGCTTCTGGGAAAACAGGGAGGGTACATTTACAAAAGCCAGGGAGGGATAATAGACGACCCTTTTGAAAGCCAGTCAGGGCAGGAATACATAGAATATGAGCAGACAAAGGTTCATTACGGAATTTATGCGCCAATCTCCAATGTAGGCATGATATTTTTTGCTCAGACCCCGGAATATCCATGGAGCACGTTCCCGAAAGTCTACAACCCTCTAAATCCAGATGAAATTGTTTATGAGGAAAAATATGACGGCTATTACGGAAGGAACAAGCTTCCTCCGTTTGAAAAGCCTAAAGAAGGCTCAATACAGGAGCAGCTTGAGGCATTTACAACAAACAGCACATTAACCTGCATAGACTGGACAAATTTCCAGCAGCAGGGGCTTGGCATAAAAACAGAAGAGCCGAATGTTTCTGTTACTTTCACAGCGGCAGATGTTACATTTACCCTGAACTGGCCGATAGAAGTCACAGACAGCGGTACAGGCGCTGTCACAGACATTAATGAATTTGCAGTTGTTTATCCTGTAAGACTGAGGAAGATTTATGATTTTGCAGCCCAGATAATGGACAATGATGTGGGGGACATAACCTACAGCATAGCAGCCACATCCTTGGACGGGCTTACAACTTCAGCAGTAATCCCGGATATTTTTGGGATGGACGACCTTATTGTAATACATGATGAAGAGTCAAGGATAATAGACAAGGAATACCAATTCAGGTTTATGAGAAAGAACAGGGCTCCTGCGCTTTATTATGTTGACAACAATACAGACATGGAAGGACCTGTCTGCGTTGACTCACTTGTTCAGTTTGTAGAGCCGGACAAGCTTAACATCGTTGATTCATGCGATGACAACTCATTTGAGCTTCAGCTAAAAGCAATAGACCCTGATGAGGATAAGCTTGAGTTTACTTTTGACAGGCAGCTTCCCTATGAAATAAAGCCTGCAGACATTTATGTAAGGGCATTCAGGATAAAAATCACTGTCAGCGACGGAGAATACAAGGACTGGCAGGATGTTCAAATACCCACAAAAGAGGAATAGGATGAAAACAAAGAAAACAATAACCGTGCTGATTTTCCTTGTAGTTTTATTTGCAATGTCCTCTTTAGCAGGCTATACACAGAGCCTTGCAGGATGCTGCTGTGACTTTACAGACGGCACTGCCCAGTCTGACTCTTTCCTTGAGTACACAGACTGTCTTCCTGAAAACTATTTTGTGATACCAAGGCTGATTGACAACATTATGAACAGGACATGCAATGAGATTTGTGCATTAAGGGCTGAAGAACATGATGGAGAGGAGCCTGGTCCTGGTCCAGGAGGAAGATGCGGCGATGCAGGATACAAGCCGGGTCCGAAAAACTTGAGGGCAACAAACATCAAGGGAGAAAAACAGATAAGGCTTATCTGGGAAGCAGAATGCCCTGTTGATTATTTCAAGGTTTTGAGATGCCAGGGAACAGACTGCAGCAATTTTGTTTTGGTTACAGACAAGGTCACAACAACTTATTTTGTAGACACCTCATCAAACCTCCTGTGGGATGAGGATTACACATACAGGATTATCGCGCACTACAACCTTCAGGGAGATTCCGAGCCTGCAAATACAATAATCAACACAGGAGATATTGAGTGCTTGAAAAGATTCAGCTCTGAAAAATTCTGTATTTCCTCAATTTATTACAATGATTTTGCCGACTATCTTAAAAATTACGGGTATGGATTCACACCTCCAGGCGATTTCATAACGAACTTCACAGGCTCTGTGCAGGACCAGTTCTTTGACAAGTTCAACAAGGCGTTTTTGTGCGGAGACGACAACAAGCTGGGAGGAGCTGACGACGTATGCGCAAGAAAAGGAATTATCGGGATATGCATTGTTGATGAAGGAGTGCCTGACTGCATAGTCCCCACAGACTGCGAGAGCATCAGCGGGGGCACATTCGGGCTTTATTACGATTTGGCTGCATGCGAAGGAACAGCAGCAGACAAGAAATTCTGCTATCTCGACAAATCAAAATCAATTGTTGACAAGTGCTACAGCTGCAGCATGAGCATGTCTTGCTACGATTACAGAAGCCAGAGGGCGTGCGAAAAAGACAACTGCGGAGTCGGAGAGTGCGTTTGGAAGGATGTATATCCTGATATTGGCATAGGAGTCTGCGTTGATGAAAGGTTCAGCAGCTGCTATCTCTGCAATGCAATTCCTACAGGGCCAAGCAGCGAGTCTTACAATGCGGTTTTTGAGCAGTGCTCTGAGGCAAAATCAGACGCGCTTGCAACAGCAGAGCATCCATGCTACTGGAAAGGATGGAAAAGCCTTAGCTGTGACGAGGTAACCTGCAGGACATACAAGAGCCCTTCAGAATGCGGCTCGCCTTCAGGAGGAATACAGCTTTACCCGAACAACACAATTAAGGCAGGGAGCGTGGACTCCTGCGATATAGGCGTATGCCAGTGGAGACCTAACCCTCTTAACCCTGAACAAGGAGACTGCCTGAAAAACGCAGACGGAGATTCAGGATTATGGCCTGACTGCTCTGCAGCAAAAGACGAGGAAGCGTGTGAGCTTGATTATATCCCTCCGGACACGACAATAGTTGCTTCAGGAGCTTTGGGTGTTTATGACAAGCTGAACATAAATATATTTGACAAGATAAGCAGGACAGACCCCGGAGAATACAAGACAGGAAGCAAGGCGCTTGGTTATACAACCTACTTCTGCCACTATCCTGAAGGCCAGGCTGAATGCGATGTCCATAACAATCCTTTGAGCACAAGAGTCAGCTCGCTTATGCTTAGCTACCTTACTTTGCACAACACTGAGGTTATCGAAGGGCAGGAAAAGCTTGCAGACCTTGCAGTCGGGTTCAATTATATCAAATATTATTCTGTTGACCCAAGCAAAAACCCAGGTCCTGTAAAAGAAGTCAGGGTTTATGCATGCGCAAGATGTGTTGGTCCGCAGATAATAGATTATTCAATTGAAAATGCAATCACAATAGGCAACAGGCATTACACAAACAATTTGAGGCCTGTGCTTAAGGCATCTTTTGACATTGATGCTGAAATAACAACAGCAGAGATTGACACTGTCCAGGGGACATTCATTTCTCCTCTCAGCTACAAGGCTGACAACGGGAAAAACTACACATTTGTGACAGAAAGTGCGCTGGATGAAGGGGAGTATGTTTTCAGGATTAATGCAAGGGATGATGAAGGAACATACATGAACGAAGAATTTGTCCTTCCGTTCACTGTTGACCTGACTGCAGGAAAAGTTAACTTCACTGTTGACGGAATGCCTGCTGAAGGTGTCCTCATAAACAAGACAAAAGCAAATCTCGGAATTGCGCTTGAGGAGCAGGTTTCAGAAATAAAGATTTTCATGAACGGAAGGGAAATAACAGGCGCGTTCGCACAGCAGCAAAACAGGATTTTCACAGCCCAGAATGTTGAGCTTGATGAAGGAACTCTTGTTTTGAGCATAACTGCAAAAGACCTTGCTGGGAACACTATCAATGCAGACACAACATTTTTTGTCAACGGAAGACCTCCTGTTATCAAGCTCAGATACCCAAGCTTCGGGGTAAGCCCGAACTTCAAGTTCAACATAACTGTTGAAACATTAAACAGAGTAAGCTGCAGATTCCTTTATGATGTAAAGATTCCTGACAATGTCAGCTTTGATGATTTGGAGAGATTTGACAGCACAGACAGCAATTACCATATAATAAATGAATTCACAAGAATCCCAGACGGAGATTATAGCGAGCACACATTTCATGTGTTCTGTAATGACCCATTATGGGGGAGGGCTAACGCGTCATTCAAGATTTCAGTTGACACAACAAATCCTGCAATAACCGCTGCATATGCAGACCCTGCAATAATCAAGGAAGCAATAGCCGAAAACAAATACAGGACTTACCTCAAAGTAAGCACCAACGAGCCTACGCTGTGCAAATACAGCGACACAACGCAGGCATACAGCAGCATGGAATATGAATTCCCAGGATATATTGCAACCCCCCATATTCCGTGGCCAAACAGCAGGGAAATACCAAAAAAGTCACACATAAAGGAAATCAATGTAACAAACCCTAACAAAACATATGAATATTATGTCGCATGCGAGGACTTGGCTGGCAGAGTGACTGAAACAGCTACAATAGAATTCCATATTGACCTTTCAATTCCATTTGATGTTTTCGGCAGAACCCCGCCGTATGCCAATTCAAGCTCTGTTCTGCTTTCTGTGGAAACAAACAAGAGGGCTTTCTGCTTTTACGGAAGGGACAACACATCAATCACAAGCGCATTCCAGAATGATGGAGAGTATGCGCACACAACAGACCTTGTAAATCTGCCTCAGGGAGCGAACACATTTTATGTAAGATGCCAGACAAGATATCTTGCCCAGGAAGTTTCAAGAATTCTGCCTGTGACATTTATTGTTGATGTGACCCCTCCTGAGATGGTCTTTGTAAATGACAGCAGCAACCTTGTGGATGAACCCGATACTTCATACTTTCCCAAGACTTTAAGGGCAAGCTGGCTTGGAAGGGATAATGAAACAAACGTCACAAGGTATTATTACAGGATTGAAACATTCTACGGCGGGACAGAAGTGCGCAACTGGAGCATTTCAACAATCTCAAACCAGTGGGTTATGGTTAACGGGCTTAACCTGACAGAACAGACAACATACAAATTTTTAGTCAAGCCTGAAAACGCTGCAGGGCTTATCGGAGAAATAATGGGAAGCGATGGCGTGCTTTTTGACCCCACAAAGATGCCTCCGATGTGCAACAATTCCGAGCTTGACACAGGCGAGACAGATATTGACTGCGGAGGAACATGCCTTCCATGCACTGAAGGAAAATCCTGCCTGATAAACGCAGACTGCCTGAGCATGTACTGCAAAAATGGGACATGCGCAGCAGCTGCATGCGACGACCTTATCCATAACGGCGATGAAAGCGATGTTGACTGCGGAGGAACATGCAAGCCGTGCGCTATTGGGTACTTATGCCGTGAAAATTCTGACTGCGAGACAGGAAACTGCCAGTCCGGAATCTGCGGTGAGCCAGACCCATGCTTTAACCAGATTCTTGACGGAATAGAAACAGATGTTGACTGCGGTGGAGCGTGCAAAAAATGTGAAGACGGCAACTCATGCCTTGTCAGCGCAGACTGCTATTCAGGCTTGTGCACTGACAATGTCTGCACTCCTAAAAAAAGGGAAGGAGAATCATGCATTAATGATACAGAGTGTGAATCAGGGCTTGTCTGCAAGGATGAAATTTGCCAGGTAAGAAAAGCGCAGGAGGGAGAGTTTTGCCAGTCAACAGATAAATGCGAGGAAGGGCTTGTCTGCTACCAGAGCAGGTGCGCTTTGGACAGCGACGGAGATGGAATGCCTGATGAATGGGAGATGCTCTACGGATTTGACCCGAATAATCCTGACGACGCATTGGCAGACCCTGACGGAGACGGGCTTTCAAATGCAGATGAATTCAGGGCAGGCACAAACCCCTCAATAAAGGACACAGACGGCGACAAATGGGGAGACGGGCAGGAAACAAGATTTGGAACAGACCCTCTTGACACAGGCTCAAGACCTTCCTCATTCCTTGGGCTGTTCTACCATCCTTTGGGCTACTGGTGGCTGTGGCTTTTAATTTTGCTGATAGGCTCGGCAATAGCTATGCTTTCATTTTACGGATACAAGGCATACACAGAGTTCAAGAAGGAAAAAGAAAAGGAAAGAAAAGGTGCAGAAACAGCGCCTTCAAAGAAAGAGGAAAAGCCTTCAGAACTGAGAGAGCTCACAGAAGAAGAAAAGAAACTGCTTGCAAAAGAAGCTGAAGAAGAAAAAGAAATTGAAGAAAAGCTGGAAAAAGTCAGGGAAATAATAGAGAAAAAAGTAATCCCCGGCAAGGAAGTCACGCCTAAGGAATGGGTTGACATAAGGAAGGTGGCATTCCCTCCCGGAGAGAAAAAGCCGGCAGAACTTAAGCCTGTTTTCAGGGACCTTGAACTGCTTAAAGAAGGAAAGCTTGGAAAGAGAGGAAGAAAAAAAGCGCTTGAGGAGCTTGAAAAGCTTCTTGGAAAAAGGGAAAAGGAGAAGCTGGAAGAGGAAAGGAAGAAAGAAGGAATTGCGGGAAAGAAAAAGCCAAGAGCAAATGTTTTTGAAAGGCTCAAAAAAATAATAGAGTCTACAGAAAGGGAAAAGGAGAGAGAGCTTAAGGCTCTGGAGAAAATGCCTTTCGGAAAGCTTAAGATGATGGCGCTTGCATCGCTTCCGCCCGAAGAAAGAAGAAAAGTGCTTGAGAAATTCATACTTCTAAAGACAGGAAAACTCACAGCTGACGAAAAAAGAGAGCTGTTTGAAAAACTCAGGGAAATTGCAGAATATTACGAAAAGCACAAAAAACAAATTGAGGGAAAGCCAAAGAAAAGGCACAAGAAACAGCACAAAAAGAAAACATTAAAAAAGGCTGCAAAGAAGAAAAAAACAATCAAGAAAAAAGGGGCTAAAAAATGAGGAAATCAAGAAAGGCGCAGATAATGGGCCAGGTTTTTATCTTCATACTGGCCGCAGCTTTGTTCATACTTATCCTTACTTATGGGTATAAAGCTATCGCAGGATTTGGAAAAAGGTCTGAGCAGGTTGCGCTTGTTGAGTTCCAGACACAGCTTGAGTCGTCAGTCAGGAGCATAAGCCTTGATTACGGCAGCATAAAGCAAGTTGACCTGGCACTCCCCTCAAAATACACAGAAATCTGCTTTGTTGACCTGGAAAAATCACCTTCAGAAGAGTTTGAGCAGATACACCCAAGAATGTATGAAGCATGGGAGACAGGAACACAGAATGTTTTCCTTACACCAATGGAGGAAGCCCCTATAAATGTAGGAAAGATCTTTTTAGGGCCCAGCGGGTTTTTGTGCCTGCCAATAACAGCAGGAAAAATAAGCTTAAGGCTGGAAGGTCTCGGAGACAAAGCTGCAATAGCAGAGTGGCAGTAGTTCTAAAATGGCAAAAAAGAAGGCAGCTGTGGAAGTTCAGTTTAACTGGGTATTTGTCATGGTAGCAGGAGCCCTGATACTAGTGTTCTTTTTTGGTATTGTGCAGAAGCAGAGAGAGCTTTCCCAGGCAAGAATATCAGATTCGCTGCTTACAAACCTTGAGTCAATCGCAACAGGCGCAGGAGTCTCAAAAGGGACTGTGCAGGTAATCGCGCTGCCGAACATAGGGATAAACTTTGAATGCACTGAAGAATGCCTGTGCACCTATTCGATAGAGCAGGTGCAGAAAGAATACAAAGACAGGGTTATTTTTTCCCCTGAGATTGTCAAAGCGTCTGAAGTTATGCTATGGACCCTGGACTGGAAAGTTCCTTTCAGGGTGACAAACTTTGTTTATGCAACAACTGCCAAGGACAAGTATTTCTTTGTTTACGACAACCCCAACTCTGCGCTGTATAACATGCTGAACAAGACAATACCCCCTGAAGTCAATGCAGAATTTGTCCATTTCAGCCAGTACAAGAAACTGCAAAATGAGAACTACAACTCTGCCAAGTTTATTTTTGTTGACACATCCGCGCCCATACCCGGGGATTTGGGGATAGACAGCTCATTCAGGAGGGTTGATGTTACAGGGCTTTACCTAAACTCTGCAGGAGACGCCCATTTTTTCAACAAGCTCTCATCAAGAAGCCTTACATTTGAGAGGGTTGAAAGCAGCTATTTCGGGGAGCCTGCAATATACGGAGCGATATTTGCAGCAGACTCAAATGATTATGAATGCAACATGATGTCTGCCCTGTCAAGGATGGGGAATATACTTGACCTTTACATTGAAAGAACAAAGGAGCTTGACAACCTTAACAACGCAGGAGGCTTCTGCGGTGAAGGATATTCAGTAACCAACCTCGAGCAGCTTAAGGGAGTTGCAGACACAGCATACAAGGATGCAAAACAGCTTAAGTTCCTTTCCTCAGTTGTTTCAGCACTTAACTCGCAGAATGAAAAACTATTGAGGGCAAGCTGCCCTCTGCTTTACTGAACTGCCAAAATGAAAAGAAAAGCGCAAATA
>JAFGCE010000086.1 GCA_016932755.1 Candidatus Woesearchaeota archaeon
AAGCTAAAAGGCTGCTGGATAATGAAAAAACCAATAAGCGCTACAATTGACAAGGAACTTTTGGACTGGATAGACAGGAAAGTGAAGTCTGACAAAAAGAGATACAGGAACAAGTCGCACCTTATAGAAACAGCGCTTGAAATGCTGAAAAAAGAGGAAAAATAAAAAAAGAGGGATAGAATGCCGGAAGAATCAAAAACATGCTTTAGCTACGATGTAATCAGGGAAGGGGAAGATACTGTTCTAAGCATAAATATGGAAAGGTGCACATTCCCTCCTTCTCTTGAAGACAGCCCGCAGTGCATGGCAAGAACAATAGACCTTCTTTCTGAAATCAGCGGAGTCACAAAGATTGTTTTCCTTCAAAAAAGGGATTATGAATACGACTACAACCAGACCATGCTTCTGGTTGAGATTGCCAATATCTACAAGCAGCTAACAAAAGAAAGGCTTGGATACGGCGTGCTTTCAGACCAGACTTCGCTCAGAGAATCTATGACCCGGTATACAGAGATGCAGAACATTATTTTCAGGATGCTGAAAGAAGACCCAATAGGAGCATATGTCACGCTTGAAAGGATAAGAAGAAGAGAAGAGATGATAGCAAGGAAAACCCCGATTCCTGCTCAGCTTGCAAATGCACAGAGATACATCAACGCGCTTAACAGGGTTCTTGCATTAATGGACAAAATAAAGCTCATAACAGTCGCAAAGCCTTACCTCCCAGGACACAAGGTGGGAGACAGAAGCGTCTACAGGAGAGTGTTCAACCCCTCAATAAAACCTGACTTCATGTTCACCAAATTAATGGCAACTTACCCCCCGGAGGCAGAAGAGCTGGACAGCTATAATGTTGGAGACACCGAAGTAACAATATTCGAGCTTCCTGAAACCATACAGTATCTTTACCATATTCTGCCTCCTGAATTCAAGCTTGACGAGGATGAATACAGCATACTTGATTCTGCAAGAAAGATAATGGCTGAACACAAGCCAAAGAGAAGCGAGTTTATTGACCCTGAAAGGATGAGGGAGGTTTTCGTAAATGTCGGGACAGACCTTATTGAAGAGCTTGCATCATACAAGAAATCAAGGCTGAAGCCTTCCACAGTTGATGAGCTGACAAAGATACTTGTCAGGTATACTGTAGGTTTCGGGCTTATAGAGGTGCTTCTTGAAGACGAAAAGATACAGGACGTAACAATCAATGCACCAATGGGGCAGATACCTATGTTTGTAATCCACCAGGAATTTGACGAGTGCATGACAAACATAATCCCGACTGTGAGCGAGGCAGAAAGCTGGGCTTCAAAGCTGAGGATGATTTCAGGAAGGCCTCTTGACGAGGCTAATCCAATACTTGACACAGAGCTTGCCCTGCCTGGAGCAAGAACAAGGGTTGCTGTAATCGCCCCTCCGCTTAATCCTTATGGGCTTGCCTATGCATTAAGAAGGCACAGGGACAAGCCATGGACATTCCCGCTTTTTATCAAGGCAAGGTACCTCAACCAGCTGGCGTCAGGGATACTGAGCTTCCTTGTGGACGGAAACAGGACAATGCTTGTCGCAGGAACAAGGAGTGCAGGTAAAACCTCCCTTCTCGGCTCGATACTTGTCGAGATAATGAGGAAATACAGGATTATCACGATTGAAGACACACTGGAGCTTCCAACAACCTCGCTGAGAAAGCTTGGCTATAACATACAGCCAATGAAAGTCGCATCCGCCCTCACAAAAGGCTCAGCAGAGGTAAGCGCAGAAGAGGGCATAAGGACAACGCTGAGGCTTGGCGACAGCTCGCTGATAGTTGGAGAAGTCAGAAGCACAGAGGCAAAATCGCTTTATGAAGCTATGAGAGTAGGCGCTCTTGCAAATGTTGTTGCAGGAACAATCCACGGCGACAGCCCTTACGGAGTTTATGACAGGGTTGTAAACGACCTTCAGGTGCCAAGGACATCGTTCAAGGCAACAGACATTATTGTTGTAGCAAACCCTGTAAGGTCTGCGGACGGGCTGCACAGGTGGAGGAGGGTCACGCAGATAAGCGAGGTAAGGAAGCACTGGGAGGAAGACCCGCTTGCAGAAGGGGGGTTTGTTGACCTGATGAAATATGATTCAGCAACAGATGACCTCCAGCCAACAGATGACCTTATCAACGGCGATTCAGAGATACTCAAGTCAATAGCAGGAAGAGTAAAAGAATGGGCAGGCAACTGGGACGCAGTCTGGGACAATATCACATTAAGGTCTGATGTAAAGAAAACACTTGTAGACATGACTGAAAAGATAAAAAGGCCTGACCTGCTTGAGGCGGAATTCTCAATACTTTGCAATGATTATTTTCACAGGATATCGGAACAGGTAAGGGAGGAAGTCGGCTCTCTGGACAGCAAAAGGATAATGTACGAATGGACAAACTGGCTCAAGAGAGAGCTCAAGAGAAGGACAAAAGCCGGCGGTCCGAAAGCCTGAGAAATAAAAAATAAAAAGAGGTGATTGTTGAATTTTTGATTTTTTGTTATGACTAAAACTAATAAAAATGCCTGCTGAGTCGGATAAAATAAGCACTGAAGAAATCCAGAAAGTAATGGAGGAATACAAGCAGAAGATTTCAACCCAGCTAGGCACGCCTCTTGAAGAAGTCAGGTTAAGAGGGGCTCCTTCCTCAATTGAATACACCCAGTTCAAAGCAGAGCTTTTGCCTGCCCACATGACATGGTATGAAAAAGGATGCAATCTTGCTGAAAAACTGGTTAAGATGCAGCCGAAGAAAGAGAAGGCTGCCTTAATGCAGGAGTCAATTGAAATCTGCCACCTTAACATAACACCTGCGGGCGCAACATCATTTGCAATACTTGTTCCTTTGATTTTTGTAATATTGGGAATCATTCAATTCATTTTAACCGGGTCGCTTTTTTTCACTGTGTTTTTTGTCTTCGGCGGGCTTCTCCTGATGATTCCCCTGCAGAGATACCTTTCCTTCCTTGCAAACGGATGGAGGATGAAGGCAAGCAACCAGATGGTTCTTTGCATTTTTTATGTTGTAACATACATGAGGCATACTTCCAACCTTGAGCTTGCAATACAGTTCGCATCCGACCACCTGTCGCCGCCGCTGTCTCTTGACTTAAAAAAAGTAATCTGGAATGTTGAAACTGAAAAATATGAATCTGTCAAAGAGTCCCTTGACATGTATCTTGAAACATGGAGAAAATGGAACCTTGAGTTCATAGAAGCGTTCCACCTTATTGAAAGCTCGCTGTATGAAGGCTCGGAGGACAGGAGGCTTGCAATGCTTGACAAGTCGCTTGATGTCATACTTGAAGAGACATTTGAAAAAATGCTTCATTACGCGCATAACCTGAAAAGCCCAATTACCATGCTGCATATGATGGGGGTTATCCTTCCAATCCTCGGTCTTGTCATACTCCCTCTTGTTGTCAGCTTCATGGAAGGTGTCAAGTGGTATCATATTGCTGTGCTGTATAATATCATATTTCCTGTTGTTGTATACTGGATGGGAAGAAATATCCTTGCAACAAGGCCTACAGGCTACGGAGACACTGATATTTCAGAAGTTGACCCTGAAATAAAAAAATACAGGAACCTGATTATAAGGCTGTTTGGCTTTGAAATAAAAATCCCCCCCCTCATCATCTCAATTTTGGTGATAGGAATCCTTTTTTTCATAGGATTAACCCCTGTCCTTTTGCATGCTATAATTCCTGACCCTGAGTTTGACATAAACCTGGGTTTTGGCTTTAACCTTCTCGGCTACAGGGAAAGCAGTATAGACCCAAACAGGATAATCGGGCCGTTTGGAATCGGAGCTTCAGTGGTTAGTTTTGCATTTCCTCTTGCGTTTGGCCTTGGAATTGGAATATACTACAGGATAAAAAGCAGGAATGTCATGAAGATAAGGGAGCAGTCCAAAAAACTGGAAAGCGAGTTTGCATCAGCCCTTTTCCAGCTCGGCAACAGGCTTGGAGACGGACTGCCTGCAGAGATTGCATTCAGCAAAGTGGCTGAGGTTATGGAGGACACAGTAAGCGGGAACTTTTTCAATCTTGTAAGCACAAATATAAGAAAGCTCGGCATGGGAGTCCAGGAAGCGATATTCAATCCAAGGACAGGGGCTCTTGTTAAGTTCCCTTCAAATGTCATTGAGAGCTCAATGAAAGTTTTGATTGAAAGCGTGAAAAAAGGCCCTAAAATAGCGGCACAGGCACTGATGAATGTCAGCAGGTACATAAAAGAAATCCATAAGGTTGATGAAAGGCTGAAAGACCTAATGGCTGATATCATCTCGGATATGAAATCCCAGATAAAATTCATGACTCCCGCAATCAGCGGGATTGTTATAGGAATAACATCCATGATAAGCACGATTCTTGGCAGCCTCGGAGGGCAGATGCAGAAGCTGAGCCAGGCTGAAGGCGCTTCAAGAATCAGCGGTGTTGCCGGATTGTTCGGGGACGGAATCCCTACATACCTGTTCCAGATGGTTGTCGGAATTTACGTAGTCCAGATTGTTTATATCCTCACAATTCTGAGCAACGGAATTGAGAACGGCGCCGACAAGCTGAATGAAAGATACGACCTAGGCCAGAACATGATTAAGAGCACTATACTTTACTGCGCTATTGCAATGATAGTTATGGTTATATTCAACATTATTGCAAGCAAGATTATGGTCAGCACTCTTTCTGTAGGATAAATAAAAGATGGGGACGCCGGAATTTGAATCCGGGACACCTACGTCTTCAGCGTAGTGCTCTCCCAGGCTGAGCTACGTCCCCAAGGAGAATTATTCTATGTCCTCTTCCTCGATGTGTATCTCTTCCTCTGTTTTCTCGTCTTCAGTCTCTGACTTTTCTGCTGAGGGAACATGGGTGTTTTCTTCTTCTGCAAGGTCTGACTCAACCCTCTCATCATTTGTCTCTGCTTCCTTTAATGAAGGCTCCTCTTCCTCACCCATATCAATTATTTCCTCTTCTGTTGATTCATCCTCTGTCAGCACATGGCTTCCTTCGTCTGTCTGCATCTCTTCAGGGCTGGCTTCCTTTTTTGGTGTCTTGCCTTCAACTTCAATTTTTCCAAACTTTCCTGAAGTAAGCTGCATTTCCCCCTGCCATTCATTAACATAACCGTTGATTACGTGGACCGTGTCCCCTTTGTTGACCTGGTCAATCTGCTCGTTCCAAAGAGTTAGCGTTATTTCGCCTGTCGCATCCTTTATCTTTGCGTTGCAGACTCTTCCTTTTTTTCCGAATTTCTCAAACTCCCGGATTTCTCCCTTGTCTATTACTTCTCCAACTACCTCAATGTTTCCCTGTTTTGGCTGCAAGTCTTTTATTTCCATAATTCTAGAGAAGTAATAGAGGAATTTATAAATGTTATGCTAAAATCACTTGATAAGCTTTCCTGCTTTCTCAAACTCAACTTCGCCTACAATAAGCCTGTAAAGAACGTTTTTCAGCTCTGAAACCTGGACTCTTATCTGTTTTGTTGAATCCCTGTCCCTGATTGTAACCTCCTTTTTTTCCTTTGTGTCAAAATCAACTGTAACGCAGTAAGGGATTCCTATTTCATCTGCTCTTGCGTACCTTCTTCCGATTGAGCCTGACTTGTCATACTGGCATACGAATAGTTTCCTTAAGCAGTTGTAGATTTCCCTTGCTTCTTTGTCAAGCTTGTTCATAAGAGGGAAAAAACCTACTTTTACAGGAGCTATTCTTGGGTTAAGCTTCAGCACAATATTCCCTCTTTCCTTGTCATCATTATAGGCATCGAAAAGAAACACGAGGAAAGCCCTGTCAACTCCCTGTGAAGGCTCTGCAACAACATGCGGCACTATTTTCTTCTTTGTTTCTTCGTCAAAAAGGCTGAGGTCTTTTTTTGAGTGCTTTATGTGCTGCTGCAAGTCATAATCCCCCCTGTCCGAGATTCCCTGCAGCTCTTTGAACCCGAAAGGAAAATTATATTCCAAGTCCCAACAGTCCTTGCTGTAATGCGCCTTTTCATCAGGAAGGTGCTGCCTTACCCTGAAGTTGTTCGGGTTTGCACCGAGGTTTACAAACCATTTGTGCTCTGTCGCAAGCCAGTATGCATGCCATGGGCTTTTTATTATCCCGTCGCTCAGCGCTTCCTTCATCTTCATCTTTTTTCCCTTCTCTTTTTTCTGCTGCATCTCAGCAGAATAAACAAAGATTTCGTGGTCCATTATCTCATCAACATACGGGCATTCCTCCCAGCTGCCAGGATGTATAAAATATTCTATCTCCATCTGCTCAAATTCTCTGCACCTGAAGAGGAAGTTTCTTGGGGAAATTTCATTTCTAAAAGCCCTTCCAACCTGGGCAATGCCGAAAGGAAGCTTAAGCCTTGCAGTCTCAACAACCTGCTTGAAATCCACAAACATTGCCTGTGCTGTTTCAGGCCTTAGGTAAGCAATTGACTCTTTTGACTGCTTTGGACCTACATATGTCTGGAACATAAGGTTAAATGCGCCAGGCTTGTCAAGCGCTGACTTGCATTTCGGGCATTTTATCTTGTTCTGCTCAATCAACTTTTGTATGTCATCCGCTTTAAGCCCGTCTGCCTGTATCTTCAAAGCCTCCTCAATCAAATGGTCTGCCCTGTATCTTTCCTTGCATTTTGTGCATTCAACAAGAATATCCTCAAAATTTGCCACATGGCCTGAGGCTTTCCAGACATTCGGGTGCATTATTATTGAAGCGTCTATACCTACAATATCTTCCCTGTCCTGGACATGGAACTTCCACCAAGCCTGCTTTATGTTGTTTTTTAATTCTGCTCCTAATGGACCGTAATCAAAAAATCCGGACATGCCTCCGTATATCTCGGAGCTTGGGTAGATAAAACCCTTAGACTTGCAAAAAGTGGATATATTATCTATTGTAAGCTTTTCTGCCATACTAGACTAAGCACTTTATTCTTGTTTAAATAGTTTTCCTAAATTTTATATACTCCCTTTCTTTCCCTTTTTAGCGGGGTGGAACAATGATTTATTTAGGATGTGTCCAGGATTTTGATTCTGTTAAAAGAGCGATAGGAGATATTGGCAATGAATATGCAGTGCCGATACACGGAAGAAAAACTCCTTTTTTTGTTCAAAAAGGAACCAACCAATGGGAAACTGCAATAAATATCGGAACCTGCAAAAAAAGCTTTACATTTTGGGATTCAATACCTTTTGAATTTGAAGGCTCTGGCAAGTTTAATTCATTCTTCAGGGTTTATGAACATGATTTGGAAAGGCTGCTTGAGGGTCCGGGAGTTGAAGAAGCGGCAAGAGAAGCAAGAGAAACTCAATATACCAAACATACGCTTGCTCTTGAACAAGCTGGTTCTAATCTGAAGGTTCTTGCAATACCAGCAAAACTCGGCATGACTGCAGAGCAGAGAAAAGAACAGACTGCTGTTGTGCAAAGCTGGCTTGTTGGGGACACTGTCTTTGGAGAACTTATTTACAGATTGTGGGAAGGAAAAGATTTTATTGCATATGATGCCGACAGAAAACAAGTCAGGCAGGACATAGAATTTACGATAATAGGAGACCAGCTTCTGATGCCCGAAGGCTACGAGCCAAGAAGAAGGAATCTTTTTGTGCCAAAAGCTTATGATTTGTTTGAGCTTCCAAAAAACCGCGGGGTAGGAGAAGGAGGAGCTGACTTAGGAAGTTACATGATTGGCGATTCCCCAATATTAGTTGAACATGATGAAGACGGAGGGGTTATTGCAGAAATCGATACTTCTGCAGAAACAGATGAGGACGGGCATGCATTAAGAGTGCCTATGCCAGAACAAAAAGAGTCTCCATCGCTTGGCTCTGCATTAATCGCTGACAACAGAGAAAGGGATGAGGATGGGCACCCAATAGGCAAAGCAGGATATTTTGCTGGAGAAACAGATGAAGACGGAGGGATAATAGACACGGGTGTGGCATCTGCAGAAACAGACGAGGACGGAGCGCCTCTTTAATTATTTGCTGAGCCAGTCCAGCTCTTCAGGCTCAAGATCAAGCCCATCTGCGAGCTCTTTTCCCATTTTTTTGTTCTCCCTGAATATAGTTTGCAGGTAAGGGAGCGTGTCTTTCATCACTCTTGAGGATGAAGTGTGTGTTTTCTCTGCAATCTTTGCTGCAATTGCCTTTCTTTTCTGGTATTTCATGTTTGCAGCCCAGATTTTCAGAATCCTTCTTGTGGGGGTGTAGCTTACAAAATCCTTGTATTTCTCATCTTTTGAAACCGCAACCCCTGCTGTCAGCAGTGCGTTGACATAAACAAGAAATCTCCAGTGCTGCCATCTCCTTATCCTTCCCTTGAATACGTCTGCCCGGCTCATAAATTCATAAGCCCTTGCCAAATCGCTAGTGTCCTTGTATTCCTTCGGAAGGTTCTCATCCAGCCAGATGAACTGCTTGTCAATATCCTCCTCAACATTCTCAAAAGCTCCCAAAGCTATCTTTGGGTCGGAATTTTTCAGCACCTTAATCAATGCAGAAGGCATGGACTCAATCTTGCTTCTCTGGCTTAAGTATTCCAGAGATTCCCTTGTCAGCTCTTTTTTCTCTTCAACAAGGCTCTGCAGGTCATTTATGCCTGCCCTTAAGTCCCCGCCTGCTCTTCTTGCAAGCCCCTTTAAGGCAATATCATCAAATTTTATTTTTTCTTCTTTGCAAATCCTTTTCAGCACATTGTAAATATTGGAATAGCCGAGCTCTTCAAAATGTATCAGGCTTGTTTTTTTCCTTATTGCGTTGAATTTTTGGTCCCAAGGGTTCTGTGCAGTCAGGACAATCGGAAACGCTGTTTCATCTATCAGTTTTGCAAGCGCAGCCAAGCCCCCCCTGTCCTGCTGTCCTGAAAGCCCCTCAATCTCGTCAACCAAAATGACTTTTCCTTTTGTAAAAAGGCTCATCTGCCTTGAGGCATGCCCTACCTTGGAATCAATCTGCTCTTTATTCCTGAAGTCTGATGCATTAACCTCAAGCATCTCAAGATTGTGCTTTTTTGCAACAGCATATACAGAAACAGTTTTCCCTGAGCCTGAAGGGCCGTAAAGCAGCACTGCCCTCTTTTTCTGCTTTGAAAAGCTTTCCACGAATTTGTCTAATTCCTTTACTGCCTCATCCTGTCCTTCAATTTCCCCGATTTTTTTGGGCTCGTATTTTTTTACCCATGAAAGAGTCATATTTAGTGGAGTAACTCCAGAATTTATTAAGTTATTGATTTAAGAGGATAAATCACAAATTTTATAAACAGAACCCTGCCTCTTTTAGCCTTATATGGCTAATGAGGAAATCCCGAAGAAATACGATTGGAAAGAGTCTGAAAACAAGTGGAAAGAGTACTGGGAAAAGGAAGGGGTATACAAGTTTGACCCTAAGGCAAACGGGGATATGTACGCAATAGACACTCCTCCGCCTACTGTTTCAGGCAAGATGCACATAGGCCACGCATTCTCATACTCCCAGCAGGATTTTATGGTAAGATTCAACAGAATGAAGGGGAAAAACATATTCTATCCTTTCGGAACAGATGACAACGGGCTTGCAACTGAAAGGCTTATTGAAAAGATGAAGAAAGTCAAGTCAACAAGGATGGAAAGGAAGGATTTTGTGAAATTATGCCTTGAAACCCTTGATGAAATAAGGCCCCAGTACATTGCGGACTGGAAGCATCTTGGGATAAGCTGCGACTTTTCAATATTCTACACAACAATAAACGAGCACTGCCAGCGGATTTCGCAAAAATCATTTATTGAACTTTACAAGATGGGCAGGGAATACCAAAAAGAAGCGCCTACAATGTGGTGCCCTGAATGCAGGACAGCGATAGCCCAGGTTGAGCTTCAGGACCAGGAAACCCCTTCAACATTCAACCACATTATTTTCAAGCTTGATGACGGAAAAGAATTGATAATCGCCACAACAAGGCCTGAGCTTCTTCCGGCGTGTGTTTCCATATTCGCGCATCCTGATGACAAGAGGTACAAGAAACTTTTTGGAAAAAATGCAAGAGTCCCTATTTTCGGGCATGAAGTTCCGATAATGGCGTCGCAGAAAGCAGACCCTGAAAAAGGGACAGGAATTCTCATGTGCTGCACTTTCGGAGACCAGGATGATATTGAGCACTACAAAGAGTTCAATCTTCCTCTTAAGATTGCAATAACAAAAGACGGCAGAATGTCTGAGATTGCAGGGAAATACAAAGATATGCCTATAAAAGATGCGAGAAAAGCAATAATTGAGGACTTAAAAAATGAGGGGCTTCTTCTGAAGCAGGAGCAGATAAAGCACACTGTGAATGTGCACGAAAGGTGCGGAACAGAAATTGAGATTCTGGAGACAAAGCAGTGGTTCATAAAATATCTGGACCTTAAGGATGAATTCAAAAGAATAGGCAGGGAGATGAACTGGCATCCGCCGCATATGAGGCACAGGTATGACAACTGGATTGACGGGCTGAGATGGGACTGGTGCATTTCAAGGCAGAGGCATTTTGGGGTTCCGTTTCCTGTTTGGTACTGCAAAAAATGCGGGGAAGTGGCTGTTGCAGACGAAAGCCAGCTTCCTGTTGACCCTCTGGCTGACAAGCCAAAAAAAGCCTGTGCAAAATGCAAAAGCAATGATTTTGAGCCTGAAAAAGATGTGCTTGATACATGGGCAACAAGCTCATTGACCCCCCAGCTTGCGACAGAGCTTTTCAAGAACAATCCTGTTTACAAGAAAATATACCCTATGAGCCTAAGACCACAGGCGCATGACATAATTACGTTCTGGCTGTTTAACACAGTTGTAAAGAATTACCTTCATTACAAAAGCAGGCCATGGAATGACATTGCAATATCCGGCTGGGCTTTGGACCCGCATGGAAAAAAGATGTCAAAGTCAAAAGGCAATGTTGTAGAGCCGCAGGCTGTATGGCAGAAATACCCTGTAGACGCGCTGAGGTTCTGGGCAGGAGGCTCAAAGCTGGGGGATGACATGCCTTACCAGGAAAAAGACCTTGTCACAGGAGTAAAAACAATAACAAAGCTCTGGAACGCTGCAAGGTTTGCATTCATGCACCTTGGGGATTACGACCCTGTGAAACATGCTGATATAGATCTTGAGGCTTATGACAAGGCATTAATCTCAAAGCTGAACAGGATGGTAAAGTCATGCACTGAGAGCTTTGAAAATTATGAATATTCCAAAACAAAAATGGAAACAGAGAAGTTCTTCTGGCAGGATTTGTGCGATTATTACCTTGAAGTCTCAAAGGACAGGCTTTACAACCCTGACAAAAGAGGGGAAAACGCAAGAAGGTCTGCCCAGCATGCGCTTTACAGGGCAATACTGACAACAGTAAAGCTTTTGGCGCCGATAATGCCCTACATAACTGAAGAGATATACCACACATTCTTCAAAAAGCATGAAAAGAAAAAAAGCATACACCTGTCAGGATGGCCGTCATACGACGAGAATCTCGCTGATGAGAATGCTGAAATTCTCGGAAAAATTGCTGATTTCACTGTTGAGCATGTAAGGAGAGCAAAGTCTGAGCAGAACATTTCCCTGAAAGAGCCTGTAAAAAGGGTTGTTGTCGAGGCAAAAATATCAGAAGAGGATTTTGAAAAGATAAAAGAGGATATCAAGGGAGTTACCCATGCTGAAGAGATTGTATTTGAGGCAATAAAGCCTGAAAGCAAGAAAGATATGGAATGCACAATTGACATTTAACCTCAAGCCGGATTTTTTTTCTTGAAAACACATTAAAAATGAAAATAATTCCTTTTTTTCTTGAAAATAGCGTAAGTTTTTTATATTCCTAAACACAACCTATCTATATAATTTATATAAAAGTGAGGGGAGACATATGAATAGATTAAGTGGAGATGAGATAAGACCGCCTAGGATAACTAGCGCTGTCAAAAAGGGAAGGGGAA
>JAFGCE010000087.1 GCA_016932755.1 Candidatus Woesearchaeota archaeon
AACAAAGAATCAGCTTATTCCTTCTTTGCAGCTTTTGCAGCAGCTGGTGCTGCTCCTGGAGCTGGCTTTGCACCGCCGGCAGGCGCTGCTCCTCCTGCAGCTGCCTCAATAGGAAGCAGCTCGTCAATCATCTCAGAAGGAATCTTTGCCTCAACAAGCTTGGCCTTGATTGCTCCTCTTTCCTTGCCCTGCATCTCTGCAATAATCTTCTTGGCAGTTGCCTCAAACTCAGCCCTTCTCTTCTCCATATCTTCCTTGAGCTTCTTCCTTTCTTCCTCAAGCTCTTTCAGCTCTTCTGCCGAGAGCTCTGTCTTTCCTTTTGAGATTTCTTCCTTGTACTTTCCGCTGTTTATATCGGCAATTGTTTCAAAAGCAGGCTTTCCCTCAACCATGACTCCCATGCTGTTGCATGTTCCGCAGATTTCCTTTACTCTTGCGAAATTGTCTTTTCCAAGAAGGGAATCTCCCTTCATCTTTGCAATCTTGATAATCTGCTCAATTTTCAAATCAGCAATCTTGTCCACCAGAGGGTTTCCTGAGCCTTTCTCAATCTTTGCCTCTTTCTTGATAAGAGCTGAAGCAGGAGGTGTTCCGACCGTAATCTTGAAAGCCTTTGTGGCAGTATCAACAATAACCTTTACAGGAACCTGCATTCCCTTGAAATCAGCTGTTTTCTTGTTTATTTCAGAAACAACCTGCCCTATATTGACGCCCAAAGGCCCAAGAGCTGGTCCGAGCGGAGGCGCTGCTGTTGCTTTTCCGCCTTCAACAAGCTGTTCGATTATTTGTTCTGCCATATTAACCACTTAATTCATAGAATGGAAAACCAGTTTGTTTTTAAAGGTTTCGCCTTATTCCTCTCTCTCCTCTGTATCAGAGGAGTCCCTTCTTATTACCCTGACAGCGTCAATCTTGACTGTAATCGGGATAGGGACAGCAGCCTCAAGAAGCTCAACAACAACATCTTCTTTTGTCTTGTCAACCCTTGTGACCTTTGCCTGCTCCCTCATGAAAGGACCTGAGATAATCTCAACAATATCATTCTTCTTGATGCTTATTTCCCTCTTGACCTGCTCAAGCATGTGCTCAATTTCAGCATAGTCAATCGGCTCAGGCAGAATTCCCCTTGCATAAGGGACTCCGAAAGCAGCCTGCTCTGCATTCTGCTTGTCTTTTGCCTCAATAAATATGTAGCCCCTCATTCCGTGCGGCCTTATGACTGAGAATACATCCAGCTTTTTCTTCTTGGCTTTGCTGTAAACAAAGTCCATAACCTGGTCTTCCCTGTTGGCTGTAGTTCTCAGGGCATATATATTGCTTTTTGGTTCTTCTGCCATTTTTTGTATTTTCCTGCTTTGCTTATTTAAATTTTTTCAAAACAACAGCTGTTTCATCATGTTTATCAAAAATCCGATTAACCCGATAACCGCCATGCCGATTCCTGAAACCTTGACTATAACCTTGAATTCTTCAGCGCTTGGCTTTTTTGTTATCCTAAGCACTCTCCAGCACTCTTTCAGGTACGACTTAAGCCTTGTTTTCCATGTCTGCTGCTGCTCGAATTCCATTTTTGTTCAAACTACCTCTCAAGTCTCTTTAAGAAGCAGTTAACACTAATAGTTACGCAGTTATTTATAAATGTTGTGGTTAATTAAAAGATAAAAACAAAAGAATCAGTCAACGAACTCAATGCCGAGCTCTGAAGCCATCTCTTTCTTCTGCTCTCCTGCCATTGTCCTTGACTTTCCGAATATCTGCGCAGACTTGACTCCTGTCACTATAAGCATGACCCTTATTGTATGTTCAAGGTCGTCGTAGATTTGCGCTCCCCAGATGACCCGGGCATCCTCTGAAAGCTTTTCCGCGACAGTCTCAACAATCTGCTTTGCCTCATTAAGCGACATGTCTTTTCCGCCCGCAACATTAATCAAAGCGCCGTTTGCTCCTGTTATGTCAACATCAAGCAGGGGGTTTTCTATTGCCTTTTCAACAGCTTCCTGCGCCCTGTTTTCTGTGTCAGACTCCCCGACGCCAATCAGGGCAACGCCTCCCTTGCCCATTACAGCCCTTATGTCAGCAAAATCAAGGTTTACAAGCCCTGCTTTTGTGACAAGCTCTGAAATTCCCTTGACAGCGTTTGTAAGAATCTCGTCAGCAACCTTGAATGCTGTGTGAAGCGGCAGGTCAGGCGCCAGCTCAAGAAGCTTGTCATTTGGGATAACTATCAGCGTGTCAACAATCTGCTCCAGCTTTTCCAGCCCGATAACTGCGTTGTCATACCTTCTGTGGCCTTCCATTGTGAAAGGCATTGTGACAATCCCTACAGTAAGGGCGCCGAGCTTTTTGGCGACTTCTGCAATTACAGGGGCAGAGCCTGTTCCTGTCCCCCCTCCCATACCGCATGTAACAAAAACCATGTCTGATTTTTGGAGGTGGTTTTTTATTTCATACTCGCTTTCCCTTGCAGCTTCCTCGCCAATCTTGGGGTCAGAGCCTGCTCCAAGCCCGCCTGTAACCTGCCTTCCAATCAGTATTTTCTTGTCTGAATTTGTGTACAGCAGGTCCTGCGCGTCTGTGTTTACAGCTATTGTTTCAGCCCCGACAATCCCTATTTCAGTCATCCTGTTTATCGTGTTGTTTCCGCCCCCTCCTGCTCCAACAACTTTTATTGCAGCCCTCTGCTCTTTGAGAAACTGCTCAAGCTCTTCATCAACATTCATCTTTTTCTTTGGAGCGTCCTGCATTTGCCCGGCAGGAGCAGAATTTGAGTTAACATTAAGCTCTTTTTGAGAATTTTCTTCGTAACTGCCCTCTTTTGTTATGAACACATCATCCAAATTTCCCACCTCTAAAACTCTTTTATTTAACCATAATCAAGGATGTATTTAAATTTTTCTCTATTCCGCAGTAAGTTCAATTTTTGAAAGCTGGGCAAGCTCTTTAATCTTCTCCCCGACCTTTTTAAGAACTTCATCCGGGAACTTTTTCTTTATCTTGACCTTTGCTTCCTTGTCCTTGAGTTCTATTTCAGAATCCTCTTTCTTGAGGCTTAGAATAAGGCTCAGCAGCGACCTTATCTGCTCTTCCTTGCCTGTCACAATCTTCCTGACTTTGATGTCATATACAAGCTCTTTTCCTGCAAGAGGGTGGTTGAAATCAACAAGAATCCTCCCGCCTGACGCGCTCTTTACAAGCCCTATCATCCCGTCAACATTAACACTCAGTCCTGGCACAGGCTTTATGCCGTGCTCTGTGAATTTCCTTGAGGGTATCATCTGGATAAGCTTTGCATTCTTTTTTCCAAAAGCATCCTCGGGCTTTATGTCAATAGTGTAGCTTCCAACATCCTTGCCTATAATGAAATCCTCTATTCCTTTCAGGACATGCTTTTCTCCGATGCAGACTGTTATGGGCCCGTATTCCATGTCCTCCCTGTAAAGGTGGCTTTCCTTTGCAGTTTTTTCATCTGTTGTGTCAAAGACAGCGCCTTCCTCTTTCAGCCTGCCGGTGTATTCAATCTCAATAAAATCATTCTTTTTTATCATGCTCAGCCCTCCGGATATTCTTTTTCCAGGAATTCAAGTATCTGGTCAACAACTTTCTCTACCGGAATCCCTGTCGTGTCAATCACGAGGTCGTAATTGTCTGGGTCTGTACAGTCAATCCCGTAATATTCTTTGTATCTTTTTTTTTCAGACTCTTTTCTTTTCCTTATGTTTTCAAATGTAGCAGCCTGCGTTGTGTTTTCCTTTTCCTCAGCCCTTTTTTCATGGAATATCCTTCTCGCAGCCTCGTCGTCAGAAACGTCAAGGAATATCTTGACAGAATCAGGTATAAAATTGAAGGCAATCCTCCCTTCCATCACAAAATTGTCGTCAGCCTCCCCTGTTGCCTCCACCCATCTGTCAATCTTCCCGTCAATTTCCCTTTCCTGCTCTGCCTGCCTGCTGAGCTCAAGAGGGGTTATCCCTTTTTCTTTTGCAAGGTTTCTCATGAAATCACCTGCAGAGAACTTGTTGAACTCCAGCTTCTTGGCGAGCTCTTGCGCAACAGTGCTTTTCCCGCTTCCGGGAGTTCCTGCGATTGTTATTTTCATAATATTCTGGGAGAATAAATAGTATTTAAGTTTATCTGTTGGTCAAGATATAAGAAGATGTAAGAACTGGCTGGAAAAATCAGGCGCTTTTTCGCGTGTCTTCCGGCTGAGAAGGGGCGATTATTACTGCCTGGCCTGCTGCGATGATATACCCCCCTGCATTTATCAAAGTTTCAGGCTTGAGATATCTTTTTTTCTGCTCCCGGAAGATGTCAAGCTTGGTTTCATTGAAATGGATTCCTATGGTGAAATCATCCGAAGTAATCCCCTTTCCGTTAAAAGCAAGAGTCTGCATCCAATACCTTCCTTCCAGGCCAAGCCTTTTTCCTTCCTGGGCTATCTGCCCCGGTATAAGTGAAAGGAGGTATCCAGGAGTCTTTAGTTTTCCAAGCCTGTTTAATATGTAATCATTGTTAAATAACCTGCTGTCGTAGAAAAGGCTGAATATCTCATCTTCCAGAGGTATGTAAATCTTGCTGTCTTCATCATCAGGTTTTGGCAGTGTTCCTGTGATTCCCACAAAAACACTACCCCTCTTCTTTATATGCCTGTTCTGCAGGTGATGGGCCTTTTTTTCTCCGTCATTATAGCAGTTTGCCAAAATAACCACAATATCGTTGCCATCTGGCCCGTCTTCTGGCTCGTATTTTCTTATTTCTATTTCAATCTCTGAGAAACATCCGTCGTTTCCTACTGCCTGAGGCTCTGTGAACCTAAGTTCATATGAAAGGTCTGCAATTCCAGGAAACAAAATCTCTGCAAGCGTAACAGGAAATGAAGCAGTCATCATTCCTGACATAAGCCCCACTCCATCAATGCCGCTTTTCCTGTATGCCTGGTCATAGTTGAATGTTGAATCCAAAAAATCACTCAGCTCATTCTGCGTCACTAAAGGGGTTGTATAAGTCAGGCTTATGGAATTTGGGGAAGTATATCCTATATTTACCAGATGTGCCCTGTTTGCTTCGCTGAATTCATTCAGCGCTAAAGCAGCATCTCTAAAGAAACTCCCATCAGGGGTGCTTTTTCCCCTTGGGAACCTGGCTAACCTTCTTTGTATAGGTAGCCCTCCCCCAGCTACTAAAAGATCTCCACTCATAATACTGTAAGATAGGCAGGAAGTATTTAAAAATTATGGTTTTTGCAAAACCTTTTTATTCCAGCATGTGTTTGTATACTCCATGAGGCAGAAACTGGCTGAGGAGATAGGGGTTTATTTGCTGAAGAAAGGATTTACTGTAAAATCCCTCACAAGAACCTGCTTTGACATAATAGCAAGAAAAGGCGCATCAATTCTCCTTATTAAGATTCTTGAGGATGCAAACTCCATAAGCGAGGATTACGCAGTCCAGATGAAAAGGATTGCATCATACATAAACGCATCATCAATAATAATAGCTGAGAAAGCAGGATGCATGCTGGATGACTATGTTGTTTACGCAAGATACGGGATTTCTACACTGAATGCATCCACATTCAAGAGCTGTGTCGAGAGAAAGCTTCCTTTTGTCGCAAGCACCCACGCAGGATTGGTTGCGAGGATTATAGGGAAGAAGCTGAGGGAGACAAGGGAAAAGGAAGGGCTGTCAATTTCAGCGCTTTCAAAAAAGCTCGGGGTGAGCGCAAGGATGGCTGCAAGGTACGAGGACGGCATGGCTGAGGTTACTGTCCAGAAGGCGCTGAAAATTTATGACCTATTCGGAGCTTCTGTATTTGACAGGATAGATGTGCTTTCAGGCAAAAGCATTGAAACCTTGTCCGAGGCAAGCTCTGCTTTTGCGAAGAAATACAGGGAGCTCGGGTTTGATGTTTCTGAAACAAAGAAAGTCCCTTTTGACATGATTGCAAAGATGAACAGGGAAATAATCCTCACAGAAGTAGGGGATAAGGTGAACCCCCAGGTTAACAGCCTGGCAAGAATGATAGACGCGGATAATCTTGTAATCTTCAGGAAAAAAAAGCCGAAGGACATTCCATCAATAACAAAAGAGGAGTTTTTGGATTTTGAAAAAGCAGAGGAGCTTGTCAAATTCATCAAAGAGTTTTAGAGGCTATAAAACAAAACATTTATATAGAAGTGGTTGTTAACTTTTTCTATCAAAATTATGGGGGATGAGAACATGTCAAGGGAAATACAGCCTATATTTATACTGCCTGAAGGGACTCAGAGAACATCAGGCAAGAATGCGCAGAAAATCAATATCGAGGCAGCCAAGCTGGTTGCAGACCAGGTGAGGACAACACTGGGTCCAAAAGGAATGGACAAGATGATTGTCGACACCCTCGGGGATGTTACAATAACAAACGACGGAGTCACAATTCTTGAAGAGATGAATATTGAGCATCCTTCTGCAAAGATGATTGTAGAGATTGCAAAGACGCAGGAGGATGAAGTCGGCGACGGCACAACAACAGCAGTTGTTCTTGCAGGAGAGCTTTTGAAGAATGCACAGAACCTCCTTGACCAGAACATACACCCAACAATCATAGCAAAGGGATACAGGCTTGCTGCTGAGAAGGCTATAGAAATTCTTAACAGCATATCAGAGCCAGTCACTTTGAAGGACAAGGACATCCTGAGGAATATTGCAGTTACGGCAATGACAGGAAAAGGCGCAGAAGCTTCAAAGGAGTACCTTGCTGATATGGTTGCAAAGGCTGTTGTCTCAGTTGCTGACCAGGTTGACGGAAAGTTTTCAATTGACTCAGAAGATATCAAGATAGAAAAGAAAGTCGGAGGCGGAGTTGAGGACACAGAGCTTGTTGAGGGAATTGTATTGGACAAGGAAAGGGTCCACTCAGGAATGCCGAAGACAGTCCACAATGCAAAGGTGGCACTGGTTGACTCAGCTCTTGAGGTGAAGAACACAGAAGTTGACGCAAAGATACAGATAACAGACCCGAGCCAGATGCAGGCTTTCCTTGACCAGGAAGAGAAGATGATAAAAAAGCTTGCTGACAAGGTCATACAAAGCGGGGCAACTGTGCTTTTATGCCAGAAAGGCATTGATGATATGGCTCAGCATTTCCTTGCAAAGGCAGGAATCTATGCCGCAAGAAGGGTCAAGAAATCAGACATGGAAAAGCTTGCAAGGGCAACCGGAGCTTCAATTGTCACAAACCTTGATGACCTTACCTCCAAGGAGCTTGGAAAAGCAGGCATTGTTGAGGAAAGAAAAGTCGGCGATGAGCAGATGACATTTGTAATGCAGTGCAAGAATCCCAAATCAGTAACAATCCTTGTGAGGGGCGGGACAGAGCATGTTGTTGACGAAGTCAAGAGGGCTCTTGAAGACTCTGTCGGCGACCTGGCAGCATCCATCCATGTAGGAAAGGTTGTTGCAGGCGGAGGGGCTCCTGAAGTTGAGGTTTCAAAAGGGCTGAAGAAGTTTGCAAACTCAATGAGCGGAAAAGAGCAGCTTGCTGTCCAGGCATTTGCCACAGCAATGGAAATAATCCCTGTCACCCTTGCAGAAAGCGCAGGGCTTGACCCTATTGACAAGATGGCTGAGCTTAAGGCAGCGCATGACAAGGGAATGAAATGGGCAGGAATCAATGTTTTCACAGGAAAGGTAATGGACTCCTGGAGAAACAAGGTTATCGAGCCGCTTAAAATCAAGACACAGGCAGTCAAGTCAGCATCAGAAGTTGCAAACATGATTCTGAGAATTGATGATGTGATTGCAGGCTCAGGCTCTGGCAGAGGGGAAGGAATGCCGGGCGGAATGCCTCCGGGCGGAATGGGCGGAATGCCTCCGATGTAGTTATTCATTATTTTTTCTTTTTTCACTTCTTCTTAACTTATTCTTCTCAAATCGCAATATTTATAAAGAATAATGCTCCTAATTCGTGTATTAAATAAAAAAGAGGCGATAGAACATGGCTGATCCTGATAAAAAGAGTCCTAGAAAACCTGCTTCTGCTAAAACTGCTCCTGAAGAGGCTATGGAGGAAGAATACGAGCTTCTGCCGCACAAGGAGATTGTTGAATTGAAAGACGAGCTTAGAAGGCTTAAATCCCTGCCTCCTGAAGCAGGCAAGCATGCCGAGGTTTCTTATGATGTTTTAACAAGAAAGATGGACAGGCTGATTGAGATATTTGAAGAAGCTGAAAAGTCTGTTGAAGTTGAGGAAGGGGCAATGACATTCAAGGAAAGGATGGCTCCTTTCATGGACAAGATGAACAAGGTTTTAGAGCAGAATTCTGAAATCGCTGAAGGCATAGTTGCCTTGGCTGATATCATGAATGAAATAAAGGACAAATTAGAGGTTGGAGTAATATACAGGGCTAAGGAGGCTGAAAAATCAAGAGAGGCAGAGAAGCCAAGGCCTGAATTCCCAAAACCACTTGACTTTGGTTCGCCGATGCCTCCTCCAAGGCCTTCATCGCCTATGCCCTTCCAGGGAATGCCCCCTCCAGGAATGCCTCCTTTCAGGACAGGAGGTCCACTGCCTCCTCTTCCAGGAGCGCCAAAACAGGAAGGGATGGCACCCCCTCCTCTGCCAAGAATGGGAGCGCCGCTGCCAAGACCAGGCCCAATGCCCCCTCCACCGCAGCAGAAAAAGGGTATGTTCGGTAAAAAATGATTTCTCCGGATGTCGATATAGAAAAGACAAGGCTGCTTTTGAAGCATTTAGGCAGGTCATCAGCCAGGATTAAGCAGAAGGATACTGCAAAAGAAGAGCTGAAAGACCAGATAAAGAAGCTGAAAAAGACAATCAAGTCAAAGGCTTACAAAAAAGAGATGAAGGTTCTTGAGAAAAAGCTCGCTGGTGTTCTTGAGAAAGAGGAAGAGATAATAAGGCACCATAAGGCAAGGGAGGCTGCAAACCGGAGGATAAGGGAAAAGATTGAATCCCTGGAGAACAAGCTTACAAGGTATATCGCAACAAAGAAATTAAGGGAGAGAAGGGTAGAGGAGCTTCAGTCCACAATAAAAAGAAGGTTTAGTGTTGAGCAGAAAGAGATCGAAATCCTTGAGGAGCAGATAATGAATCTCGAAACACTTTTTGAAAGGATAAGGCATGACAAGAAATATACTGAAAAAGAGCTTGGAAGAGTGAAAAGCAAGATTGAAATCCTGAAAAAAAGATTGGAAAAAATAAAATAATTTTCTTATAAGTCTTTTGCCATGAGCGTTTTTCTTCCGTTTGCTTCAGCTCTTGCGCAGGCGTCTTTCACCATCTGCTCAACTTTCTTGTTAAGCGCTTCTGCAACATCCCCTGCAACATTATAGTCGCCTGCTATTTCCTTTATCTTTGCCTTTACTACTATCATTATTGAATCACCTCACTTTCCTAATCCTGAAAATTTTGCGCCAATATTTAAATCTTTTTATCTAATGGTGGGTGAACCAGAATTCCAGCCTTGAGTCATCTTTGCTTTCAAGCCTTGCAAATGCAAACCTTTCCAGCTGCACAATATCCCCCTTCTTCAGCTTTGACATTGAGGATTCCCCCAGCCCTTTCTTGATAAAATTGTCATCCATCCTGACTGCAACATGAACCAAATCCTTTGATACAGGAAGCCAGTGGATTATCCTGTCCCCTTTTTTCTTGAATTTTTCATAATCTGTGCTGTCAAAGACGAACTTTCCTTTTTTCTTCACAAAATTAAGGCAGTCCATAAGCCGGTACAGTTTTCCTTCCTTTAGCTGCTTTAAGTCTGATTTGTCAATATAGAATTTGTCATTTGTCTTGAACTTCCTTCCTCCCTTTTTGTTTTCAGGATGCAGGTCAAGCTCAATCTCCTGCTCTGGGGCTTTTTCTATTTTTATTTCTGCAGGGCTTTCAACAAAAAAATACCTGTATGCATTCGGCTCGATTACTGCCCTGTTGAAATGGTCCAGTGATTTGAAAAAATCCTGCTTTGATACGGTCTTGTCGTTCTGTGTAACCCCCACGCCCAACGCATAGTTGATAAAAGCATCAGGCTGGTATCCTCTTTTGCTGAGTGCAGCAAGGAAAGGAAGCCTTATGTCATCCCATCCTGTATAATCCCCCTTCTCTATAAGCGGCTTTGTTTTTGAGCACTTAACCATCAGGTCTTCAAAATTAATTTTTCCGACATAAATTGTTTCAGCAATCTTCCACCCCATGTGGTCATAAAGGAATTTCTGCCTTTTTTCATTATCCATATGGTCTTTTGCCCTGAGTGCGTGAGTTACACCCATCTCCTTGTCATCGACAGCAACTGCAAAATTCATCAAAGGCCAAACCTTGTATTTTTTCTTCTGCCTTGGGTGCTCGCTTTCATTAATCCTGAAAGCAGGCCAGTCCCTCATTGCAGGATTGGGGTCGTTGATGTTTGTCTTTATCCTGAGAACAGCATCCCCTTCCTTGTATTCCTTGAACATCTTTTTCCATCTTTGCAGGTTCTCTTCGGGCTTCAGCGTCCTGCATGGGCACGGAATCCTTTTTATTTTCATCTCCCTGAACTTTTCAGCAGGGCAGGTGCAGACATAGGCATGCCCTTTCCTGATTACTTCCTCAGCACGCTTGTAGTAAATGTCCATCCTTTCAGACTGTATGTAAACCCATGCAATATTTCCTTTTGTAATCCATTTTGCCTCTTCAGGAATCATTTCATAAGCAGGGGGATATATGTTTTCAGGGTTTGTGTCCTCAATCCTGAGAATCAGCTTTCCTTTGTATTTCCTGCAGTATTCTGAGTTAAGGCTCAATGCATAAGAATGCCCGATATGCATTGGTCCTGACGGAGAAGGTGCAAACCTCATAACGACTTTTCCGTTTTCTGCGTTTTTTAACTGCTTTAATACCTCTTTTTCAACAGCCTTTTTCTCCAGCATCTCGGGAGCAAGCTCCTGAAGCTGTTTTGTCTGCTCCTCAACAGAAAGCTTGTTTATTTCCCTGACAATCTGCTGGATATCCTTCATCAGCTCTTTTCCTTTTGTCTTAAGCTCTGGATTTTCACCTATTACTTTCCCGATGATATTCCCCGGGTTGGCTTTTCCATCATACCTTACTGCATTCTGCAGTGCATATTTCCTTATTGTTTCTTTTATGCCCATTATTAGTGCTTGTAATTGCTTGTTTTATAAATTTTATCAATTATTTGCCAAATCTTTATTAATACAAGCCCATTACTCGTCTTCAGAGGGCAGGGGGAAATAATGGCTTACAAAGTTGTAGCTTCCAGGGGAGAAATACAAACCCGGCAGAAAGGATTTTTCAGAAAGAAAGAAGTAGTTGCAGAGAAAGGTCTTCCCAACCTGCAGGAAATACTGATGCTTGTTCTGAACAGGGAAGGCATGAGGGCTATGCGGCTGGATATTTCACTTGAGCCTCAGACCCATAGCTATCTCACAACAAAAAATGTAGGGGATATAATCAATGCTGTTTTGTCTTATGAGGAGCAGAACAGGCAAAATGACAGGCTGTATATCGCTCCTGACATAGCGCTTGCCAGCGATGCAAGGGCTGCAATCTGGGCAAAAGCGCAGGTTGATGTTTCAGGATGCAGGAACTGGCAGGATTTTATCAAGGCTTACGAGAAAAGCCAGAGACAGGGGCAATCAAAAGGTTTATAAAGTAGTTTTTCTAAAATTTGGCTACAAATACCAAAGGGGGTTTTTACCATGGGTGAAAAAAGAAGCACTGTTATTCCCAAAGCGCCTGTTGCCAGGATTCTGATGAACGCAGGAGCTAAAAGAGTTGCTGCAGGCGCAGCGTCTGTCTTCACTGACAAGCTTGAGGAGATTGCAAGGAAGATAGCAGAAGACTCTGTAAGGATTGCAAAGCACGCAGGAAGGAAAACAGTCCATGAATCTGACATAAAACTTGCTGCCAGAAGATAATTCTCAGACGGGCTGGTGGCGAAATGGTATCGCATCCCGTTGGCTTCGGGAAGGCTCCGGGTTCAAATCCCGGCCAGTCCATATAATCCACACCAAAACATTTTTATATTATTAAAAATCCTGTATTGTTATGAAAACATACCTAATAATGTATTTTGGAAGCGGAATGCCTGCTTCAGACGTGGCAAAAAAGCTTAAGGGGCTTGGATTTGAGGCGCACTACGGGCCTTACGACTTTATCTACGACTGGAAGAAGAATCCAACAAAGGATGAGATACTTGCATTGGGGGATAAGGTAGCTGAAGCATTAAAAGGTTCAGGCGGCGTTTTCAATCTTGACACAAGAGACTGAAACAGTTTCACCAAAAACTTTTTATAAGGGATAGTTCTCTTTTTTCTCGGGGGATAGATGGAAATAGAAACAAAAGCCAAAGTTGAGGACCTTTCTGAGATAAAGAAGAAGCTGATAGACTTAGGGGCTGAATTTTTCTATACCGAGCAGCAGGATGATTCTTACTACAAGCCGAAAGGAAAGGAAATGGCAGACCAGGGCCCAGGGGATTTCATAACAAGGATAAGGGAAGGAAAGAAGAACCAGCTTGCAATCAAGGAGCTGACAAACAGGGCAGGAGTCTGGCATGAATATGAAACAGACATAAGCAATGTTGAGCAGGCGAAGAAAATCCTTGAAAAGCTCGGGCTGGTGAACATTTTTGACGTAAACAAGAAAAGAGAGCACGGAAAGCTTGACGGAATGTCCTTATGCCTTGATGATATCAAGCAGCTCGGCAAATACCTTGAAGTTGAAGTGATTGGAGAAGACGGGGAAGACGGGAAAAAAAGAATAGACTCATTATTCAAGAAGCTCGGAATAAAGCAGTCTCAGGTTGAGCACAAGGGATACGCGAGAATAATCCATGAAAGAATGGGAGTCAGGATCAGGGGTGTGGAATGAGCAAGATAATAGCCGGGGTAATACCTGTTGTTGTGGATAATGGGAAAGTGCTTCTTTTGAAAAGGACAAAAGAGCCTTTTGTAGGCTACTGGGCTCTTCTTGGCGGAAAAATAGAGTTCGGAGAGCACCCGGAAGAGACTGCAGTAAGGGAGCTTAAGGAAGAGACAGGTATTGACGCCAAGGTTTCAAAGGTCAAGGGAATCCTCTCAGAGGTTGTCAAGGACAAAGACACTGGAGAAGACAAATGGCATTTTATTATGTTTATGTGCGAGATGGAGCCTGAGCATACAGATGCAAAAAGCTCTGATGAAGGAGAGCTAAGATGGTTTGATATGGAAACAATTGAAGAGCATAAAGATGAAATTGTCCCAAGCGATTTGCACATAATAAACAAAATAATCCGAAAGGAAAATGAAATTCCTGTGCATAAGTCAAGAATGACAACTGACGGCGTGAAATACTATTTTGAGGCGTTTGGAGAATGAACCTTTACCTTTTTGACATGGACAACACTATTCTGGATGTAAATCACGTTCATTTTCCAGCTTATGAAAGGATGTACGAAGAGGTATTTAATGTAAAAGAAGGATTGAGGCCTCCGAAAAACGGCGAAAGGACAACCCACAGCATCATAAGGCATACCTTGAAAGACAGTGTCCCAGGAGAAAAGATAGAATCGCAGATGGAAGAAGCAATCAATCATATGGCCCATCTTTATTATTCAAGGGTCAGCCCGCTTTTTGTCCATGCAAACATGCCCAATGTTCTGGACACGCTAAACAGCAAAGGGATTGTTGCTTTGTTCACAGGAGGGGCAAGGAAAATAACAAACATTATCCTGAAAAAAACAAATCTTTACGATAAATTCAGCCACATATCAACCTGCGACGACGCTCCGACAAGAGCGGGAATTGTGAAGCACGCAATTGAAAGATGCTCATTGGGAAGAAAGTTTGACAAAATCTTTGTAATAGGGGATGCTCCTGAAGACATGCGCGCTGCAAAAGCAAACAGCGCAATCGGAGTCGGGGTTGCCATGAATGTCTACACAAAAGAAGAGCTCCTGAAAGCAGGGGCAGACATCGCAATTGACAGCTGGGAGGACACTGAATCTGTCATGGAGCAGCTGAAATGAAGCCGGGAAAAGATTTTATCGGAGTTGGCGTTGGAGCGCTTATACTTAATGACAAGAATGAATTCTTGATGCTTTTGAGAGGAAAGAACTGCAAGAACGAGCACGGAAAGTGGATGGTCCCGGGAGGGGCAGTTGATTTTAATGACACACTGGAGGACACAATCAAGAGGGAAGTAAAGGAAGAGCTAGGGGTTGAGATTGAACTTGGTGAAATAATTGCAGTTGCAAACCATATACTTCCTCAAGAAAAACAGCACTGGGTTTCACCAACATTCAAGGCAAAAATAATATCAGGAGAGCCTAAAATAATGGAGCCCCAAAAGCATGATGATATCGGCTGGTTTTCATTTGACAGCCTGCCTGAAAACTTGAGCAAGGCAACACAGCTGGTTTTGGGGGATTACCTAAAATGAGCTTAACAAGAGAGTTTGTCGCAACAGTTTACATTGTAAATGAAAGAAAGGTTTTGCTTGTTCATCACAAGCAGATGGGAATGTGGCTTCCTCCGGGAGGGCATATTGATGAGAACGAGCTCCCTACAACAGCAGCATTGAGAGAAGTAAAAGAGGAGACGGGGCTTGATGTTGAGCTTGTCGGCGAAGAGAAGGATTACGAACAAGTTAAAATCCTGCACCATCCAAAAATACTCCAGCTTGAGGATATCAAGCCTGGGCATCAGCATATTGATTTAATCTATTTTGCAAGAATGAAAGACAAAAGCCAGAAAATCATGCTCAATAAAGAGGAGTCAAATGAAATCAGGTGGTTTTCTGAAGAAGAATTTGACAAGGTGCCTGAACTGGTTGCAATACAGGCAAGAAGGGCAATTGAGGAATTAAAATGAAAATAGCTTTTGTGACAGGAAACAGGGAAAAGTTTGAGGAGGACAAGGCAATCCTCTCAGAGAACGGAATAGAATGCGAGCACATCAATCTTGACTGCCCTGAGATACAGGCAGACCCCCAGGAGATTGCAAAGCACAAGGCAAAGTATGCTGCTGAAAAAATTGGAAAAGCCTGCTTTGTTGACGACACTGCATTGTGCTTCAATGCATTGAACGGACTGCCTGGGGAATACATCAAGTTCTTTGCAGACAAGCTTGGGCTGAAAAAGCTTGTGAAGTTATTGGACGGGTTTGAGGACAAGACAGCGAAGGCAATGGCTGTTGTTGCATACTGCAAGCCCGGAATAGAGCCGGTTGTTTTTGAGGGAGTTGTAAACGGAAAAATAGTTGAGGCAAGAGGAAACAGGTTTGTCTGGGACCCGATATTCCAGCCTGACGGGCATAGCCAGACTTACGCAGAGATGCCCCAGGAAGAGAAAAACAAAATAAGCCACAGGAAAAAAGCCATGGAAAAATTCGTAAAATACCTTAAGGAGGAATAAAAATGGAAAACTGCATTTTCTGCAAGATAATCAAGGGAGAAATTCCGTGCACAAAAATATATGAGGACAGCAAAGTCTTGGCTTTCCTTGACATAGGCCCTGTAAACAAAGGGCACACACTTGTTGTTCCAAAGGAACACCACGAAACTTTGCTTGACATGCCTGATGATTTGCTGGCAGGCGTTGCAAAAGCTACAAAAAAAATTGCAAAAGCAGTGAAAGAAGGGATGAAAGTAAATGGATTCAATGTTTTGCAGAGCAACTACCGGGTTTCAGGCCAGATTGTCCCTCATTACCATGTCCATATCATCCCAAGGCTTGAAACAGACGGGTTGAAGCACTGGTCCCAGGGAAAATATGGAGATGGAGAAGCAGAGGGGACTGCAGAAAAAATAAAGAAAGCTTTATAAAAGTTCTAGCGTTTTTCCTCTTTAAATGCCGGAGTAACTCAGCCTGGTTAGAGTGCCACGCTCATAAGTGTTGAGCAATGAGGCTTCTTGCCGATGATTAACTCATCTAACTGAGGCACGTGGAAGTCGCGATTTCAAATATCGCCTCCGGCACTATTTTATTTCAAGAAGCTCGATGTTCTTTGCGTTTTCGTCGTAATAATATCCAATCCCTTTTTTCACTGCATTCTTTGCCCAAGGGTCGACGTTGACCCATTTTTTGCCCAGATTAACAACAAGGAATATGTGTATAAACCAGTGCGTGAATATCAGCTTCTGCTTTATGTCCTTTTCATTGAAGCGCCCACTTTTAATCAATAAAACTCTTAGCAGGTAGCTCATGCTATGGCAGTGAAGATTTCTTGTTTTCCACAGCTTGCTGATATCCATTATAAAAACAGCAGGAAAATATGTTATAATTCCAAGCATGGAGCCAAAGTGGTTCTTGACAACCGCATTATACGCTTCTTGAAGGCACTCTTTTTTTGTCCTGCATTTCTTTAGCTTCCTGACTATCTTCTGCATTTCTTTAGGAATCTTGTCAGGAATCTCCTGCTTTGACAAAACATTTGGTATCATAAATCTAGAAGTTTAGCTTTAAAATATATAAATTATTCCCTGACAACAGTTTGGTAAATCCTTCCTGAAAGCTGTGCTATGAATTCATTTGCTTCGTCTTTTTCAAAGCCTTCAGTAAAAATCCCAATAACATAAGGAGAATAAGGTATCTTGACTATCCCGACATCATGTGCAACTGATTTCTGGTCTCCCAAGGGCTCCAGCGAGCCTCCTTTTCTTGGAACATCAATACTCTTAGGAAGATATTTTGTTAATTTGCTGTGGAACTTGCTTTGTGCCATTATTCCAAGAAGGTGCTGTGAATGCTCAGGCTTGAGCATGGCTCCAGTATTAAGGTCTCTGAACATCTGGGTTATTTCTGAAGGGTTTGTGTAATTTTCTTTCCCTTTTTCCCTTGCTTCCCTGTCGCACATCTTTCTTGCAAGAACTGTTTCAACATACCCAAACTCGTGAAGCAGGACATTTACACAATCCATTCCCACATACCTAATCAGCATATTTGTTGCTGTGTTGTCGCTTTTTGCCAGAGCTTCCATCAGGAGATAGTCAACTGTGAATTCATCCCCTATCCTTGCTCTGTCAACATTTCCGTTCTGGTCTTCTTCCCTGTAAACAGCGTCAACAGAAGTGACTGCAATAGCCTCGTGAAGGTCAAACATGCCGTTTTCAATGCCGTCAAACAGTGCAATAGCCAAAGGAACCTTGATAAGGCTTGCAGCCCTGTATTTTTTGAAAGCATTGTGGCTGAAATGCTCATCATCTGAGAATCCTCTTACTACAACACTGACATTGTCCGGAAAAGTATCTGTGAGTTCAGCTTTGACTTTATCGATTAGGCCCATTTTATGTCTTCATAGAGGGAAAATAAGCACTCATTTAAAAAACTAATGAGAAAAACGCCGCGGCTCGGACAATGCTGAACCAGTTCAGCAAGCCCGACCACAGCTCCGCTTCGCTACGCCGCGGCTCGGATTTGAACCGAGAAGTCCTTGCGGACAGGAGGGTTCGAGCCTCCCGCAATACCAGGTTATGCGACCGCGGCACTATACAAGCTGTTTCTGGGCTTCTTTTTCAGAAAACTTGCTGACCCTGACTCCGACAAGCCTTATCTTTCTCCTGTCTCCGAGGTATTTTTTCATCAGGCTCTTGGCAGTTTCCTTAATCTGGTCAGCGCTGTCTGTTGCAACAGCAAGCGTTTTCGCTGAAGTATGCGTGTCAAAATCCTCAAACCTTGCGACAACTGCCACAGTCTTGAAAAACAGCTTGTTCTGCTTCAGCTCCTCATGAGTTTCCTCGGCAAGCTTGTCTATTGTATTCAAAATAACCTTCTCATCCTTTGTGTCTTCCTGGAAAGTTGTCTGCCTTCCTATTGACTTTATTTCATAGCTTTCCTCAACCTCGCTGTCGTCCTTTCCTTTTGACATGAGATGAAGTTCGTGGCCGAAGCTGCCGAACCCTTCTATCAGCTTCTCCTGCTTTGTTGACGAAAGGTCTTTTACTGTCTTTATCCCAATTTCATTGAGAGCTTCTTTTGTTTTTGGCCCCACTCCCCTCAGCTTTCTGACATCCATCGGGTAAATGAACCCAATCACCTTGTCAGGCTTGACAACAGTTAGCCCGTCAGGCTTTTTGTAGTCTGAAGCAAGCTTTGCAATCAGCTTGTTCGGGCCTATTCCGATTGAGCAGCTCAGCTTTTCCTTTTCCATTACCTCTTTTTTTATTTTCCTTGCAAGAGCTTCAGCTCCCTTGAAATCCTTTACTTTGCCGCTTATGTCAAGGTACATTTCATCTATGCTTACCTGCTCTGACTTGTCTGAGTATTTTCTCAGCAGATTCATTATCTGGTCAGACACGCCTGCATAAAGCTCCATATTGACTGGAAGGAATATGCATTCAGGGCATAATTTGTACGCCTTTGATATCGGAGTTCCTGAGTGTATCTTGTATTTTCTTGCTTCATAGTTGCACGTGCTTACAACACCCCTTCCTTTTCCTTTCTTTGGGTCAGCTCCAACAACAACAGGCTTTCCCTTCAGCTCAGGATTTTCCCTTTCCTCAACTGCAGCATAGAAATAATCCATGTCCAGGTGCAGTATTATTCGTTGTTTTCTCATTTTATTTTTTCCTTACAAGAGTGAATAAAAGTACAGCAGAGATAAATGAAAGCGCCGCTGCGTATATGAAGGCAGCCTCTGCGTTTATTGTTTTCCAGAGAAAGCCGCCTATCAAATTTGCCGGAAGGACAATAATCCCGACTATTGAATGGTAAGCTCCAAGAGCAAATCCCCTGTTTTCAGCTTTCACGATGTCTGATACATAAGCCCTTGAGACTCCGTCTGTTACCGCCATGAACAATCCGTAAAGCCCAAACAAAAACCAGACACTCAGGCTGTTTGCCCAAAGGGCAAAACTAAGTGCTACCAGCCCAAACAAGAAGTATCCTGCTGAAAGAACATTTTTCCTGCTGAACCTGTCAGACAATTTTCCTGCAGGTATTGCAAATCCTGCATAGACCATGTTATAGACA